>CALMEG010000036.1 GCA_937863185.1 uncultured Paracoccaceae bacterium | reverse complement strand
GAAACATAGCGGAAAACTCCAGCTTCAGGCGGTCCAGTTCTCAGGGGGCAGAGCAGCCGATAAAGGCCCCCCCTCAGTCGCACACGATCAGCCCCGGAACGGCGGCTTGCAGCGCGTCGAAGCCGGGGCGGCTGCGGGCCTTGGCGTCCACGATCAGGTGATCCATCTCGGCCACCGGGCAAAAGACCGACCGGGCCGGCGCGCCGACCTTCGAGTGATCGGCCAGGATCACCACCTTCTCCGAATTGCGGATCATCGCCCGCGCGATCTCGGCGCCGTGCAGGAAATAGTTCATCGCACCCATCTCGGCATCCACCCCCCAGGGGGCCAGCAGCGCCACATCAGCGAGGTAGCGGTGGATGTCGTTGATCGTGGCCGATCCGAACGTCTCTTGCGGATCGTGCTTGAACTCTCCGGCCAGCATCACCACGCGAAACCGCCGCGCGGGATCGGTCAGCAGCCGGGCGACATCGACCGAGTTGGTCAGAAACGTCATATCGGTCAAACCGTTGGGCCCCGCCAGGGCTTCGGCCATGGTGGTGCTGGTCGAGCCCGCATCCATGAAGATCGTCATGCCGTTTTGCAGCAGCCCAAGCGCCCGTGCCGCGATGGCGCGCTTTTCCTGAAGCCGCAGGGTGACGGGGATGCCGAAGGTCGTGTCCCCCCGCGTGACGGGAACCGCCCCGCCCCGCACGCGGCGCAGCTCACCAGCCAGTTCCATCTCCATCAGGTCGCGGCGCACCGTCTCACGCGAGACACCGAAATCCTCGACGATACGATCGACGGAAACCCGGCCATGGGCCGCGAGCTGGTCCTTGATCTTGCGGTGCCGTTCCTCCTGCCACATGCGTTCCCCCAACTGCCGGTGCGTGGATGGGCCTTGCTATGACAAATCCTGCCACAGTTGACAAATAAAACCACAAAAAACACATATTGACACATATAGCACAAATTGCCACATTTCCCAAAGAACAGATGAATCGGGGTTCGGCCCCGCAGGGAAACCAGATCAACGGCATGCGCCAGCCTTGGCCCTTCCGCGCCCCGCGTGCGGACTGTGAGGCAATGCCTGCCTGCAAGGAGCAATGATGACCCGGATTTCGGCGGTCGAGGATCACCACATCGCTTTCGCGCTGTCGCTTGCCGACACGGCAAGATCGCTGCTGCACGGCCAGACGCATGATGCGCTTGGCATTTCGGTCAAGCCCGACCGAAGCCTCGTGACGCAGGCCGACCTGATGATCGAACACGAATTACGCGCCCGCATCGCCGCGCACTATCCCGATCACGGGATCATCGGCGAGGAAGAGGGATCGCACGCGCCCACGGCCCCTGCCGTCTGGGTCATCGACCCGATCGACGGCACCGCCCCGTTCATCGCGGGGATTCCGGTCTATGGCACGCTGATCGCCCTTGCGATCGACGGGGTGCCGCGGCTTGGCATCATCGATTCCGCCGCCAACGACGCGCGTTGGCTGGGCGTCGAGGGGCGCCAGACCACGCTGAACGGCCGGCCCGTTCAGGTGCGCTCCTGCGCCGACATCTCGCGTGCGCTGATGACCAACAGCAATCAGGACTACATGTCCGCCGCCGAGCTTCCCGCGCTTGAGGCGCTGCGCCGCGCAACCGCGACGCGGGTCTATGGTGGCGCCTGCATCAACTATGGCCGCCTGGCCGAGGGGCGCACCGATCTTGCGATGGATGCCGGGCAGAAGATCTTCGATTTCGCGGCCTTCCGCCCCATCGTGGAAGGCGCGGGCGGGGTCATCACCGATTGGGCCGGCGCGCCCCTGACCCTTGCCAGCGGCGGGCGCATCCTTGGCGCGGGCGATCCGGGTGTGCACCGGCAGGCGCTTGGGATCATTGAAAAACTTGGGATTTCGGACACTCCGCCAGAACTGCGCGCGGGCTGAGGCCCGCGCATCATCAAGAACGAAGAAACGCGAAACAGGGAACGCCAATGGGCATTGACATATCCGATCTGAGCGTCGCTTACGGCACCGAGAAAGTGATCTCGGGCCTGACGCTGAACATCCCCGAGGGATGCTTCTTCACGCTTCTCGGCCCCTCGGGCTGCGGCAAGACCACGCTTTTGCGCACCATTGCGGGATTTGTCCCGACCTGCGGCGGCACGATCCGCTTCGGCGGGCTTGATGTGACGCGGCTGCCGCCCCACAGGCGCGCGATCGGCATGGTGTTTCAGGATTACGCGCTGTTTCCCGACAAGACGGTGGTGCAGAACGTGGGCTATGGGTTGCGGGCGCGCGGCGAAAAGGGCACCGCGGCGCGGCTGAAGATCGACGAGGCTTTGGAGCGCGTGGGCCTTGGCGCGCTTGGCGATCGCCATCCCGCCGCGCTTTCGGGCGGGCAGCGCCAGCGGGTCGCCCTTGCGCGCGCGCTGGTAATCAAGCCGCAGGTCCTGCTGATGGACGAGCCGCTGTCGAACCTTGACGCGAAGCTGCGCATCCAGATCCGCGAAACCATCACCGAATTGCAGCGCGAGGCGAACATCACCACCGTCTTCGTCACCCATGACCAGGAAGAGGCATTGTCGATGTCGGATCTGGTCGGCGTGATGAACCGCGGCGCGGTGGAACAGCTTGGCACCCCGCAAGAGATCTATGCCCGCCCGCTGACCGGCTATGTCGCGGATTTCGTGGGCTCGGCCAACCGGCTGAGCGCGGATCTGCGCCCCCACGCACAGGGGCTGATCGAGGCCGATATCGGCCCCGCCCGCATTCTGGCAAGCGACGCGCTGGTCGCGCCGGCCGAAAAGGGCCTTCTGATCCTGCGCCCCGAAGACCTGAAGATCACCCCCGCCGCACAAGAGGGGGTGCAATCCGTGCCCGCCACCGTGCGCGGTCGGCAATATCTGGGCGCCAAGACAAGCTACCGGCTGGATCTGGGCGGCGCTATCGAGGTCACGGCCGAGTCGCACGAGACCGGGCATGACAGATACGCCCCCGGCGACCGGGTCAGCCTTGGCATCGACCCGGCCCTTGCACGGGTGATCGCAAAATGACCGCCGCACAGTTCCGCACCCCGTGGTTCTGGCTGTCGCTTCTGGCGCTGATGCTGCTGAGCCTTTTCGTCCTTTACCCGCTGCTCAACATCCTGACGGCGAGCTTTCTGGGCGACGGTCCTTCGGGCTGGATGCGCGTCATCGAGACCCCGAAATACCGTCAGGCCATCGCCAACACCCTGATCCTGGCAAGCGCGGTGACGGTGATCTGCACGCTGATCGGCGTGCCGCTGGCCTATGTCACGGCGCGCTACACCTTCCCCGGCAAGGCGCTGATCGCGCTTTTGCCGCTCATCACGCTGGTCATCCCCGAAGTGATCGCGGCGCAGACATGGCTGATGATGCTGGGCAATAACGGCCTTATCACCAAATTCCTGCGTGAATTCGGCATCCGCCTGCCTTCTTTCTACGGCTGGTTCGGCCTCATCACCTCGATGAGCTTCATCTACTACACCTATGTCTATATCGGCACCGTCGCAGCGATCAGCAAGTTCGACGCGCAACTGGAAGAGGCCGCGCAAAGCCTTGGCACCGCGCCCGTGCTGTCGCGCCTGCGGGTGATGCTGCCGGTGATCCTGCCCACGATCCTCGCCTCGGCGCTGCTGGTCTTCACCATGGCGGTGGGCAACTTCGCCATTTCGATGATCCTCAGCCACCGGCTGCCGCTTCTGTCGGTGGCCACCTATCAGGCCGCCGTGGCCGAGGGGGCCTCGGACATCACCATGCAAAGCACGCTTGCCAGCGTGTCGGTGCTGATCGTGATGTCGGTCCTGTTCTTCAACCGCTGGATCGTGCGCCGCGGCCGCTTCGAGATCGTGCAGGGCCGGGGCGCGCGCCCGGCGGCGCTGCGCGGGCTGGGCGGGCTGGCGGTTGGCCGCCCCTCGGGCGCGGTGGTGGTGATCTCGCTTTTGCCGCTGGTGACGATTGCGATCGGCGCCTTTACCCGGTCGCGCGGGCCGGTCATGCAATGGGGCGAATGGACCTTCGACAACCTCATCCGCGTCTTCGTCACCGCGCCGGGGCCGCTTGTGAACTCGCTCGTCTATGCCGGGGTGGCGACCTTCATCTCGATCGTGTTCAGCGCGCTTGTCAGCTATCTGGTGGTAAAGAAACCAAACATCCTCACGCCCTGGATCGACTATGTCTCGGCGGTTCCGCTGGCGCTGTCGGGCACCGTGCTGGGGGTGGGGCTGCTGGCCACGTTCAACAGCGGCTGGCTGTCGCTGTCGGGCACCGCCTCGATCATCGTTCTGGCCTATGTCGTGCGCCGGATGCCCTTCGGCATGCGCAACGGGCAGGCGGTGCTGCACAACATCCCCAACTCGCTTGAAGAGGCCTCGATCAGCCTTGGCGTGCCGCCGGTGCAAAGCTTCTTCAAGGTGGTGCTGCCGGTGATGCTGCCGGCCGTCGCCTCGGCCGCGATCCTGACATGGACGACGACGGTGGCAGAGCTTTCGGCCTCGATCCTTGTCTATTCGGGCGGGCGCGAGACCCTGCCGATCCAGATCTTCCGCCTGATCGATTCCGGTCTGATGGCCTATGCCTCGGCCTATGGCCTCGTGCTGGTCGCCGTCATCCTGATCCCGATCATCGTTGCAACCAAGGTGTTCGGCATCGACGTCTTCTCACGCAGGTAGCGATGCCGCCCACGGCCCGGAAACGGGCCGCCCCCCGGAAAAACCAAGAGAATACAACAGAGAGAGGAACTGACATGAAATACAATCCAATTGCCGGCCTGGCCCTTGGCCTCGGCCTTGCCGCGGGCCCCGCCCTGGCCCAGGACCCGGTGCTCTATACCTCGAACCCCGTTCCCGCCTACGAGGCCGTGCAGGCTGCGGTCAAGGGCGCGCTCGACACTGATCTGGGCGTCATCACCGGGGGCAGCGGCGTCCTTCTGCGCCGGATCGAGGCCGAACAGGGCAACGTGCAGGGCGATGTGTTCTGGTCCTCCTCGGCCAATACGCTTGGCGCGTTCGAGGCGCTGTTCGAGGCCTATGCCTCGCCCGAACTGGCCGCCATCCCCGAGGCGCTGCGCTATCCGGGCGACCTGTTCCAGCCGACCAATATCCACCTTGTCACGATCATGGTGAACACCGACCTGCTGGACGGCGCCACCGCCCCGACAAGCTGGGCCGAGCTGGCCGATCCGGTCTGGAAAGGCCGCGTGATCATGCCCGACCCGGCCAACAGCTCCACCGGCTACACCATCGCCTGGGGGCTTTCGAAGCTGCTCGACGAACAGACCTACAAGGCCGTCGTTGCGAATGTGGTGACAAGCGGGTCGTCCTCGGCGGTGCCCAAGGGCGTGGCGATGGGCGAATATGCCGTGGGCCTAACCTTCGAGACGAACAGCTACGCCTATATCGACGGCGGCCAGACCGAGCTTTCGCTGGCCTACCCCTCGGAAGGCACCTTCCAGACCGTCGAGTTCTCGGGCCTGATCAAGGGCGCCCCCGCGGGCGAAACCGCGCAGAAGACGATCGACACGCTTCTGTCGCAGGATGCGCAGATCGCGCTTCTCAAGGCGGCGTTCCGGCGCCCCAGCCGCGCGGACATCACGGTGTCCGAGCATGTCGGCTTGCCCGAACTGTCGGCCGTGGCGGTGTTCCCCGTCGACGAGGCCGAAGCCGCGGCATCGCGTGACGCCTTCCTGGCGGCCTGGGCCGAACTGCCCAAGGCCGGCGACGCCGAATAATCCCGGTCGGGCGGGGCGGGTTTGCACCGCCCCGCCCTTCCCCGTCAGGCGCTACGCCCCGCCGCCGGACATCGCCTTGTCGATCGTTTCCAGATGGGTCGCCATGGCGATTTCGGCCCCGCTTGCATCGCCCGCCGCGATCGCATCCACGATGCAGTCGTGCTGGGCGCTGTGGATCGTGCGGAATTCGTCGGCCCCGATGCGGCGATAGGTCCGGTCCCACTCGCGCTGCCAGGCGGCGCGGCGGCGGGCGCCCGAAAGATAGCTCAGGAACCCGATCAGGATCGGGTTGCGCGCGATGCCCGCGATGGCCTGGTGAAACCTGTCGTCTGCCTGCTCGCATGCGGCGCGGTCTCGGGCGGCCCGTCCGGCGGCCACCCGGTCGCGCAGCAGCGCGATATCGGGGGCTGCGGCGCGGCGCGCGGCCTCGGCCGCCACCTTCGGTTCCAAGAGCAGCCGCG
Organism: uncultured Paracoccaceae bacterium; assembly: GCA_937863185.1. GTDB lineage: Bacteria > Pseudomonadota > Alphaproteobacteria > Rhodobacterales > Rhodobacteraceae > CALMEG01. Next base: position 27,450 of record CALMEG010000036.1, on the reverse strand, counting down.
CGCGCATCACATCGGGCGGGGTCGCGCCATCGACAAGGATCGCATCGCGCACCGGCAGGTGGGGTGGCCGCGTGCCGCGAAAGGTGCCCTGTCCGACATGGCGCCAGATCTCACCCTCCCGCTCCAGCACGGCCAGCCACTTGCGCAGGGTTTCGCGGCTGCATCCAAGCTGGCGGGCCAGTTCACGCTCGGGCGGCAGCCGGTCGCCGTGGTCAGGCGCCATCCCCGCAAGCAAGTGGCGCAGCCGTGCTGAAAGATCGTCGTGCATTCCGTGCATCCTGCCCCGAAACCCAGACCAATTTGCAGACCAATCCCGCCCCGTGCAACAGGAAACCCGGTTGCCCCAGAGTCAGGGAGAAAGACGATGTTCGACATGGTGCTGCTTGTTGCCGCAAGTTTCCTGGCCGGCGTGCTGAACGCGATTGCCGGGGGCGGCACCTTCCTCAGCCTGCCCGCGCTGATCTATGTCGGCGTTCCGCCGGTCAGCGCGAATGCGACGGCCACCTTCATCGCCCTGCCCGGCTATGTCAGCAGTGCCTGGGCCTTCCGGCACGACATTCGCGCCGAAGGGCGCCTTGGGCTGCGCGCGATCGTGGCCATCACCGCGGCGGGGGGATTGCTGGGGGCACTGCTGCTGATCGTCACGCCGGGCGAGGTCTTCATGTGGGTGGTGCCGTGGCTTCTGCTGGCCGCGACCGTCCTTTTCGCCGCCGGCCCGGGACTGTTGCGGCTGTTACGCCGCGACGCGGGCCACAGCATCGGCCCGGCCCTTTCGGCGGTGGTCATCCTGGCCGTGTCGATCTACGGGGGGTATTTCAACGGCGGGCTGGGGATCGTGCTGCTCGCCAGTTTCGGCCTCTTGGGCTATGTGAACCTGCACGGGATGAACGGGTTGAAGAACCTGCTGTCGGCCGTGCTGTCGGTGATTTCGGTCCTGACCTTCATCACGGCGGGGCTGATCGCGTGGGAACAGGCCGCCGTCATGGTCGTGGGCGCGATGCTGGGCGGATATCTCGGCGCGCGCCAAAGCCGCAAGATCGTCAGGACCGACCTGCTGCGCCATTTCGTGACCGCGGTCGGCGCGATCATGACGGTGCTGTTCTTCCTGGCCTGACGGCCATTGCACGAAACCTTTTGCCCTCGGCAACAAGGCAATGGGGTCCGTGACCGATGCTGTCCGGGTTCGGCCACAGCCCCCGCGGTCATGGATCAAGAAGCTTTGCGATATGGTCCGGACCGACAGGCCGGATGCGTGTCGGGTTCAGCGCCTTGATCGCGTAATACCCCCGCGTGATGTGGTCCATGTTTACCGTCTCTCGAACGCCGGGCAGCATGAAAACCCGCCTCATATAGGCCGAGAGGCGCGGATAGTCGGCTATCTGGCGGCGATTGGTCTTGAAGAGGCCGTGATAAGCGGCATCGAAGCGGATCAAGGTGACGAAGGTGCGGATGTCCGTCTCGGTCAAGCTGTCACCGAACAGGTAATCACCGCTCAGACGTTCTTCCAGCTTGTCGAGCATATGGAAAACACCCTCGACCGCCTCATCATATGCTTCTTGCGAACTGGCGAACCCTGACTTGTAAACGCCATTGTTCAGCCGGTCGTAGATCTCGGCATTCAGGGTGTCGATCTCGGCCGCCCGGTCCTGCGGATAGAGCCGATACTCCGACGGGGCCAGGGCCTCGAAGGCGGTGTCGAACATGCGCACTATATCGGCACTTTCGTTGTTCACCATGACGTTCCGCTTCATGTCCCAAAGCACGGGCACAGTGGCGCGCCCCGTAAAATGCGGATCAGCCCTTGTATAGATCTCGTGCAGGTAGGCGGCACCGAACAGCGGGTCTTCGTCGGCACCATCATAGCCGCCGAACTGCCAGCCCTGATCCGACATGACCGGGTTGACCACCGTTACCTGGATCAGACCTTCAAGCCCCTTGAGCCTGCGCGCGATCAGCGCGCGCGAGGCCCATGGGCAGATCAGCGCGACGTAAAGGCGGTACCGCCCTGCCTCGGCCTCGAAGCCGCCCTCGCCGGTTGGCCCCGCGCTGCCGTCAGGCGTGATCCAGTTGCGGAAACTGGACACCTGGCGCACAAAGCGGCCCTTCTTGTCGGCCGTCTGAACCGGCTGCCAGCTTTCGACCCATTTTCCGTCAACAAGCATGTTTTCTCTCCTCAGGTGGCGTGAAACACGAAAGACCGCATGGAAATCGACCCAAGGTCGATGCTGTCGGTCATGAAAGTCAACTCGTCGCGCCCGTCGGACGCCCCGGCGATGGTCAACGCGGGCAAGTAGTGGTCGACGGTCGGGTGGGCAATGTGTAGCAGTGATCCCAACCCGTCCCGGTCGGCAAGCGCGGCGAAGTTTCGATCCGTCAGCCGGTCCGCGAAGAGCGTGTCGAATTCCAGCGCGAAATCATGCGGAGCGCTATTGGCCCCCCACCTGACCGCGCCCAGGTTATGGACGACATTTCCGGAACCAAGAATCAGAACCCCTCGATCCCGCAGCTCGGACAGGGTCTTGCCGATCTCCAGCTGGTAATCGAGCCCGCGGGTCATGTCGATCGAGACCTGAAAGACCGGAACATCGGCGCCCGGATAGAGGTATTTCAGGACAGTCCAGGCACCGTGATCGAGCCCCCAGCTGTCATCTTCCTCGGCATGATGGCTGGCCAGCAGCGACACCACTTCGCGGGCAAGCGCAGGATTGCCAGGGGCCGGATAGCGCTGTGCAAAAAGCGCGTCTGGAAAGCCGTAGAAATCATGGATCGTCCGGGGCATATCCGAGACATCGACCAGTGTCGTGCCGCGGGTCATCCAATGGGCCGAAACGACAAGGATCGCCTTCGGACGCGGCAGGGTCTTGCCAAGTTCGCTCCAGGCCCGGCTGAACCGGGTATCCTCGATCGCGTTCATCGGGCTGCCATGGCCCAGGAAGACCAGCGGCATCCGGTCAGAGGTGGACAGACCGGCTTTGAGATCGTTCAGCGTGCGGGGGGTGGGCATGTCTGTTGCCTTTCATGGATATCCGGGACGCAGCCCGCAGCGCCGGAACATCTGCCCGGCGCTGCGTTCGCAGGAGTTTGCGGCCGTCAGGCGAATTGGCCAAGCGCGCGTTGCAGAACCGGGATACGCAGCGCAAAGGCCCCCGCGCCCAGAAGGGCGATGACCACTTGTGCGACGGTCCAAAACAGCGGGAATTCCCAGCCGCCGCCCTCGCCCGAGAACAGCCAGCCGTTCGCCGAATGCACCCAGGTCGCGCCCAGCAGGACGGGGATAAGCGCCAGCGAGACCAGCCGAACCGCGACACCAAGGATAAGCGCAAGGCCGCCACCGATTTCCGCGGCGATGGTCAGGTAGGCGAACAGGCCCGGCAGGCCGAGGCTTTCGAAATAGCCGACGGTGCCCGCGATGGTGAAGACATTCACCTTGAGCAGCCCATGGGCCAGAAACAGCACACCGCTGGAAATGCGAAGCAGCGTCGCGGCGTAGTCGGTCTTGCTATGCGTGGTCATGACAGGGATCCTTTCGTTAGATCAGGCAATTTGCCATTTCGGAGCGATTGCAACGCCGAGGCCCAGAACATAGCCGAACTGGATGTTCATGAAGCCAAGCGGCTCGAGGTAGCGGGCATTCCTGAGCGGCCCGGCATTGACGGGCTCAAGCCCCATGTCGGCGGCCAGTGCCATGACAGTGTCCCGCGCCACCTCGTCATCGGCGGCAACGAAGGTCTGGATCGGCGTTCCGGCGATCTTGAGATCCGTTGCGTAGTGCTGGGCGAAAACGGTATTGAAGGCCTTGACGACGCGGGCCCCGGGCAGCTGCGCCCCGATGGTTTCTGCGGCCGAGGTATCATGGCCGACCAGAAGCCCCGAGAAATCGGCAGTGATGGGGTTGGACACGTCGACAACCGTCTTTCCGTCGAAGCTTGCCTTGCCGGCAAGGTCTTCGGCCGTACCGAAAGGCGTGGCAAGGATGACCACCTCGGCGGCGGCGACCGCAGCGGAAAGATCGGCGTCCTTCCCGTAGGCCGTGGCGTCATGTCCGGCACGCGACAGCGCATTCGCCAATCCGCCACCCACGTTTCCATTTCCGATGATTGCGATTTTCATTGCGGTTCCTTTCGTGCCGCCCGATGCGGCTGCTTGTTTTCCTGCCGTCAAATTAGGGCTTGCAGATCACCAACAAAATGGCGAATTTAAAGTATGACAATCTTCATATTATTCTTAATTTAGCGCCATGGACCTTACCGACGAGCTCAGGGCCTTTGTGGCAACAGCCAAGACCGGATCGTTCACCGCCGCCGCAGATCAGATCGGCGTGTCGAACAGGCTGACCTCGAAATATGTCGCGGAACTGGAAAGGCGCCTTGGTGTGCGCCTGTTCCAACGCACCACACGCAAGGTCGGCCTGACCCCGGCAGGCGAGGATCTTTTGGCCCGTGCGCCCGCGCTTCTGGACGATCTCGACGATATGCTGGCCGAGGTCTCGGAAGGTTCCCGCGGGTTCACAGGTGTCATCCGCATCTCGGCACCGGTGACCTTCGGCGAAACCCATGTCGGCGGCATGCTGGGCCGGTTTGCCGCGAAGAACCCCGGCCTGACCTTCGATCTGCGCCTGCATGACGGGTTCGTCGACCTTGCGAGCGAGGGGATAGACCTGGCCTTCCGCATCGGGCAATCGAACATGCTTTCCCTGAAATCACGCAAACTCGGAGAGATACGCTCTGTCGTAGTCGCAAGTCCGGCCTATCTCGCAGCCCATGGTGCCCCTGCGAGGCCGGAGGATCTGATCCACCACGCCTGCATCCTCGACACCAATCGCCGTGCACCGCGCCGCTGGGTGTTCCACAGGGGCGGTGCCGAGAGTGTTGTCGAGGTTCAGGGACGTTTTCAGGTCAATTCGGCGCGGGCCGCAGTCGAGCTGGCGGCAGCGGGCCTCGGCATCTGCTACGCCCCCCGCTTTGCACTTCTGGATGCGCTTGAGGCCGGTAGTCTTGTCCCGGTGATGGACGAATTCGAGGGGCTGTCCGCGCAGCTCAGTGCCGTCTACCTTGAGGGCCGCACTCTACCGCGCAAGGTTCGCGCGCTGATTGATTTCGCGGTCGAGGATATCCGGCAGGCGGACGTTCTGTGACCATTGGCAGGGCAAAGGGCGGCCGCAACGCGGCGACCGCCCTCATTTTGTTTAGCCACGGGCAAGGGTTGCCTTCAACGTCGCACGCATGGGCGTCGTGGAACGTCCGATCAACTGGTGAAGATCGCGGCGTTGGGTTGCAAGCGCCCCCTGCGCAGCTTTCGCATCGCTGTCGGCCAGAATCGCGGCAAAACCTTCGGGCAGGCCGGCGCCGACCAGTGCGGATGCATATCCGGCCTCATCGAGATCGACATAGACCACATCCTTGCCGGAGATCTCACTCAGAAGCGCGGCGTATTCCGCAAGGCTGAAATCTTCGTCGCCTCCAAGTTCATAGGTCTTCCCTTCATGGCCCGTCCCGGCAAGCACCACGGCCGCAGCCTGGGCATAGTCCTGCCGCGCCGCCGTGGCGAAGCGGCCATCGCCCGCGGCGCCGAAATGCTTGCCCATTCCGATTGCTTGCGCCGCGGTGCCGGCAATATTCTCCGAATACCAGCCGTTGCGCAGGATCGCGTGCGGAAGGCCGCTTTCCCGCAGGGCCGTCTCGGTTGCAAGATGTTCCTCGGCAAGGGCCATGCCGCCCGTATCGGCATTGAGGATTGAAGTGTAGGCGACAAAACCCACACCTGCATCCTTCGCCGCATCCAGAACGTTCTTGTGCTGCGCGGCACGTTTGCCGACTTCGGAGGAGGAGATCAGAAGAACGCGATCGACGCCCGCGAACGCCGCGCGCAAACTCTGCAGGTCTTCGTAATCGCCTTGACGGGTCGGAATTCCACTGGCGTCGTAAGCTGCGCGGGCCTCGTCCGAACGCACAAGTGCGATAATGTCATCGGCAGGAACGAGGCTGCGCAGATGCGCCACCACATGTTGCCCGAGCTGTCCCGATGCGCCGGTCACGAGATAGGTCGTCATTTTCTTTCCTTTCAGGTCTCGAATCGGATATTGGTCTCATTTAGAGACCATTTTCGAAGCGCGAAAGGAGGCAGATTTTTGGCACAAGGTTACAGAAAGGGAACCAACCGATGACGCCCCGAACACAAAGAGCGATGCCGGAAGGCGACGACCGGGGGTTCGAGCCGGGCAACTGTCCAGTACGACAGGTGCTTGATCATGTGTCGGCCAAGTGGCCGGTCCTCATCCTGATGGAGCTTGGACAGGAACCAAGGCGTTTCAATGCGTTACAGCGCGCGCTTCCGGATATTTCGAAGCGCATGCTGACCCAGTCCCTTCGCAACCTCGAGCGTGATGGCATCGTCCGGCGCGAGGTTTTCGATACGAAGCCACCTAGCGTAAGCTATAGCTTGTCTGAACTGGGGCATGGGTTTCTTCCGCATGTCCTGGCGCTTGTCGAATGGGCGGAAAAGGGCATGCCGACCATAATTTCGGCGCGAGCCGCCTATGACAATGCCTGAAGCGCAGCCGTGACGGGCGCGCCCGGCCATAAATCAATCTGCCCGTTCCAGGCGCTCGGCCATTTCGGCATAGCCACGGGCTCTCGCGTGCTGGAGCGGCGTCACGCCATCGCGGTCGGCAAGCCCCCTGTCGGCCCCTGCATCAAGCAATGCGGCCAAAACCGCCTGATGGTCGCGTCCGCCATCGCCAAGGACCACGGCTTCCATCACGGCGGTCCAGTGCAGGTTATTGACGTGATCCAAAGGCGCACCGGCGGCGATCAGGCGCCGGACGACCTCGACATGGCCCAGATGCGCGGCTGCGATCAGGGCGGTTCCGTCATAGGGGCTGGTCACGAGCCCCGGATCGTTGCCCAGGTCGATGGCAAGCGACATCAATTCCGGATCGTCGGCCACCGCCGCGATGGTGACGACGTCATAGGCACGGCCTTCGAGCGCGTTCATATCGGCCCCCGCTTCGGCCAGGGCGCGCAACGCATCGTCGTGCGAGGCGAAAGCCGCCACATGAATAGCCGCGCGCCCCTTCGAGTCGCGTGCATCGATGTCCGCCCCGCCGTCCAGCAGGCGCCCGATACCCTGAACGTCCCCTTCATGCGCGGCCCTGAACAGCCCCTTATAGGCGGCAATCTCGGCCGCGGAAGGCGCCGTCTGGGCCGACGCGGCCGAAGCAAGCATCAATGCGGCAAGCGTCATGCGAAACATGGTAGTTCCCGTCCTTTCTTCCTGATCGAGAGGGCCCGGTCCGCGCGCAGGACACACGAACCGGCGCTGCATCATTCCGCACCGATGGCGTCAAGACCCGCCCGCGCGCAATCGGCATCCATCGCGCCCGATGGTGCGCCGCCAACACCGATTCCGCCGATCAGCGCACCACCGATCCGGATCGGCAAGCCACCCGCCTGGATGACCATGCGCGGGTCCATGTCGCGCAACCCGTCATTTTGGGGATTGGCCGCGATGAAATCGGCCAGCCCCGCCGTATCCCGTCCAAGCCCGGCGGATGCAAAGGCCTTGCCGGTCGCGCTCGCACCGGTATGCGGGCCGGAATTGTCAGCCTTGAGAAGCACCTTGGTGGCGCCGCTGCGCTCAACGATGGCAACGCCGACATTATGGCCATCGGCCGCGCAGGCCTCAAGCGCCACGCGCGCGGCATCGGACGCCCGCCCGAGCGGAAGATAGGGTGCGGTAGGCAGGTCCTGTGCTGCGGCGCAGATGGGGGAGGCAAGTGCGGCCGCGATGAAAACGAGAGGTCTGAGCATGTCGCTTCTCCTGTTCTGATGACAGCTCCAAACCTACCGCACACGCCGTCGTCGCCCCATTCGTAGTGCTTGCACTCAGGCTCCGTATTTCTACGGAGTGGCCTCTGCCTCGATCCAAAGGCGGGTCATTTCGGCCGGCGACGTCGTGCCCAGCTTGGCAGCGATCGCGGCGCGGTGGCTTTCCACCGTGCGGGACGAAACCGCGAATGCATGCGCGATCTCACGGGTAGAGAAGCCTCTCGCAACATATGAAAGAACCTCGCGCTCACGCGGCGAAAGGCTTGCCACAAGCGCCAGCGTCTCGCGCCGTTCGGCCCTTGCCGACAGGTCGGCCGCAAGGGCCGCCTGCCCCTTCTGGATCGCGTCGATCAGATCCTGCTCATCCACCGGCTTGGACAGGAAGTCGATGGCGCCGTTGCGAAAGGCCCGGCGGCAGGCTTCGATATCGCCATGCCCCGAGATTACGACGGTCGGCCATTCCGTGCCAGCCTCATGCAGCCGTTCCTGCAGCTTGAGACCGGAAATGGCGGGCATCCGGATATCGAGGATCAGGCAGCCCGGCGCTAGGCCGGGCAAGGCCTGCAGGAAGTCTTCGGGGCCGGAATAGGCGGTCGCTTCAATCCCCACGGTCGAAAGCAGCAGGCATAAGGCCCTGCGTACCGCCACGTCGTCGTCGACAAGATAGACGGGCACGCTCATGCCGCCGCCCCGACGCCTTCATCGGCAAGCGGAAGGGTGATCCGGAACCGGGCCCCGCCCGGACCGCCAACCAGAACCAGATCGCCCCCGGCACGCTCGACCAGCCGGTGGCTCAGCGCCAGTCCCAGGCCCGTGCCACCCTCGCGGGTGGTGACAAAAGGCGCAAAAAGGCTGTCGCGCACATCCGCCCTGACCCCCGGCCCGGTATCGGTTACATCGACCTGCGCCAGGGCACCGTCCGCTGACAGAATAACACCTATGCGGCGCGGGGCATGGTTCCCGGCCACCGCATCCAGCGCGTTCTTCACAAGGTTGAAAAGCACCTGTTCCAGTTCGACCCGGTCCGCCAGCACCATCACCGCGTCGCGCGGCATGCGCATGTCAAACACAGCGCCCACAGCCTCTGCCTGAGGTGCAAGAAGCGTCCGGGCCACCTCGATGCACGCCCGCAGATCAACCGGCTCGGGCCGTCTTTCCTGCGGGCGTGTCCAGGTGCGCAGACGTTCGAGGATGGCCGCAGCGCGCCGGGTTTGTCCGACAACCTCGTCAAGGATTGGACCAAGCTTGCCGGCTTCGCCGCGCGCGGCCAGATGGCGCGCGGCCTGGGCCTGTGCAAGGATCGCTGTCAGCGGCTGCGTCAACTCATGCGCCATGCCGCTTGCCATTTCCCCCAGTGCATTGACCCGGCCGGCATGGCTCAGGCGTGTTTCCAGCCCGCTCAGTTCGGCCCGCCGTTCTGCAGCGCGCATTCGGGCGCGTTGGCGGTGCACCGCGCCGATGCCTGCGCCCAGAAGCGAGATCAGCGCCAGAGCCGCCAGAACCTTGCCCGGCGGCAGAAGCGACGCGGGCGTGATGGCGACCGATGCTTCAAGTCGCAACGGCTGGGTGCTGCTTGAAAGGGTGCGCGCGAACAGGGGTTCCGTCAGCGCCGCACCGCGTTCCACAAGGGCCGTTCCGTCTGGCATCGACACCCTGAGGGAATATGCCCCGCGCAGACCATCATCATTTTCACCGGCCAGCAGGGCCACGGCATCTATCACCAGCGCAAGGCCATAGCGTGCGTCCTGGGAATTCGGACTGCGCTTCACGATCACATAATAAGGCCCGCCCTCGGGATGACGCACCATGACCGGGGCGCCCTCTGATCGACGCGCGGCCGTTCGGATCGTATCGTGCAGATCGGCCCCCGATTGACCGATCCCGAGCGTCGCCGCTTCGGCATCCAGCGGCACGAGGAGTATGCTTGTGATCCTTGGATAGAAGCGCATGATCGTGGCGCCGACCTCGCGGAAAAGATCGGGGCGTTCCCCCGCCCCGGCAATCGCGACGGCCGAAAGGGCAGTCAGATGGGCGTCGTGCTGATCGACCCGTTGCGAAGCAAGCGCATGCAGGCGCGTGCCGGTTTCCACAAGCTCCGCGATCTGTGCCCTGCGCTCGGTCAGCCAGATCACGCCAATCGCGATACAACACGCAAAAAACCACAGGCCGGGCCCAAGAAGGGATCGGTGATCCGAACGATCCGATTGCGTTGCAGGCTTTGCCAAGCGCGCCTTCCATTGAGCGGCGATCCGCGGGATCGGTGGTGAGGTCGGGCCATACCATAGCCGCGTTTCGGTGGATTTGCATCCGTATGACTACGGAGTTCGCAGCGCGGGCACGACGCGGGAGAACCGCGTCGTGCCATCCGGCCCGACCCTGTCACATATCGAGGGTATTAGGGTTCACACCTTCGACCGGCCCGATCAGGCTTTCGAAGATGAAGCGCCAGCGTTCGACCTTTCCGCGATCGGCCATGAAGGCCGCAAACCCCGCCGGAGAGGCATTGGAATACTCGCCGATCGCTTTCAGTCCTGGGGCCGCAGCAACATCCGTCCGGGCCGGGAACGTCCATGCCGGGTCCTGATGCGCCTTGCTGAGCAGGTAAGACAGATAAAGCCGCGCGGCTTCGGGGGCCTTGGCTTTGGCCAGAATGCCGCCGATCTGGAACCAGGCCTGAAAATACCCCCGCTCGGGTATCGTTGTGCGAATGCTGCTGCCATCGGGCGCAACAAGCGGGAAGTAGGACGTGAAGGTCGTAGCCGCCTGCCCCGCCCTGATAACCTCGACCGGGGTCTGCGTGCCGCGCACCCACCGGATGTCCTGCTTCATCAGGCGGTGGAACCACGACCAGCCTTGCTGCGCGATGATCTGCAGGAACTGATACAGAACGGCATCGTCATCATGCGGATATGTCAGCACGATCCTGCCCTTCAGGTCAGGACGCAGGAAATCCTCGTATTCGACGGGCGCGTCGGGAAGCTGAGCATGATCGCTCGTCGGCGCAAACTGGAAAACGCCGATGGGCGCAAAGAAGCCGTCCGGATCGACAAACTGTTGCGGCGCGTGTTCCACGCCCAACGGACGATACCGTTGCAGCACTCCGTTCGCAGCCCATTCGGGAAAGTTCTGAACCGTCTGAATGTGGATCACATCGGGCACGTCCTCTCCGAACATCAGGCGCTTGTCGAGTTCCGCATCGTGGTATTTCGACAAATCGACCGTCACCGAGATAGGAATGTCGGGAAACATCTGCTCGAACTGTGCCGTATAGGCCAGGGCTTGCGATTTGGCATCCCCACCGGCCCAGACGGTCAGCGGCTTGCCCTCTTTTCTTGCAGCCTGATACAGCGCTTCGAAGGCCGGGTCTCTCTGGTCGCTCATTTGATGGTTTCCTTCCAGAATGTCAGTTGCTTGGCTGTTGTTCCTCGCGGCTGGCACTCTGACTCGGGGTCAGTTCTTTGCCGCCAGAACTTTCGTCTTCCGGCACAATATGCGTCACCCCCAGAGCCAACAAAATGATGAATATATGGAATTAATATCCACAAAACGTTCCATATAAGCGGTAAGCAAATCATCCCGCCGGAACCGATGCGCTGCCGGCCGTTGCATGCCCGCCGCAGATAATGAGATGCCCTCCAAAAGCAGAAGCCGCGCCACCCATGCAAGAGCGGCGCGGCATGGGCTACATCCGGGGACACCCGAAGGTGCCCAGCCCAGAAAGGCGACTTTTCCGGAGGCAATGCGCCCCTAGTGACTGATGTCCACCATCACATCCAGGAACGGCGCATATTGCTGCGCGCCGAAGATGTCGCCATCCCCCGCGCTGCCCGAGGGACGATCGCGCAGGATGGTGAACTTGATGGCATAGGCCGGGTCATATTCCACGAAATCGGTCAGCCTTGCGGGGTCCACGTTGAGAATGCGGCACACGCTTTCCGGGGTCAGCACCTTTGACCGCTTGACCATCTCGTAGGTGTCCTTCTCGCGGAAGATGATGTCGAAGGTGATCTTGTCGGTGCCCGCATTCTTGGAGCGGATCGTCTTGGCCAGATCGGCAAGTTTCTTGTGCGTGTTCATGAAGGCGCTCCTCAGCCGATCACGGCGCTATGGGTGGGGAACAGCTCAAGCGGGTCGTCCACCGCCATGGTGTGGTTGAGCGTCCAGCGATAGGCGGGGCTTGCCTGCATCACCTCGTCCAGCACGAAGGAGACCCCGCCCGCGGTGCCTTTGACATCGGGCAGCCTTGCGTAGAACAGTTGCCGCGTGCCGGTCATGGTGACTTCCTCGGCCATCTCGGGGGTGGGTGCGATACCCTGCACGACGATGCAAAGCTCATGTCCCGGCTGATCCTTGAGCGGTTCGAGATCGCCCATCACGCCATTGCGCCCGAAGACCGAGTAGTGCAGCTCCCACCCCTCGGGGCCAAAGCGTTCCTCGGCCTGACGGCGGGCCCAGGCGATAACCTCATCGACATGGGCGATCGTGTAGGGGTCACGGATGCCGGCCATGCCCACGAAACGCTCGCCCACCTTGCCCGACCCTTCCAGCTTGACGCGAAACTCGGCCGCGGGCTCGAACGCCATCCCGGTCACGCGGGTCGTCCTGTCGGCGACCTGGTCGTAATGGCAGTTGGTCATGTCCAGCTTGCCGCCTGCCACGAATTCGTGGAACGGGTTGGAGCGTTCATACATCGCGTGCCCCGCGACCGAGGCGACGGTGCAGCGCTGCTCGGGCGCCATCGCGGTCACCTCGACATGCTCGGGGGTGATCTCGCCCAGGACGGTTTCCTTGGCACCATAGGGCTCGGCGCAGAAGGACGCACATTCAAGCACCTTGCCAAGGTAGTAGCTTTGCGCCTCGGGGAAACCCCGCGACAGGGCGGCGGCGGCAAAGATGGCGCTGTCGGAACAGCGCCCGCCGATGATGACCTCGCAGCCCTCTTCCAAAAGCTTCATGAACGGATGAACCCCGGCCATGGCCACGATGCGCTGCGTGGCGTCCAGTTCGTCCTCGGTCAGGTCCGGGCGCGCATCCAACCCCTGCACCGCGGAACCGCCGCGGATCTTGGCGCGGACATATTCGCGGTCGACCTCGGAATAGAACCAGCCCAGCCTGAAGGGCGGCAAGCCATGGCGTGCGGCGATGTCGCGGATGATCCCCACATACATGTCGACGCGGCTGTTGGTGCCGGTATCGCCCGCCGAGCCGATGATCATCGGAACACCAAGGCGGCGCGCGGCCAGCAGCATTTCCTCGAGGTCGTGCTCTTGCCAGGCGCGCGGGCTGGCGCAACTGTCGTTGCCAAGCGGCACCGGGCCGATGTCGTCGCTGCCGGAATCGGCCGCGATGAAATCGGGCTTGGCGGCCACGCCAAGATGAAAGCTCCCCGTCTTGAGGGGGGCGAAGCCGAGATGCCCGTTCGGGCAGATGATCCTGAGCGATGCCATTGATGCCTCGTATTGCTATCGTTCCGCACCCTTATATGCAGGTTTCATGCCAGCCATTTTACGCCGCAACCCATGGCCCGTGTGGCGTTCGCGCGCAAAATGCGTGCGCCCCGCGCGCGGATTTCACGCAGGGCACCCGAAGGCAGGGGAAAGGGGGGATCAGTCGTGCTTCAGGCCCAGCTTGATCAGCTGGTGGCGCAGGGCATGGCGGCTCAGGCCCAGCAGGTCCGCGGCGGCCTGCACGTTCCCGCCCGCCTGCTCCAGCGCGCGAAGCACGATCTGGCGCTGGAAGGCAGAGGTCATGTCATGGAAACTGCCGCCGGCAACCGGCGCGGCCCCGGCCTGTGTCACACTTTCGCGCAGGCTGCGCGGAATACGCTCGGGCAGATGGCTGGGCAGAACCTCGTCCTCTTCCTCGAGGATGAAGATGCGCTCCAGCAGGTTCTCCAGCTCGCGCACATTGCCGGGCCAGCGATAGGCGCGAAAGATCTCGGCGGTTTCCGGATGCAGCCCGCGCACCTGCCGCCCATACTGGCGATTGTAGCGGTCGATGAAATGCTCCGACAGGCTGATCACGTCTTCGCCCCGCTCGCGCAGCGCCGGGATGTTCAGCGCCACGACCTGAAGGCGGTAGTAAAGATCCTCGCGGAACTTGCCGGACTTGACCTCGGACAGCAGCACCTTGTTGGTCGCGGCGATGAAGCGCACATCGACCGAGGTGGATTTCACCGCGCCGACCCTGCGGAACTGCTGCGTGTCCAGCAGGCTGAGCAGCTTGGCCTGCAATGTCAGGTCCATCTCGCGGATTTCGTCAAGGAAGATCGAGCCCTGGTTGGCCGCCTCGACCAGCCCGAGCTTGCGCTCGACCGCGCCCGTGAACGCGCCGCGCTCATGCCCGAACAGTTCGGATTCCATCAGGCTTGCGGGGATGGCGGCGCAGTTGAGATCGACGAATTCGCGCGCGGCACGGCTTGACGCACGATGGATCATGCGCGCGACAAGCCCCTTTCCGGTGCCTGTCTCTCCATAGATGAGGACCGTTCGCACAGGGCTTTTCGCGACGCGCTCGACCAGTTTGCGCAGCGCAAGGATGTCCGGATGCGACCCGATCAGCGCGTTCTTGTAATCCGCCATTCCCCGCTCTGCGCCAGCCATCGTCTCGTGTCCCTAGCCGGTCAGATCGTGGGCACTCCACGCGGATCGGCAGGGCGAACCCGCGCAGACTAGCAGCCCCGGCGCCGCACAGGAATAGACCGCCGAAGCAATCGTGAGGGTGCCGTCCTCGGCGCCGTGCTGGCAGATCGGCGCGCCGCCCTCGGGATGGGTCGCCATCAGGGCGCGCGCCGCAGCACGATCCCAACTGCGCCCCGGCAGGGCGGCGGAAAGAAAGGCGAACCTCTGGCGTGAATTCGAGGCGATGCAATCCCCCGCGGGCAAAAGCGTATCGCCGGCAAGGGCCTGCGTGACATAGTGATTGGTCCGAAGCGCCAGCCCACCCTGCACGACCTGCGGCCCGGCCGCGCCCAGTTCCACCGCCGCCGTCGCGCCCTGCGCATCGGCCAGAACCAGCGTGCCGCCCCCGGCATGAGGGCAGGCACGGATCAGCACAAGCGCCTCGGCCACCGTGCCGCAGCGCGCCAGAATCCGGGTCATCAGGAAATAGCGCAGCCAGCCCACGCGGTGATGACGCACCGCCACCTGCGTATCGGCCAGGGCAAGCCCGCGCAGGTTGATCCCCGAAGAATAGGCCCCCGGACTTCCCAGGCTGCCCAGGCACAGCATCGCGCCGGTCGTCACATCCGGCCCCGCATGGCGCGCGACGCTCTGGATCCCCAGATGCGTCCCGGTGAAATCCCGGTTCTTCACGACAAGCGGCCCGTCGGGCCCCGCCCCCACCGCCCAGGCCGAGCATCCGTCCGCCAGCCTCGCGCCCCCTTTCAGATCGCGCAACGTGCCCAGATGGAGGTGGATGAACATCTCTTGGGGGTCAAAGCCGAACCCCGCCGCAATGCCCTCAAGCTCGGCCATGCCCTCGGGATCGGCCTGCATGTGAAAGGCATGCTGGGCGCGCAGGTAATCCCTGGCGGCCGCGTCGATCAGGCCTTCGGCACGGGCCTGCGCAACGCGGCCCAGGGTCGCGGCGCGCACCTCTTCGATCCGCCCGGCCTGTGCCTGCGCGCGCCCGCGCTCGGCCGCGCTTCCGCTCAAATGAAGCGAAAGCGCCCCGCTCATGCCGGAACCTCGTCCAGAAGCGACAGGTTCTCGGCCAGGCGCAGGCAGGCCGCACTGTGCCCCGGACCGACGGTTTCGGTCTTTGGCGCGGTGCGGGCACAGGCTTCGGTGGCCAGCGGGCAGCGCGTGTGGAACTTGCACCCCGAGGGCGGTTTCAGCGGCGATGGCAGATCGCCGGTCAGGCGCACGCGCTTGCGGCGTCCGGCGTGGTCGACCTCGGGCACCGCCGACATCAGGCTTTGCGTATAGGGATGGCGCGGATTGGCCAGCACCTGCTCCACCGGGCCCATCTCGACGATCTCGCCCAGATACATCACCGCGACCCTGTCAGCGAGATAGCCGATCACCGAGATGTCGTGGCTGATGAACAGGTAGGTCAGGCCCATCTCGCGCTTCAGCTCAAGCAGCAGGGCGATGATCTGCGCCTGGATCGAGACATCGAGCGCCGAGACGGGCTCGTCGCAGACGATGAACTCGGGATGCGAGACCAGCGCCCGGGCGATGCCGATCCGCTGCCGCTGGCCGCCGGAAAACTGGTGTGGATAGCGATCGAGCTGCCCCGGCTTCAGCCCGACCCGCGCACAGATTGCGGCCACCTTCTCGCGCACCTCGGCCTCGGTCCGGGCCAGCCCGTGCAACCGCAGCGGCAGGCCGACGATTTCCGCCACGGTGCGGCGCGGATTGAGGCTGGCATAGGGGTCCTGAAAGATGATCTGCATCCGCCGCCGCATCGCCTTCATCTGCGCCGCATCCAGCGCGGTCACATCGGTGCCATCGAAGGTCACCTTGCCTTTCGTCGGCTCGTGCAGGCGCAGGATCGCCCTGCCGAGGGTGGATTTCCCGCAGCCCGATTCACCGATCAGGCCAAGGATCTCGCCTTTCTCGACGCTCAGATCAATGTCGTTGACGGCCCGCACGACGGTGTGCGGACGGCCGGTCATCCGCTCCAGCAGGCTGTGCCGGCCTTCGTAATGCTTCGACAGCCCTTCGACCTTCAGAAGGCTCATGCCTCGTCCTCCCCGATCAGGATGCAGCGCGCACGGCGCAAGGGCCCGGCCGCGCGCATGTCGACAGGCGCAAGGCAGGCGTCGCGCCGCTGTGCACAGCGCGAATAGAAGCGGCATTGCGGCGGCAGGTCGATCAGATCGGGCACCTGGCCCTCGATCGGATGAATCGGCTGGCCGCGCAGCCCCGGACGCGGGATCGAGGCCAGAAGCCCCTGCGTATAGGGATGCCGGGGCGCGCCGATGACCTCGGCGGTCGGCCCCTCTTCCACCACCTGGCCCGCATACATCACCATCACACGGTCGCAATGCTCGGCCACCACGCCCAGATCGTGGGTGATCAGCGCCACGCTCATGCCCAGCCGGGCGCGGATGTCCGAGATCAGTTCAAGCACCTGTGCCTGGATCGTGACATCAAGCGCGGTCGTCGGTTCATCGGCGATCAGCAGCTTGGGCCGGCAGGCCAGTGCAATGGCAATCATGATCCGCTGGCGCATCCCGCCCGAGAATTCATGCGGATACTGTTTCAGCCGGGTTTCGGCCGACGGGATGCCCACAAGGCCCAGCATATCGACCGAGGTCTTGCGGATCGCCGCGCGCCGGGCCGCGCCGCGTGCGGGCAGCGTCTCGTCATGTGCCTCCAGCACCTCGGCGATCTGTTCGCCCACGGTCAGCGCCGGGTTCAGCGCGGTCAGCGCATCCTGCATCGTCATGGCGATGTCGCGCCCGCGCACCGCACGCATCCCGGCCGGTGTCAGGGCACGCAGGTCGCGCCCGTCGAACAGGACCGTGCCCCCCTCGACCCGGCCCGGCGCCCTGACCAGCCCCATGACCGAGGCGAAAGTCACGCTCTTGCCCGAGCCGCTTTCGCCCACGATGCCAAGGCATTCCCCGCGCCGGACCTCCACATCCACGCCGTCCACCGCGCAGACCCGGCCGGCCCGCGTTTCGAATACGGTGCGCAGCCCGCGCACTTCCAGCAAGGCGTCAGTCATTCGGAGAACCTCGGATCGAAGGCGTCGCGCAGACCCTGGCTTGCCACGTTGATCGCAAGCACCAGAAGAAGGATCGCAAGGCCGGGAAAAGTCGAGACCCACCAGGCCTCGAGGATGAAGGCGCGCCCGTCCGACACCATCGAGCCCCAGGAGGCCGTCGGCGGCTGAACGCCAAGCCCGAGGAACGAGAGCGAGGCTTCGAGGATGATGACATGCGCCATGCGGATCGTTGCGACCACGATGACCGGCGAAAGCACGTTGGGAAGGATCTCGCGCAGCATGATATGCGTGCGCGAGGCGCCAAGGGCGCGCGCCGCCTCGACATATTCCAGCTCGCGCGTGACAAGGGTCTCGCCGCGCACGACGCGCGCCGGGATCACCCATTCCTTGTAGGCAAGCGCAAGGATGATGTTCCAAAGCCCCGGCCCCATCATCGCCATCAGGCCGATGGCGAAGATCAGGTAGGGAAAGCCCAGCAGGATATCGACAAGGCGCGAGATCACGACATCGACCCAGCCGCGCAGATAGCCCGCGGCCAGCCCCGCAAGGATACCGACCGTCGTGGCCACAAGGATGACGGCCAGACCGATGAAGATCGAGATGCGTGCGCCGTAGATGATCCGCGACAGGATGTCCCGGCCAAGCGCGTCGCAACCCAGCACGAAGGACCACTCGCCCCCGGCGATCCATGCGGGCGGTTGCAGGCGGCGGAACAGGTCTGTCTCGTTCGGGTCATGCGGCGCGATCCATGGCGCGAAGACCGCCATCACGGCAAACAGCACCACGATCAGCCCGCAGGCCATGGCAAGCCGGTTCGCGGCAAAGTTCGACAGGTTGCGCCGGAAGATCGACTCCGAGGCGGCGGGGGTATCGGCTGTCATGGTCACAGTTTCACCCTCGGGTTCAGAACGGTGTAAAGCAGGTCCGCAACGAAGTTCAGAAGCACATAGGTGACGGCGTAGAACAGCACGGCGGCCTGGACGAGCGGGTAGTTCCGCAGGAAGATGCTTTCGACCACCAGCCGCCCGAGACCGGGCCAGCCGAAGACCGTCTCGACGATCATGTTGCCGCCCAGAAGGCTGCCGGTCTCGATTGCCGCGACCGAAACGGTGGGGATCAGCGCGTTTTTCAGCGCGTGGCGGAACAGCACGCGGCGGCGCGACAGGCCCTTGGCATCGGCGAAGGTCACATAGTCCTGGCGCAGCACCTCAAGCATCGAGGTCCGCGTCACCCGCATCAGGATTGCCGTCATCGGCAGGCCAAGGGTGATTGCGGGAAGGATCAGATGCGCCAGCGCATCCCCGAAGGCGCGCAGGTTGCCTGCCAGAAGCGTGTCGATCAGCAAGAACCCCGTCACCATCCGCACTTCGGAATCGAACCCGATCCGGCCGGACACCGGCAGGATATGCAGATGCACGGCAAACAGCATCAACAGCAGGATGCCGAACCAGAATCCGGGCAGGGACACGCCAAGAAGCGAGCCCACCGTCGCAATCCTGTCGAAGATCGAATTCTTGCGGATCGCGGCCAGCACGCCAAGCGGGATCGCCGTGACCAGCGCCACGATCAGCGCGACAAGGCTCAGTTCGATGGTTGCGGGCAGGCGCTCGGCGATCACGTCCGCGACGGGGCGGCGATGATAGAAGCTTTCGCCGAAATCGAACTGGACGGCATTGCCGAGGAAGATGAAGAACCGCTCGATCATCGGGCGATCCAGGCCAAGCCCGCGGCGCAGTTCGGCCTCTTGCTCGGGGGTGATCGACTGGTCGCCGATCATGATCTGCACCGGGTCGCCCGGCGTCAGGGCCATCATCACGAAGACGATGACGCTGACGCCCAGCAGGACGGGCAGGAGTTGTGCGATACGCTCCAGGAGCTTGCTCAGGCTCATGCCCGTTCCTCCGTCCGCCTGTTATTCGACGCAGGCGTCGTGCAGGTTGATGCGGCTGTCGGCACTGGGCGTCCAGCCCTTCAGGCGCTTGGAAACACCATAGATGTCCTGCGGCACCCAAAGGTAGAGATAGGGGATGTCCGCGTTGATCATCATTTCGGCGTCATGATACATCGCCGCGCGCTTGTCCTTGTCCATCTCGACCGCGGCCGCATCCAGCAAGCTGTCCAGGTCGGGGTTCGAGTAGCCCGCCGAGTTGCCGCGATCGTTGGTGCGGTGGGTCGGCGTGAAGATGTCGAACGGATCGAGCGAGCCGTTGCCCCAGCTGGTGAAATACATGTCCCCCGTTTTCGGGGCGCCCTTGGTGCGCCACTTGTCCGAAAGCTGGGCGCCCTCGCCCACGACGACCTTGGTGCGGATGCCCGCCTTGGTCAGAAGCGAGGCAACGGCCTCGGCGGTGTCCTTGAAGGCGCCCTCCACGTCCATGGTCACGTCGATGCCATCGGGATAACCCGCCTCGGCCAGAAGTGCCTTGGCCTTTTCCGGATCATAGCCATAGCGCGGCAGCTCGCTTGCCCCGAAGGCGTCGGGCGACAGGATGCCGTCGATCCGCGCGGCATTTCCGCCAAGGATGCGGTCGATGATCAGATCCTTGTCGATCGCATGGGCGGCGGCCTCGCGCACCTTGGGATCGTCGAAGAACTCGCCCTGCATGTTCATCGCAATAAAGAAGCTCCGGGTGCCGTTGACCGTCAGGACATCCGTGCCCTCGTTGTTCTTCACCTGCGCCACCGAGAAGGGCGGCAGTTCGTTGATGATGTCGACATCGCCGGCAAGCAGGGCGGCAACGCGGCTGGCGCTTTCCGGGATGACCTTGAAGATGACGCGATCGACGCAGGCTTTGCCGACCGGCGCGATATCGGCCGCACCGCCGTAATAGTCCTCGAAGCGTTCCATGATGATCGCATCGCCCTTGCGCCATTCGACCAGTTTGAACGGGCCGGTGCCGTTCTCCTGCGTCGCCACGCCGTCATTGCCGACCTTCTCGACCCATGCCTTCGAGACGATCTGCTGGTTGGGCAGCATCGCGGGCAGGATCGGCCAGGGCTCGGACAAGGTGATGCGCACGGTATCTTCGGCCACGATATCGACCGATGCGACCGGCCCCATCAGGCCCTGACGCGGGCTGGTGACGCCATCGCCCATGCCGCCATCCTGCGTCACGCGGTCGAAGGTGAACTTGACATCCTCGGCCGTCATCTCGCTTCCGTCGTGGAATTTCACGCCCTTGCGCAGCTTGAAGTCATATTCGGTCGGGGACACCTGCGTGATCGATTCCGCGATCTCGGGCACCACGATCATGTTGCTGTCGCGGGTCAGCAGCCCGTCATACATGTTGCGGATGATCGTCTCGGTCTCGCGCTTGCGGTGGTTGGCGGGGTCAAGCGTGTCGGCATCGAGCGTGAACCCCACCGTCAGGTCGGCGGCCCATGCGGCCGGCATCGCGGTGCAGAACGCCAAGGCCGAAGCGGTCAAGAGTTTATGCAGTCTGGTCATCTTTAACTCCCTGTTCGTCTGCGCTTGGGCGCAGCGGTCATCTTGAATGGACATTCAATGGGATGCAGGAAACGTGCCAGCAAGGCGGCACCGGGCAATTCACGCTAACATACTGAAACTGTTTCGTTTTGAAACACAAGCCCTGAGAGCTACGAATGCAGGCACCTTCCACGCGCGGATTTCGCGCAAGGCGCGTGACGCTCACACGCGCGGCGGCGCCCGGTCTGCGCCACGTTCGGCCGCACTGGCGATCCCCATCTGCGTGCGATATTTGGCGACCGTGCGACGGGCCAGCAAAAGCCCCTCTGCCTCCAGGCGCGCCATGATCTGCGCATCGCTCAGAGGGCGCGGCCCCTCTTGCGCGATCAGCGCCGCAATACGGTGCCGCAGTGCCACGGCAGAGATCCGGTTGCCGTCACGCGTTGCGATTGCGGGGCTGCACAAGGCCCGCAGGGTCACCGTGCCGCGCGGGGTGGCCATCATCCGCCCGGCGGCCAGCCGACCCACCGTCGTCTCGTGCAGATCCAACGCGGCCGCGAGCGAGGCAAAGTTCATCGGCGCAAGCAGCGACGGACCACTTTCAAGCCACGCCTGCTGGCGCTGCACGATTTCCACCCCCAGCCTGAGCAGCGTATCATTGCGCCGATTGACCGCACGAACCAGAACTTCGGCCTTGCGGCGCTGCTCGGGGGCATGGGGGCCCTCCTGATCGACCTGCACCTCGGGCAGGGTCGAGCGGTTCAGTTCGACCGCCCATCCCCCGGCCTTGCGCCGCACAAGGATATCCGGCTCGCTATCGGCCGGGGGCGCCGGATCGAAACGCAAGCCTGGTTTCGGATCGAAACCGCGGATCATCTGCAAGGTGGCCGCGACCTCTGCAACATCGGTGCCGGCAAGCCGCGCAAGGTTCTCAAGCTTTCCACCCCCAAGCAGGTCGAGGTGATCAAGCACGCAAACCATCGTCGGGGTCAGCAAGTCCCGCTCGCGGGCCTGAAGGTACAGGCATTCGCGCAAGTCGCGCGCCAAAAGCCCGGCAGGCTCGATCTGTTGCGCCCGAGCAAGAACAGCATCGACGCGGGCGACCGGCCGACCCAGTTCCTGCGCAATATCCCCCGTTCCACGGTCTAGCCACCCCCAGGGAGAGACCGAAAGCGCAAGCGCCTCGGCAATCTCCATCTCCTCTGTCGAGCGCAGCAACAAGCGCAGTTCGGACATGATGTGCTCATGCAGCCCCGGACTGCCCGCAACCCCCAGGGATTCGGCCATTCCGCCCCCCACACCCGGCATCGCCGGCGGAGGCTGCCGCCGCGACGGCGGGCGGAAAAGGCTTAGTGCCAGATCCGGGGCGGGAATACGCAAGGCAAGCGCGGCATTCACGCGCGCTTCTCCCTCCAGCACGGCCGCCAATTCCCGATTGGAAAGCTTCAACAAGCCGATCGCACGCCGCAGGTCGGGCGTCATCGCGATATCTGATGCCTGTCTGGCAACGATCTGAGGAGACGAGAGCATGTGTAATCCTAGGAACCTGCAAGCGCACAGGCAAGTCACCCGGTATGCCGCGACGATTATGGCACTGAACCTGAAATAAGAGAGCGCCCCCCCGCACGTCATATGCCCTACCCATCACCCCCCGAAATACTGCCGTCCTCAACGACCATTGCAGGCCGGAGTTTAGGGCAGATCCCTCATGCTGCAATATTAGACTTTACAATCTAGAATGTTTAATCTAGTTTTGAGTCAGGGAGCTGCTTCTGCGCCGATTGAGGGTCGCGCAAAAGCAAAGGGGCTTTCGGGGCGGATCGGGGCGCAGGCACTTCGCGCAACCATGTCACCGGGGGCATTTAAAATGCGCCAAGGCGCATGACGTGGAGGAAATGATGAAAAGATCCATTGCCGGCATCGCCGGAGTTGTCGGCATGTGCGGCGCGGTTCAGGGCGCCTGCGCCCAGGAAACGATCACCCTGCGGATGGCGGGCTTCCTGCCGCCGTCGCACTATATGGTCACCGAAGGCTCGCAGGTCTTCATGGACGAAGTGACCCGGCTGACCGGCGGGCGCGTCGAATGGCAGTATTTCCCGGCCGAGCAGCTGGGAAAGGCAACCGAAATGCTGAACATGGCGCAGCTTGGTGTTGCGGATGTCCTCGAGGTGGCGCCAAGCTACGAAACCGCGAAATGGCCGCTGTCGGGCGTGCTCGAGATGCCCGGCAATGCCTATAGCTCTTGCGAGGCCGCAAATGCGTTCCGCGCGCTTGGCGATCCGGGTGGCATCATCCATGACAGCGAATATGCGCCAAGCGGCATTCGTGTCCTGACCTATGAAACCATGCCGCCCTATTCGGTTCACAGCCGGGTGGAAATCGCTGCGCCCGAAGCCTTTGCCGGCAAGAAGCTGCGCCCCGCCGGCGCGGGGATGGAGCTTTCGGTCAGCGCGCTTGACGCTGTCGGGGTCAAGGTTCCCAGCGGCGAGATCTACGAGGCGGCCGCGCGCGGCACCGTCGATGCGGTCATGACCTCGTTCGCGGCGGCCAAGGCCTACGGGCTGCGCGATGTCGCTAAACATGCCTTCACCGGCTATCCGTTTGGCCAGGGGTCGGTGTTCTTCAGCATCTCGGAGAAGAAGTTCCGGGCCCTGCCCGAAGACGTGCAAAGCGCACTGGTCGAGGCAGGCAAGGTCGCAGAGCAGAACCTGTGCCGCTACATGGATGACCTCGAGGCGACCGAAATGGCAGGCGCGCGCGACGAGGGCGTCGAGATCTACCAGGCGACCGATGCGGACCGCCAGGCGATGGACAAGACGCTTGAAAGCGTCGGCATCGACTGGGCTGCCAGCGTCGACGCACAGGGCAAGCCCGGCACCGCCACGCTTGAGGCGTATCGCGCGGCCCTTGCCGCGGGCAAGTAACCGATCGGACGGATGGCGATTTGGGATCGCCATCCGCTCCGGCCAGGACGATCTCAATGGACTCCGGGAACGAAACCCCAAGCAGGAGGCGCGGCATGGAACGCATGCTTGTCGCAAGCGACAAGGCCATCGGCTGGATCGAGTGGCTTGCCCTTATCATCGCATGTGTTGCGGTGTTTGCACTGATGGTGCTTGTCGCGCTGGATGCGTCGATGCGGTATCTGTTCAACAATCCCTTCGGATTCACGGCGGATGCGGTGGTTCTTTACCTGCTTCCCGCCTCGATGTTCTGCGCCTTTTCATACACGTTCCGGCGCGGCGGACATGTGGCCGTGGATGCGATCACCAGCGCCTTCCCCGACCGCATGGTGCACCTCATCCTGGGCGTCCTTTTCCTGGTCGCGGCCTATCCCGTCGCCGAAATGGCACTTGGGGGCGGGCGGATCGCGTGGGAAAGCTGGATCAACGGCGAAACCACCGGCGGCGGGCATCCCGCGCCGGTCTGGCTGAGCAAGGTTCTGGTGCCGGTCGGCCTTGGCCTGCTTGCGGTGCGCCTGTGCCATGCATCCATCGCAAATCTCTGGTCTGCCGCGACCTCGTCGGATGCGCTCGCTTATCCGGCACGGACCAAGGGCGGCTACACCCCTGAAACGGAAAGGGCTGCATGATGGCGACCGCAATCGGTGTCGGAACCTTCCTGCTTCTGCTCGCGCTTGGCCTGCCGGTGGCGCTGACCTTCATCGTTGCCGGCGCGGCCGGGATCTATGTTCTGATGGGGCCGGAACTTGTGCTGGGCATCCTGACCACGACGCCGCTGTCCTCGGTGCAGGTCTTTGCCTTCATCGCCATCCCGATGTTCATCCTGATGGCCAATCTCATCATCGCCAGCGGGGTCAGCGACGAGCTTTTCGAGGTTGCCAAGAAATGGATGGGGCGCGTGCCGGGCGGGCTTGCACATGCCACGGCGCTGACCGGCGCTTCGTTCGGCGCGGTGTCGGGTTCGAGCACGGCTGCGGCCGCGACGCTCGCCTCGACCAGCATTCCGGGCATGATCAAACAGGGCTACGATCCGCGCCTCGCCTCGGGCGTGGCCGCGATCTCGGGGGCACTTGCGATGCTGATCCCGCCAAGCGTCGCCATGGTGCTTTATGCGCTGATCGCCGATCTGCGCGTGGGATACCTGCTGATGGCGGGGCTGGTGCCGGGCATCCTCGTGACGCTGACGATCATGCTGACCGTCACCGTCTGGGTCTGGCGCAAACCCTCGGCCGCGCCCAATGCGCAGGGCTATTCGCTGCGCGAAAAGATCCGCTCGCTCGGATCGGCCTGGGCGTTCCTCGTGCTGTTCGTGCTGGTGACGGGGTTCATCTATCTCGGGATCGCCACGCCGTCTGAAACCTCGGCGCTCGGGGCGCTTGCGGCCCTGCTGCTGTGCTTCTACCGCAGGGTCTCGCTGCGGCAACTGGCAGATGCCCTCATCTCTTCGGTCGAGGCAAGCTGCATGATCGCGCTGATCATGATCGGGGCGCAGGTGTTCGGCTATTTCGTCACGCTGGCGCAGGTGCCGCAGGACATCATCGGCTTCATCTCCGAGGCGCAGATCAACCGGTGGATGGTTCTTGCGCTGGTGATCGCGCTTTACCTGGTGCTGGGCTGCTTCATGGACCTCGTGACGATGCTGATCGTGACCGTGCCGATCGTGTCGCCGCTGATGCAGAGCCTCGGCTTCAATCCCTACTGGATCGCCGTCATCACCATCATCACCGCCGAGGTCGGCATGGTGACGCCGCCACTGGGGTTCAACGTCTTCGTGATCTCGAAATACAGCGGGATTCCTGTCGGACAGATTTTCCGCGGATCTTTCCCGCATGTCGTCTCGCACATCCTTCTGATCCTGCTTCTGGTCGTCTTTCCGGGCCTTGTGACCTGGCTGCCGTCCACCATGAACTGAGGCCGGGCGGGGCGTATCCGCCGCCATGGCAAAGGAGAGAGCAAATGGCCTACCGACCCCTTGGAAACCTGCGCCTGCGGCGCGTGGTCGAGTCGATCTGGACCGCCGATGTGGATTTCTTCTTCAAGGACACCACGCCGGAAGACTGGGCGCCGCATCTGGACTGGCTGTGCCCCGATGCCCTGGATCGCGAGACTTGGCGCCTGAAGATGCCGATGCAAAGCTATGTCATCCAGACGCCTCACCACAACATCATGGTCGACACCTGCGTGGGCGCGCACAAGGAGCTGCCGCAATATCCCGAATGGCATCGCAACGATCACGCGCGGTTCGTCACGGCGCTGAACGCCCATGGCCTGACATTCGAGGATATCGACTTCGTCATGTGCACCCATCTGCACACCGATCACACCGGCTGGAACACCCGGCTCGAGGATGGCCGCTGGGTGCCGACCTTCCCGAATGCGCGGTATATCTTCTCGAAGAAGGAATACGAGCACTGGGCCGGGGTGGACAACTACATCTACCGCAGCAACGTGCTGCCCGTGGTCGAGGCCGGGCGGGCAGAGCTTGTCCAGAACGATTTCGCGCTGGACGATCACGTCTGGCTTGAACCCTCGCCGGGGCATACGCCCGATCATGTCTGCGTGCATGCCCGATCGCAGGGCGAACATGCGATCATCACGGGCGATCTGTTCCACTCTCCAATCCAGTTCGTGAAACCCCATTGGCACAACGCGATCGACTGGGACAAGGATCAGGGGGCGGCGACCCGGCTGAAGTTCATGGAAACCCATGCCGATACGGACGCCCTGATCTGCACCATCCATTTTCCGCTGCCCTCGGCGGGCTTCTTCCGCCGCAAGGGGGACGGCTTTGCCTTCGATTACGACACCGTCGACTGGTGAATCCCTGACAACCACACCGCATCCGCGCTGTGCGGCCGATGCGATCCGCAAAAGCAAATAAGGAACAAGCGCATGAAAGCTGTTGTTTTTCTTGGCGAACGTGAACTCGAACTTATGGAACGCCCCGATCCGACCCCAGGGCTGGACGAGGTGATCCTCGAGATCAGGGCCTCGGGCATGTGCGGCACCGACCTGCACCAGTATCGCGGCCCGCGGCGCCGGCCCGACCAGCTGGTCATCGCCGGGCACGAGCCCTGCGGCGTGATCGTCGAGGTGGGCGCCGCGGTCCTGCCCCAGCAGGCAAAGATCGGCGACCGGGTCGTCGTGCATCATTACGACGGCTGCCGCGTCTGTCATTCGTGTCGCTCGGGCTGGACCCAGATCTGCGGGTCCGAGCACAAGCGCACCTTCGGCGGTCTGGATGCCGATGGCGCGCATGCGCGTTACATGAAGGTGCCCGCGCATACCGTCATCAAGATGCCGGACGACCTGTCCTTCAAGGCCGGTGCCGCGGCCGCCTGCGGCACCGGCACGGCCTTCGGAGCACTGAAGCGGCTGAACCTGATGGGGGATGAGACCCTCGGGATCTTCGGGCTGGGGCCGGTCGGGCTTAGCGGGACGTTGCTGGCCAAGGCGATGGGGGCGCGGGTGATCGCGCTCGATGTCTCGCCCGAACGGCTGGAGATGGCGCGCCGCTTCGGCGCGGATGTGCTGATCGACCCGACGAAGGACGATC
>CALMEG010000035.1 GCA_937863185.1 uncultured Paracoccaceae bacterium | reverse complement strand
CGGCCGACTGGTTGGGGCGCAACCTGAACAGGCGGGTGGAAACCCTGGTCGAGGCGACGAACGACACCGTCAAGGCGCAGATCGTCAGCCAGATCATGGCCGCCAACATGGCCGACGAGGCGCAAAGCTGGATCCTGCAACCCGACGGGAAATTCCTGCGCGAACTGCCCGAGGGCAAGGACGACCTGTTCAACTGCCACCGCTTCTTCATGGAAAACCCCTCGCTTTCGGGGCGCGGTTCCGCAGGGGCAAAGGACGTGCCGAAGCTTGCCCACAGCATGGACTAGGGGCTAGGTTCCCCGCGACTGGCTTGCACGACTCATAGAACCGGGATGGAACGATGAACGGATTGACCGAGGCCCATGGCGACGACTGGGACCCGTTCGGCAAGCCGCTGTTCGATGATCCCTCCGCCCGCGCGCTGTCGCGCGTGGGGGTGGTCGATGTCGGCTCCAACTCGGTGCGGATGGTGGTGTTCGACGGCGCCGCGCGCAGCCCGGCCTATTTCTACAACGAAAAGGTCATGGCGGGCCTTGGGCAGGGGCTGGCCGAAACCGGCCAGCTGAACCCCGCGGGGCGCGAACGCGCGCTTGCCGCGCTACGGCGCTTTTCGCTTCTGGCCGAGGCGATGGGTATTGATCTGGCCTGCGTCGCCACCGCCGCCGTGCGCGACGCCAGGGACGGCCCCGCCTTCGAACGCCAGGTCGCAAAGGAAACCGGGCTGCGCCTGCATGTCATCGACGGCAAGGAAGAGGCCCGCCTTTCAGCGCAGGGCGTGCTTCTGGGCTGGCCGGGGGCCGAGGGTCTTGTCTGCGATATCGGCGGCAACTCGATGGAGCTGGCCGAGGTGCGGGGCGGCAAGGTCGGCCGCCGCCTGACCTCGCAACTGGGCCCGTTCCGGCTGCAACAGGTTGAGGGCGGCCGCAAGGGCATCGTCGATCATGTCGAGGCCGTGATGCGCGATCTTGGCGACCAGATCGGCCGCGATCATGACCGGATCTACCTTGTCGGCGGCTCATGGCGGGCGATCGCGCGGCTGGACATGGAGCGGCGCGGCTATCCCCTGCCGGTCCTGCACGAATACCGGATGGACCCGGAAAACCTGCTCAAGACCATCGGCTGGATCGAGAAGAACGATATCGGCGCGCTGCGCGCCCGCACCGGAACCTCGGCCGCGCGGATGGAACTGGTGCCGCTTGCCTCGATCGTGCTGCGCGCCCTGGTGGCCGAGTTCGACCCGACCGAGATCGACGTGTCCTCCTACGGGATCCGCGAGGGGCTGCTTTACGAACAGATGCCCGAAAAGCTGCGCCGGCGCGACCCGCTGATCGAGGCCTGCCGCCATGCGGAACGCACGATGGCGCGCATCCCCGGCTTCGGCAAGAAGCTTTACAACTTCATCCTGCCGCTGTTTCCCGGCGCGCCCCATGCGCGCCTTCGCCTGATCCGCGCGGCCTGCCTGCTGCATGACACCACCTGGCGCACGCATCCCGATTATCGCGCCGAGGCCTGTTTCGACAATGTCACCCGCGCCAACATGGCCGCGCTGTCGCATCCCGAACGGGTATTCCTGGGCCTTGCACTTCTGCATCGCTACAAGAACTCGCGCAGCGGCTCGCGGCTGGAGCCGCTTTTCGGCCTGCTCTCCCCCGAGGATCTGCGCGATGCAGAGGTGCTGGGCAAGGCGATGCGCTTCAGCGCCATGCTGGCGGTCCAGGACCCGCAGGATGCAGGTGAATTGTCGCTGTCGCCCAAGGGCGACCAGATCCGGTTGACCCTGTCTAAACGCGGCAACGGCCTGTTCGGAGAGGTCGCCGAGGCGCGCTTCCAGTCGCTTGCAAGCGCATTGAAGGCCGAAGCCGTGGTCAAACGTCCCTAAAGCTCGATCTCGGACTTCTCGTCACGCAGATCGGGCGGCAAGGGCGCGTCGGGCTTGCGCCGGATGATGATGTCGCCATTGGGAAGCCGCTCGGGCGCCTCATAATTGCGCATGTCGTCGATCATGCCTAAAAGCGCCTCCAGCGCGGGCCGGGCCTCTTCCGAAAAGTTCTCAAGCCCCTCCTGCATATCTTCAAGCGCCGGTCCCATCTGGTCGACAAGCCCCCGGAACAGAAGCTTCGCCCCCTCTTCGAGAAGGCTGAACCCCTGCTCGACCTTGCCCGAAGGGGCCTCGGCCCCGTCCTCTTGCGCGGCCAGCGGGCCGACGGTCAGGCCTAGGACCAGAGGAAGCACCAGAACATACCGCATCGTCACAACATCACCCTTTGCCAAAGGTTGCCCGCGCAGATCAGAACGACAGATCGACGCTGACGGGAAAATGGTCCGAAGCCTGCAACAGCGCCTCGCGCAGTTCGGGGGTCTTGTAGCAGACCGGGTCGTCGAACGGATGCCAGATCCGCCATTTCGGGTTGTCCACACATAGATCGGGCGAGAGCAGCACAAAATCAAGCATGGCCGAAAAATACTGCCCTACCGGCGCAAGATAGAATCGCGCGGATGAGGGCGCCGCCTCGCAGGCCGACTTGCGGCCCAGGCGGGCATGCGGGTCGCGCAGGCGCAGCTCGGGCGGGGCCTGTTCGCCCACGACGATATCCAGCCCCGAGCGGCCGAACAGCTTCTCATATTCGTCCAGCCCCGGCCCGTCGTTGAAATCGCCCAGCACGATCAGGCTTTCGTTGCGCGCCAGATGCTCCTCGACGCGTTCGCGCAGCCAGATGCATTGCGCCATCTGCTTGCGGCGGTTCTCGATGGCGATGCGTGTCTCGGCCTCGGGCGAACCCGCGCCATGGGGGGCCTTGGATTTGATATGCACCCCGATCAGGCGCAAAAGCCGGCCCGCCTCGGTGCGCAGTGCCACCTCAAGCGGCGGCTTCGAGAAGATGACGGTGTCAAGCGTCGCGTCGATATCGAGGTCGATCCTGTAGCTCTGGTCGAAACGCGGGCTTTCGCCCTCGCCGCCGCGCGGATCATGCGTGGCCTTCAGCTTGTCGGGATCGTAAAGCAGCGCGATCTCTTGCTGGGTATCGTTGGAAAAGCCGATCAGCGCGCGCCGCTGACGCAACTCGAACTGCGCGGCAAAACCCTCAAGCATCGCCACCGTCTGGCGCCGGCGATTGTTGTCGGGCGCCTCGATGATCATAATCGCATCGGCATCCAGCGCCGTCAAAACGATGCCGATCGCCTCAAGCTGCTCGCGCCGCGTCACCTGATAGCGCGAGGACCATTCGCCATCCGCCATCATCCGGCCGTTGCGGTCGAAAAGATTGGTGAACCACTCGATATTATAGGTGGCGATACGCATCGCGCCCTCCTCAGGCGGCCCTGTCACCGCGAATTTCCTGCCAGGCGCGGTTCAGTGCGACCACCCGCGCCTCGGCCAGCCGCACCGCCTCTGCGGGAAGGCCGCGCGCGATCGCCCGGTCGGGATGCGCGTCGCGGACCGCGCGCCGCCAGGCCGCGCGCACCTCCTCCAGCGGGGTTCCGGGGGCCACCTCGAGAACCGCCCAGGGATCGTGCCCGGCATTGGGCGCAATGGCCGCCCGCAGGGCATAAAAACAGCATTCCTCCAGGCCGAAGATTCGCGCGACCTCGTGCAGGACGACATCCTCGGCCTCGTGATACTCGCCATCGGCCGCGGCAATGAAGAACAGCCCCTCCAGCAGATCCTTCAGCACCGGATCGCCGGGGCCGAACATCGCCGCGATCTTGCGTGCATAGGCGTCGAAGCCTGCCACATCGGTGCGCGCCAGGTTGAAGACCCGCGCCGCATTACCCTCTTCCTCCGGCGGGATTTGGAACACCTCGCGGAAGGCGGAAACCTCGTCGCGCGTCACCTTCCCGTCGGCCTTGGCCATCTTCGCCCCCAATGCGATGACGGCAATGGTGAAGGCCACGCTGCGCTCGGGGGCCGCGCGCAGATGGTCGAAAACGGCCGCCAGCCCCTCGCCCCGGGCAAGGGCGGCCAAGGCCTCGGAAATGCGCGACCACAAGGAAAGCGGCTTGTCCATGCGGGGGACTTTAGCGGGTCAGAGCAGCTTTTGCATCAGCACAAGATCAAGCCAGCGACCGAATTTTCGCCCGACCTGCGGCATCCGCCCGGTCTCGACATAGCCAAGGGCGGCGTGAAAGGCGATCCCGGCGGCGTTCTCGCCCGAAATGCCCCCGACCATCACATGCCCCCCCGCCTGCCGCGCATGGTCCTCGAGCGCATGCATCAGACGCCGGCCGATCCCTCCCCCGCGCACCTCCCGCGCAAGGATCACGGTATGCTCCATCGCATGGCGATACCCGTCGCCGCCGCGAAACTGGTCATAGCTCGCAATGCCCACCGCAAGCCCGCCCAGATCGGCCACGAACACTTCGCGCCCCGCCGCACGGCGCGCATCGAACATCGCCCGCAACCCCGCCTCGCTCTTCTCCTCGGAAGCGAAGGTCACGGTGGTCTCGCGGATGACGGGGTTCCAGAACCCGACGATCGCGGGAATATCCGCCTCCCGCGCCACCCGGATCGCCACAGTCTTCATCGGGGAACCCGCCACCATTTCATCTTCGCAAGAAATATCCCGGGGGTGCGGGGGCAGAGCCCCCGCCCCTTGCACCTCAGGAAGCGCCCTGCGCGCTGATCATGTCAAGGATTTCGCGCGCCGCGGCCGGAATATTCGTGCCCGGCCCAAAGATCGCCCGCACACCGGCCTTGCGCAGGAACTCGTAATCCTGCTGCGGAATGACCCCGCCGCAGATCACCAGGATATCCTCCGCCCCCTTGGCCTTCAGCGCCTCGATCAGCTTGGGCGCAAGCGTCTTGTGCCCCGCTGCCTGGCTCGAGATCCCGACCACATGCACATCGTTGTCCACCGCATCCTGCGCGGCCTCGTCCGGGGTCTGGAACAGCGGCCCCACATCCACGTCGAACCCGATATCGGCGAAGGCCGTGGCAATCACCTTGGCGCCGCGGTCGTGACCGTCCTGCCCCATCTTGACCACCAGCATGCGCGGGCGCCGCCCCTCGCGCTCGGCGAAGGTCTCGACATCCTTCTGGATCTGGGCAAAGCCCTCGTCGCCCTCATAGGCCGAGCCATAGACCCCGGCCAGCGTCTTCACCTCGGCCCGGTGCCGACCGAACACTTTTTCCATCGCCATCGAAATCTCCCCGACCGATGCCCTTGCCCGCGCGGCCGCCACGGCCGCTTCCAGAAGGTTTCCGCCCTTTTCGGCACGCCGGCCCAACTCGTCCAGCGCGGCCTGGCAGGCGGCCTCGTCGCGCGATGCGCGCATCTTTTGCAGCCGCGCGATCTGCGCCTCGCGGACCTTGACGTTGTCGATATCCAGAATGTCGATCGGGTCTTCCTTGGCCAGGCGATACTTGTTCACCCCCACGATGACCTCTTCGCCGCGGTCGATCATGGCCTGGCGCCGCGCCGCGGATTCCTCGATGCGCAGCTTGGGCATGCCCGAGGCCACGGCCTTGGTCATGCCACCCATTTCCTCGACCTCCTCGATCAGCGCCCAGGCCTTCTCGGCCAGCTCCGCCGTAAGGCTCTCGACATAGTAGCTGCCCGCCAGCGGATCGACGACCCTGGTGATCCCTGTCTCTTCCTGCAAGATCAGCTGCGGGTTGCGCGCGATCCGGGCCGAGAACTCGGTCGGCAGCGCGATCGCCTCGTCCAGCGCGTTGGTATGCAGCGATTGCGTGCCGCCAAGCGCCGCGGCCATCGCCTCATAGGCGGTGCGCACGACGTTGTTGTAGGGGTCCTGCTCTTGCAGCGACCCGCCCGAGGCCTGGCAATGGGCGCGCAGC
>CALMEG010000034.1 GCA_937863185.1 uncultured Paracoccaceae bacterium | reverse complement strand
GCCTGCGATTTCCTCTGCGGTGCGGAAAGGGTGCCGTCGGGGCGGACGCAATCTCTCGAGGATCAGGATAAAAAATAAATTACCCTTTGCCTGCCCGCCGGTCAATCCCGTGCGTGCATGCGCCGACATCCCATTGTCATGACAGCCCTTTAACACCCGCAGGCGAGACGAGCTTTGACTCCTGCGGCCAGTCGCCGCAATCTGAACCCAGTCTGTTTGAACCGGAGGTCCCTCATGAAAACCCGTTTCCTTGCCTCGGCGGCCGTTCTGGCGCTGTCGGCCGGC
Source organism: uncultured Paracoccaceae bacterium (assembly GCA_937863185.1). Taxonomy (GTDB): domain Bacteria; phylum Pseudomonadota; class Alphaproteobacteria; order Rhodobacterales; family Rhodobacteraceae; genus CALMEG01. Next base: position 5,510 of record CALMEG010000034.1, on the reverse strand, counting down.
ACGGCGTCCGCCGACTACACGCTTCATGTGCTGCATATCAACGACATGCACAGCCGGATCGAATCCATCAACAAATACGATTCGACCTGCGATGCCGAGACCGAAGCCAAGGGCGAATGTTTCGGCGGCGTCGCGCGCGTTGCCACCAAGATCAACGAACTGCGCGACCAGCTGCGCGCCGACGGACAGAACGTGCTTGTTCTGGATGCGGGCGACCAGTTCCAGGGCTCTCTGTTCTACACGACCTACAAGGGGGCAGAGGTCGCGGAGTTCATGAACAAGATCGGGTTCGACGCTATGGCGGTCGGCAACCACGAATTCGACGATGGCCCCGAGGGGCTGGCGGGCCTGATCGACAAGGTCGAATTCCCGGTGGTTTCGGGCAACCTCGATCTCAGCCAGTCGAATCTGCTCAAGGACAAGGTGACGAAGCGCACCGTTCTCGATGTGGGCGGGCAGAAGATCGGCATCATTTCGGCGCTTGCGACGGATACGGTCGACACCTCGTCGCCGGGCCCCGCGGTGCTGTTCCAGGACGAAATCGAAAGCCTGCGCGCGGATGTCGAGGCGCTGACCGCCGAGGGGGTCAACAAGATCATCGCCGTGACCCATGTCGGCTATAACAAGGATCAGGAGATCGCCGCCTCGGTGCCGGGGGTGGACGCAGTCGTGGGGGGGCATTCGCACACCTTCCTGTCCGCCAGCGACCCCGACCGCCATGGCCCCTATCCGACCTGGGTCGATGCCGACGGAACGATGGTTCCCGTGGTTCAGGCCTATGCCTATTCCAAGTATCTCGGCCATCTGGAGCTGACTTTCGACGACGAGGGCAACCTGAAATTCGCCGACGGGGACACGATCGTGCTGGATGCCAGCGTGACCCCCGATCCCGAGATCGCCGCCCGCGTGGCCGAAATGGGGGCCCCCATCGAAGAGCTGAAGAACAAGATCGTGGCCGAGATCGACGGCTCGCGCGATACCTGCCGGCAGGTGGAATGCGCAATGGGCAATCTTGTGGCCGATGCGATTCTCGACCGGGTGAAGGATCAGGGCGTGAGCATCGCCATCCAGAACGGCGGCGGGTTGCGCTCGTCTATCGACGCGGGGCCGGTGACCATGGGCGAGGTGCTGAGCGTGCTGCCGTTCCAGAACACGCTTTCCACCTTCGAGACGAAAGGCTCGGTCGTGGTGGCCGCGCTTGAAAACGGCGCAAGCCAGATCGAGGACGGTGCCGGGCGCTTCACCCAGGTTGCGGGGCTGAAATACACCTTCGATCCGGCGCAGCCCCCCGGAAGCCGCGTTTCGGACGTGATGGTGATGGAGGGCGATGCCTGGGTGCCGATCGAGGCCGACAAGACCTATGGTGTCGTCACCAACAACTATGTCCGGCAGGGCGGCGACGGGTATCGGATGTTCGCCTCGGACGCGATGAACGCCTATGACTACGGCCCCGACCTTGCGGATGTGACGGCCGAGTATATGGCGAAGATCGGCCCCTATACCCCGGCGCTGGATGGCCGGATCACCCGCAAATGAACGCGGAACGGGTGGCGCAGACGCGCCGCCCGCCCTTTGTTTTCAGAGACGGAGGGATTTATCACCCGGTTTTTCGGGCGATACGAGACGGGGCGAAGCGCTTGCGCTCCGCCCCGATTGCGGCTTATAGGAAGGGGGCGCGGGTGTAGCTCAATGGTAGAGCAGCAGCCTTCCAAGCTGAATACGTGGGTTCGATTCCCATCACCCGCTCCAACCCATCCTCATTTCGTCAGGATAAGCTTGCCCGCCCGCGTGATGCGCAGCGTGTAGACCTGACCGTTCAGCAGGATATGTGCGGTATTGCCGCCCCCTGTCAGCGCTTCGGCATCATGTGCGGGAAGCGATTGCGAAAGGGTCTGCGGCGAGAAGCTCTGCGAGATGGTCATGACGCCCTCTCGATACGGTCGAGGACAAGTTCGATGCCCTGGCCATGCGCGGCCATGCCCGAGCAGAGCGCCTGCACGATGTCGCGCAGTGTAATCGGCGGTTCAGTCAGTCTGTCACTGGCCCGGGCAGTGGGGCCGGGCAAGGGGATGGCTTTCATATCCGGTCTCCTGTTGGCGTTCGGGCTGGTCCGAGGACTGGCGATGAACGTAATCTGACCAAAAAACTCACCTATGTAAATACCGATTCTTTTAATCGGAAATAACCTTACCGGTAATATATTGATTTTATTATTGAAAACGGGGCGCAAAACGGATTGGGTGCCGTTGATTTCGAGAACGGCCGTCGGTTTTCGGTGCTGGATAATGGCCGGGTTGGGGCAACTGGGGGTCAGCCCTGTCCCCCGGCCACGGTCAGCCCAAGCAGGCGCCATACCTGCATGCCGCCACGATACCAGAAGATCCGTTCGGCCGGGTAACCTGCCGCGATCATCGCGCGAATGGCGGTCGGGGATTGGCCGCACCAGATGCCGTTGCAGAACAACGCGACATCGCGCGCCTGCGCACAATCCCAGCCGTCAAAGTCGATCTCGCAGCCGAGCTCGGCCAGATGATCGGTCATCTCGGTATAGGGCATCGAAACGGCGCCGGGGATCGTGCCGCCCTGAAACCACTCGGGCGTGCGGCTGTCGACCACGATGGCCTCGGGATCGGCAAGCATGTCCAGAAGTTCCAGCTCTCCGATCGTACTGACACCTTCGGCGACATGCATCGGCTGGATGCAGAAATCGGGGCAGGGGCGTGAGGTGCGCGCCCATTCCCCCGACAGTTCGTGTGTAGGATCCTGAATGCGAGAGATCTCGGCGGGGCCGCTCTCGGTCTGGATCGTGACCGACTTCATGTCATGAGTGATGCCGACAGGCATGTCCTCGGCAACGGCTGGGCCGCATGACAGGCCAAGGACCATGACGAAAAAGTGCGGGCGCATGGACGTTCCTCCTTCCGGTTTGAACCGAAAGGCTGACTTTGCCCTGTTACCCGCGATGGGGCAAGCTGTCCGGGTTACTCGCGCGCGTCGGCCAGACGCATGCCGCCAAGCCGTGCCGCGATCCGCTCGAACGCGGCGCCGACAACGGTGGTGTTGAGATCGTTATCCACCAGATTGGTCTGGATGGTGCTGCCACCCCAGCTGTACGGATTGGCGGCGAACCAGGCGTGACGTTCGACGAAGGGCAGGCGTTCCATCATCTGGATCGCTGCCATCGCGAAGGCGGCGTTCTGTGCCCGGGTGGTCTTGCCCGGATTGCTCCAGTCGACCATGCCGAACTCGGTTACCCAGACGGGGGGGGGGTATCCCGCATCCAGGGTCCCCAGCCCCCGCTCGAACGGGGCCACGTCTCCGTCGGGGAAATAATGGTGCACCGCCATGAAATCCACCCGCAGGCCGCGCGCCGCGACCTGGTCCATGAAGCGACGCTGCCACGAATTCTTGCCAAGCGTGCCTTCGCGCGTGGTGGCCGGGCTGCCCAGACGCAGGCCATGGGCCTGCAGCTTCGGCCAAAGCGCCACTGCCTTCTCGACCGTGATATTGGTCTGGCCTTGCGCTTTGCCATCGGGTTCGTTGAATCCCAGAAGCGCGCGTACCGGCAGGTCCGAACGGATCCGGTCGTTCACATTCTTCGCACCATGGATCATCGGCACGAACTCGACCGAGCGCTGAAGATTGCCGCGATGATGGATCTGATCGCTGCGCCAGTTGTAATACCAGCCCAGACGTTCACCCCGTTCGACCCATTCCAGCATGGTCAGCGCGGGGTTTTCCCATGCGCCGATTCCCACCTTCTGGGCATGGGCCGAAGTCGCCAGCAGCATAAGGATCACACCTGCAAGAAGCCTGTAGAGCATCTTAACCTCCGATATCGCTTCGGCAATAACGGCAGATCAAGGGACAAATAAGGCGCGAATGCGGCCAACTCATGCAATTGGGGATTGTGCCCCGGGGCCGCGGGCAGGCGTTCAGAGCAGTAGCGCTGACACGAAGCAGACGACGTTTGCCGCGATCAGGCAAGCCACGGCAAGCGAACCGAGATCCTTGGCGTCACGTGCAAATTCGGCCCAGTCGGGTGAGACGTGATCGACCAGGCATTCGATGGCGGTGTTCAGCGCCTCGATGGCGATAAGCGCCAGGTTCAGAACGACAAATCCCGCCACCCAGGCAGGGCTGGCGCCGAATGCGACCAAAAGGCCGATCCCCACGGCCGAAAACAGAAGCTCATGCCTGAATGCGGTTTCACGCCACAGCCTGCGCAGGCCGCCAATGGAATAGCTTCCCGCCGCGAAAAGATGCCCCAGCCCGGAAACACGTCCAGGCGGTTTGCGCGGCATTTCCGTTTCGGTTTCGGCCATATTGTCGATTTTCCGCATTCGGCTGATGTCCTGAAAATGGCCCGCCCTTCATTGCGCAACGGATGGGAAATGTCCATCGCGGATGGATCGGCCGCAACCGCGACCGGCGCTTGTTTCCCTGCGATGCGGGGCGGTTTTTCAGTCCGATCCGGGGCATTGCCAATATGGGATAGTCAAGCCGCAAGGCAGGCAGAATAGTTGATTCAATCATAAAACACAGGGAGACAAGACATGATCAGGAATCAGACTCCGCCATCCTTGTTGCGGATGACCCGCCGTAGCCTGCTGAAGCGCGGGGGGCTTGCTCTTGCCGGCGGCCTTGCGGCCCCGGCTATCCTTCCGCGCAGCGCTTTCGCCCAGACCCGGACCATCAAGATCGGTGGCGCGGTACCGCTTTCGGGCCCGGTTGCCTATTGGGGCCAGTCCACCATGCAGGGCTTTGTCGATGGCGCCGCCGTCATCAACGAGGCCGGTGGCGTCATGGTCAATGGCGAACCCCACATGATCGAAGTCATCAACTACGACACCAAGGGCGAGGTGGCCGATTCCCGCGCAGCGACCATGCGCCTGGTCGAGCAGGACGGCGTCAAGTTCGTCTACAGCCAGGCCGCCGCAAGCACGGTCGGCATGCTTCAGGTGACCGAACCGGCGGGCGTGCTGTCCATCGTGGCCTGCTGGGGCTATCTGGAGCTGTTCGGCAAGGACTATCCGCTGCATTTCCGGGCAGAGATGTCAGATTACGAGCAGGGCTTCGCCTATATCCCCTACATGCAGGAGAAATACGGCAAGGACGCGCTGAAGTCGGCGGCCTTCATCGGACCCGACGACCAGGATGGCATCGACTGCCACTTCTCTTACGAGCGGTTGATGGACTACTACGGGATCGAGAAGAAATCGGTCGAGTATTTCAACTGGGAAGACACGGATTTCTATCCGATCGTCGCCAAGACCATCCGCGACACGCCCGATTTCATCGTCACCAGCCCTTCGCCGCCGGGTATTACCGCAAGCATCATCAAGGCCGCGCGCGAGCTTGGCTACAAGGGGCCTATCGCTTCGCCTGCCGCTTCCGAGACGCAGACCATCCTCGAAGTGGCGGGGGAACATGCGACCGACGTGATTCTGCCGGTAACCAATGTGGACCCGTCCAGTGAAACGCAAACCGCCATCCGGGACCGTTTCATG
>CALMEG010000033.1 GCA_937863185.1 uncultured Paracoccaceae bacterium | reverse complement strand
GAAAGCTCGGATTCCGAATTCACCTGGGAAAATTTCCAGACCAGCGTGAACAAGGACCTGGCCGATGTGCTGGGCAATTTCGTCAGCCGCATCACCAAGTTCTGCCGCTCGAAATTCGGTGAGGCGCTGCCCGAGGGCGGCGCATGGCGCGAACGCGAAACCGCCCTTCAGCAAGAACTGACGACCCGCATCCGCGCCTATGAGGCGCATATGGAAGCGATGGATGTCCGCAAGGCCGCGACCGAGCTTCGCGCAATCTGGGTGGCCGGCAACGAATATCTTCAGGCCGCAGCCCCCTGGACACAGTTCAAGACCGATCCGGTGCAGGCCGCCGCGCAGACGCGGCTCGCGCTCAATCTCGTGCGGACCTCGGGGGTTGTCCCGCGCCCCTCCCCCCCCGAGGCCCCCGCCGCGATGCTCCGGCCCCGGGGCCCAGGGGGCGGGGGCTGGCCCGCCGATGTGGCTGCCGCGCTGCAATCGCTGCCCGCGGGGCATGCATTCACCACGCCGGACGTGCTGTTTCGCAAGATCGCCGATGAAGAGCGCGAGGAATGGCAAAAGCAGTTTTCCGGGCAGCGCGGCTAAGGCCGCTTCCCGGCGCCCCCCACGATCACGGGGGAAAATGAAAACGGGGCGGGTTCACACCCGCCCCGTTTCGCATTCGCAGATCGAATGAATCAGGCCAGCGCGAGGTTGGTGGCCGACTCGCGGCCATCGCGGCCGGCTTCGATGTCGAAGGTCACTTTCTGACCGTCGTTCAGCTGCTGGATGCCAGCGCGCTCAACGGCAGAAATGTGCACGAAGATGTCTTTCTTGCCGTTGTCCGGCGCGATGAAGCCATAACCTTTGGTGGTGTTGAACCATTTCACGGAGCCCGTAGCCATCGTGAATTCTCCTTCTGATATGCCACCCGCACGATTGCGGCGGCCCGGCGCAGTCATTGCAGAATCGAAAGACTGGCCGATGAAGGAACAGCGGGTCGATAAAGGTAACGTCGCGGAGCGGTATATGGGCCTTCGGCATCGCGGAATCAAGCCTTATCGCCATGCCGCGCCCGCCCTGGCAGGCCACGGGATAATCCATATCGGCGGAAAAATATGTCAATATGGATATATGAGCGCGCATTTTGCGCAATATTGGGCTTTCCCTTGGCATGCGATTGCAAAAAACTGCCCCAAAGGGAGAACACATGACCAAGACCTGCATTCTGATCGGGGCCCCGGTGGACAGCGGCCAGCGCCGCCCCGGCTGCCTCATGGGACCGGCCGCCTATCGCGTGGCGGGCCTTGCCGACACGCTTGAGGCCCTTGGCCACAAGGTGCGCGACACGGGCGATGTCGCGCACCGCCCCATCACGGGGGCGCGCTGCGCCAATGCCGCCGTGCATCATCTGGAAGAGACGCTTGGCTGGACGCACACGCTGAGCGCCGCCGCCGAAGCCGCCATGGCCGAGGGGTTCCCGATCTTCATGGGCGGCGATCATTCGCTGTCGCTTGGCAGCGTGTCGGGCGTTGCGGCCCATGCGAAATCGGCCGGGCGGCCGCTTTTCGTCCTGTGGCTCGATGCGCATTCGGATTTCCACACGCTCGAGACCACGACCTCGGGCAACCTGCATGGCACGCCCGTGGCCTATATCGCCGGACGCGACGGGTTTGCCCCCTTCCCGCCATTCCCGGCGCCGGTTCCGGCGCAGAACATCTGCCTGTTCGGGATCCGCTCGGTCGATCCGGCCGAACATGCCGGCCTTCTGTCGCACGAGATCGCAATCAACGACATGCGCGTTCTGGACGAACGCGGCGTGGTCGCCCCCTTGCGCGATTTCCTTGACCGGGTACGGGCGGCAGACGGGTTCCTGCATGTCTCGCTCGATGTCGATTTCCTCGATCCCGCGATCGCGCCCGCCGTCGGCACCACGGTGCCCGGCGGCACCACCTTCCGCGAGGCGCATCTGGTGATGGAACTGCTGCATGAAAGCGGGCTTGTCAGCTCGCTCGACCTTGTGGAACTGAACCCGTTTCTCGACGAGCGCGGGCGGACCGCGAAACTCATGGTCGATCTTGTCGGCAGCCTGATGGGCCGCAAGGTCTTTGACCGCCCGACAAGGAGCTTCGGATGAGCGCGCCTTCGCAACGTGCCCTCGTGCCCTTCGTGTCGGTGGCCAACATGATGCGGCTGATCCACCGGATCGGTCTGGAACGAATGCTGCGCGAGCTTGCCGACGAGATCGAGGCCGATTTCCGCCGCTGGCCGGATTTCGACAAGACCCCGCGCGTGGCCAGCCATTCGGAGGTCGGGGTGATCGAATTGATGCCCACCTCGGACGGCGAGACCTACGGGTTCAAATATGTGAACGGGCACCCCAAGAACGCCCGCGAGGGGTTGCAGACCGTCACCGCCTTCGGCCTGCTGGCGGATGTCGATACCGGCTATCCGCTGCTGCTGTCGGAAATGACGGTGCTGACGGCGTTGCGCACCGCGGCCACCTCGGCCATGGCGGCGCGTCACCTTGCGCCGAAAGGGGCCAGCGTCATGGCGATGATCGGCAACGGCGCACAATCCGAGTTCCAGGCCCTGGCCTTCCGCGCGGTCTGCGGCATCAAGGAAGTGCGGCTGTGGGATGTCGATCCGGCCGCGACCGAGAAATGCCGCGCGAACCTGCGCGGCACGGGCCTGCGCGTCGTGGCCTGCGCACGCGCCGAAGAGGCGATCGAGGGGGCGCAGATCATCACCACCTGCACCGCGGACAAGCAATATGCGACGATCCTGAGCGACAACATGGTGGGCGCGGGCGTCCATCTGAACGCGATCGGCGGCGATTGTCCGGGCAAGACCGAGCTTGCGCCGGGGATCCTGCATCGTTCGGACATCTTCGTGGAATATCCGCCGCAGACCCGAATCGAGGGCGAGATCCAGCAGCTGCCCGCCGATCATCCGGTGACCGAGCTGTGGCAGGTCATCACCGGCGCCGCGCCCGGTCGGGTATCAGGGGCCCAGGTGACGCTGTTCGACGGCGTGGGCTTTGCGGTCGAGGATTTCTCGGCGCTGCGCTATGTGCTGCGCATGATCCACGGCAGCGGACTTTATGACGAGCTGGACATGATCGCCGATCCCGACGACCCGCGCGACCTTTACGGGATGCTGATGCGGGCGGAATAGACGGGCGGATGGGGCTGTGCGCGGGGGGCTGTCTGCCCCCCGACGTCATCCGGCCCCTCGACGGGGCCGGGTGACGTTCCCCCCGAGGATATTTTCACTCTGGTGAATATGCGTTTGCGTTTTGCTGCTGCCATTCGGCAAGCGCGGGGTTGTCTTCGGACGGGGCCGCGGGCGGCGGGGGAAGTACGGGGCGGGTGCGAAAGTAATGGGCCTCGCGCGCGCCGAAATAGAAGCTGACGATCGCCCCCAGAAGCCACCAGAGCGGTTCGGGCACATAGTTCAGGCCGACCATCCGCTGCGCGAAGCTGGCCGGGTCGATCATGGCATAGATGAAGAGCCCGAGCGTGCCGAGCGCCAGCATCGGCCGGGGCATCCGGTTCAGCCCGTTCACGAAGCGGTCGAACCAGCCGTCGCGGACATGCTCGAACTCGACCCCGTGTTCGCCGAGGGCCGCGACATAGGCGGCATGCGCGGCCTCCATCTTCTTGGTGGCATTGGGGATGAAGACCTCGGCCGCGCCGGCCACGGCATTGCCGAGCGCGGTCGTGGCGCCGGCGCTGCCCACGACTTTCTCGATCAGCCCCATGCCGCGGTCCTCGCCTTGTGGTCGGCTATGCTGAGATGGAAGCGCGGCGAGATGAATTCCTCGGCGCGGAGGATCCAGCCGCCTTTCCCGCCCTTGCGGGTGCGGGCATATTTCCGCGAGGCGGGGCGCGCATCGCCGAGCGCATAGTAGTAGTTGCGCCGGGCGATCCCGTAGGCATCGGCGAAATGGCCGGGGGCCGCGGATTGTGCGGCATGGGCCGCGGAAATGGTTTGCGGGCCGATGATGCCGTCGGTCGCAACCCGGTGGCCCATCTGGTTGAGCAGGCGTTGCAGGATGCGCACCGCCTGGGCGCCCGCATTCACCAGCATGTCGAAGACCGAGGCCTGTATCGCCTGCGGCAGTTCGGCGATGCGCGGCGCCTCGAAATAGTGGCGGATGAAGATCTGTTCGGTCTGGCTGCGGCTCAGCGCGCGCAGATCGGTTGCCTTAACGCGCCCGTCGCCATTCAGGTCGATCCCCAGCCGGCGCATCCTTGCAAGTGTCACGCCATGTTTGGTGGCGCCCCCCGGATCGTCCGGATCGTTCACATAGCCGCCTTCACGGGCGACGATCTCGCGGGCGATGTCCTGCACGGATTTCATGGCATTTTCCCCAAAGCTTGTTTGGGGAAAATCCGTCACGGGGGGTTAATGCCGCCCTTGGGGGGCGGTCGCTCAGCTGTTAGGGTCCTGATAGACGCCCTGCTCTTTGAGCGCATCGACAACTTCCTTGGGCATGTAGCTTTCGTCATGCTTGGCAAGGATTTCCTCGGCCACGAAGACGTCGCCTTCCATCTTGCCGGTGCCGATCATGCCCTGGTTCTCGCCGAAAAGATCGGGCAGCACGCCCGCGAAGCGGACCGGGACCACGGCGCCGCCATCGGTGACGTTGAAGGTGATGACCTCACTTTCGCCGCGCTTCAGGCTGCCCTCTTCGACCAGACCGCCCAGGCGGAACGTCTCGCCCGGTTTCGGGGGCTCTTCGGCAACCTGCGTGGGCGAGCGGAAGAAGTTGATCCCGTCGCGCATGGCATAGCCGATCATCGCGGTTGCGATCACAAGCGCCAGGGCCGTGACCAGCAGCACCTGGATACGGCGTTTCTTCTTGAGGCTTTTCATCGCGCGTCCTCCTGCGTGTCCTGGCTGCTTTCTCGGACAAATCGCCCGGGTCCGCACTGACCTAAGTCAAGGAAACACGGGCGCCAGCATCAGTCCGGCCGTTTCCTCGAGGCCCAGCATCAGGTTGGCGTTCTCTATCGCCTGCCCCGAAGAGCCCTTGGTCAGGTTGTCGAGCGCGACGATCACCAGTGCCCGGCCGGGCAGGCGGTCGCCGATCACGCCAACATGAACGTAATTGGAGCCCGCGATCGAACGTGTCGAGGGGAGTGCGCCGAAAGGTAGCACCTCGAGGAAGGTCTCGGACGCGTAGCGCGCGGCCAATGCGTCGTGGATGGGCCGCGCATCGCCGCGCACATAGACCGTCGCCAGGATGCCGCGATTGAACGGCAGCAGGTGGGGGGTGAACTGCACATGCACCGGGCGGCCCGCCAAAGCACTGAATTCCTGATCGAATTCGCCAAGGTGACGGTGCGCGCCACCGGCGGAATAGGGATGAGTTCCGCCCGAAAGCTCGGCATGCAGCAGGTTTTCCTTGAGGCTGCGCCCCGCGCCCGAGACACCGGCCTTCAGGTCGATCACAATCTCGTCAAGATCGATCACCCCGGCCTCGATCAGCGGCCGGATGGCATATTGACCGGCCGCGGCATTGCAGCCCGTGCCGGCCACCAGCCGCGCGGCGCGAATCTGCGCGCGGTAGAATTCGGTCAGGCCATAGACGGCCTCTTTCTGGATCTCGACCGCAGAATGCGGCTTGCCATACCATTTTTCGTATTCCGCCGGATCGTGCAGACGGAAATCGGCCGAAAGGTCCACGATCTTCAGGTTGCGCGGCAGCCCGGCGATCACCGCCTGCGAGGTCGCGTGCGGCAGCGCGCAAAAGGCCAGATCGACACCGGAAAAGTCGATCTCCTCGATCTTGACCAGGTCGGGCAGGTCAAGATGGCGCAGATGCGGGAAGACCTCGCCCATGCTCATGCCCGCCTTGCGGTCGCCCGAAAGCGCGACGATGCGCATCGAGGGATGCGTGGCGATCAGGCGGACAAGCTCTGCGCCGGTATAGCCCGATGCACCGAGAATGGCGATGTTTTGCGTCATGGCGGTCTCCTTGCGGGGATCCGTCGGGGGGCAGGCGGCTTCGAAACGCACCGGACGGCGCAGGAACTGGGTCGCCTTGGCCGAAACAGAGGCCGGGTTGCCCGAGGTGAGGCATTTCGATTCCGTACCCGAGCCGACGAATTCGGGACGCCGCCCAAGATAGTCGGCAAGGCTTTCGGCCACCAGGTTGGCCTGGCTGTAAACCGCAACATCCGCACCAAGCGCCTCCTGGAAGACCTGCTGCATCAGCGGGTAATGCGTGCAGCCCAGCACGGCGGCCTGCGGATGCGGCATCCGGCGCTTGAGCGCCTCGACATGGCTTTTGACCAGCGCCTCGGCCAGGATCTCGTCGCCCATCTCGATCGCGTCGACCACGCCGCCGCAGGGTTGTGCCTCGACATCGACGCCGATCGCGCGGAAGGCCAGTTCCCGCTGGAAGGCGCGGCTGGCCACGGTGGCGGGCGGCGCAAACAGCGCCACATGTTTCACC
>CALMEG010000032.1 GCA_937863185.1 uncultured Paracoccaceae bacterium | reverse complement strand
CGATCGTGCCGATGTTGACGTGCGGTTTCGTCCGTTCAAACTTTGCCTTTGCCATTTCGCGGGCGCCTCTGATTTAGGGGGCCTGGGACAGGCCCGATTCAACTTCGCGCGTTCCCTATTGGGTCAAGGGCGAAAAATCAAGCCCGCATCGTGCATTCGGGGCTTGGAGGGGCGCCCCGGCGCGCTATCCTTGCACCGATGTCCGCCCCCGCGCCCACCCGCCCCCCGATACCCGCCCGCGTGCCGCTGGCCACGCGGCCCTTGGGCGTGATCGGATCGCTGCGCGTCGCGCGGCGCAACCTGCTGGAACTGATCCCGGAAATCGCCACGCGCGCGCCGATGGTCTCGGGCTGGACGGGCGCGCGGTGGCACATGGTCATGGAGCCCGGCGCACTGCGCCGGATCCTGAAGGACAGGGTCGGGGACTATCCCAAATCGCTTGTCACCAAGCTGATTCTCGGCCCCGCCGTCGGCAAGGGGCTGTTCGTGGCCGAAGGCGCCGAATGGCTCTGGCAGCGGCGCGCCGCGGCACCGGCCTTCGCCCCGCGCAATGTCGAGGCCCTCGCCCCCGTCATGACCGCCGCGGCCGAGGCCGCGAGTGCGCGGCTCGCGGCAGCACCGGGGCGCGCGGCCGACCTGCATCAGGAAATGGTCGCGGCGACCTTCGAGGTCATCTCGGACGTGACATTCTCGGGCGACGAGGGGCTGGACCGCCGCGCGATCCATCGCGCGATCGACGCCTATATCGCGCAGACGGCGAAGCTGTCGGTGCTGGATATCTTCGGGCTTCCGGGCTGGGTGCCGCGGCCTGCGCGGCTGATCTCGGGGCCGGTCGTGCGCAATCTCAAGCATCACGCCGATGCCGCGATCGCCGCGCGCAGACGCGCAGGCCCGCGCCCCGTGCCCGATCTTCTAGACCTGCTTTCGGCGGCGCAGGACCCCGAAACGGGGCGGCGCATGACGCCCGGCGAATTGCGCGACAACCTTTTGACCTTCATCGTCGCGGGGCATGAGACGACCGCCCTGACGCTGGCCTGGGCACTTTATCTTTGCGCCACGGACCCGGCCGTGCAGGCCCGCGCCCGCACCGAGGCACAAGCCGCCCTTGGCACGCGCGCGGCCTGCACCGCCGATCTGCCCGCCCTGCCCCTGGCCCGGTGCATCGTCGAGGAATCGCTGCGCCTTTACCCGCCGGCGGGCATGCTGTCGCGCACCGCGCAAAAGCCCGACCGCATCCTCGGACGCGAGATCCGCCCCGGCGATACCGTGATGCTGCCGATCTATGCGCTGCACCGCCACCACGCGCTCTGGTCCGATCCCGACAGGTTCGACCCGAACCGCTTCGCCGATCCCGCCCGGATCGACCGTTTCGCCTTCCTGCCCTTCGGGGCGGGGCCGCGCATCTGCATCGGCGCGGGTTTCGCCATGCAAGAGGCGATCATCATCCTGGCCACGCTGCTGGCGCGCCACCGCTTTGCCCCCATCGCCGGGCGCGAGCCGCGCCCCGAAATGATCCTGACACTGCGCCCGGCCGGCGGGATCTGGCTTCAGGTGCACCCCGCCTGAGTGCCTCGGGCGGATTTTCCCCCTCTCGGTGCACAGAATCATGCCTATAGTGCACGGGTTAATTCTTTCATGGTGGTAATCATGTCTTTGATGGGAACGCTGGCGAAGGTCGCAATCGGTGTGGCGGTCGCCAAGGGAGTTTCAAGCATGACGAAAGGCGCGCGCGGCTCGGCCAGCGGCGGGCTTTTCGGCGAGGCGCAGACCGCAGGCCGAAGCGGTGGCACCGGCACCGGGCTTGAGGACATGATGGGCAGCATCCTTGGCGGATCGCGCAGCAAGTCTTCCGGCTCGGCCGGCGGCATCGGAGATCTGCTTGAGGGGCTGACCGGCGGCGCAACGCGCCCGACGCGCGGCGGCGCGGCGCAGGGCGGCATCGGCGATCTGCTGGGCGGCCTTCTGGGCGGGGCGGCCGCCGGTGGCGCGGCGGGCGGGCTTGGCGATCTGCTGGGCAGCCTGACGGGCCAGGGCGCGGCCCACTCGAACGACCGTTCCTTCGGTGACATGCTGAACTCGTCCTTCTCGAACCGGGGCGAGCCCGAGATTGCCCCCACGGCCGAGCAGAACGCGGTTGCGGGGCTGATGCTCAAGGCGATGATCCAGGCCGCCAAGGCCGACGGCAAGGTGGACGCGGCCGAACAGAAAAAGCTTCTGGGCAATCTGGGCGATGTCAGCGCCGAAGAGCAGGCCTTCGTGCAGGCCGAACTGCGCGCGCCGATCGACGTGGCCGGCCTTGCGCGCCTGGTGCCCGATGGCCTTCAGGCGCAGGTCTACACGATGTCCGTCATGGCGATCGACCTCGACAACCAGAACGAGGCGCAATACCTGCACGAGCTTGCCCAGAAGCTCGGCCTTGATCAGCGCAACGTGAACCACATTCACGCCCAGCTTGGCGTGCCGGCGCTTTACGCCTGAGGCGCGCACAGGGGCGGGTGCCGCCCCTGATGCTCAGGTAAACCGGTTGTCGCGCGGGAAACCGCGCGGCGCCATCCGCCCGGCCGAGGCCCGCCTGGCCGTCCATTCGGTCAGATCGGTCTCGGTCCGCGTCCGTCCGGCGGGATCTTTCCAGCTCAGCCCGTCGGCAAGCGTGAAGGTGATCGCGTCGACCAGCCCGCCATCCTTGAACTTCTGCAGGCGCACGCCCTTGCCGCGGCCCATTTCGGGCAGTTCGGCAAGTGCGAAGACCAGCAGCTTGCGGTTCTCGCCCACGCAGGCGACGTGATCGCCGCTGACCGGGCGGCACACTGCGGTCCGCGCGCCGTCGCGCAGGTTGAGCACCTGCTTGCCCGCACGGGTCTGTGCCACGACCTCGTCGGCAGGCACGACGAACCCGTCCCCCTCGCTTGATGCGACAAGGAATTTCTGGCCCGGACGATACAGCACCAGCGTGCAGACCTCGGCCTCGTTGGGCAGGTCGACCATCAGGCGCACCGGCTCTCCCATGCCGCGCCCGCCGGGCAGGTTGGCCCCCAGAAGCGTGTAGAACCGCCCGTTCGAGCCCACGATCAGGATCCGGTCGGTGGTTTCGGCATGCAGCACGAATTGCGGCCCGTCGCCATCCTTGAACTTGACCTCGGCATCCAGCGGCTGGTGGCCCTTCATCGCGCGCACCCAGCCCATCTTCGACAGGATCACGGTGATGGGTTCGCGGTCGATCATCGCCTCGATCGGCACTTCCTCGACCTCGCCGGCCTCGGCGAAACCGGTGCGCCGCGCGCCGCCGGGGGCATCCTTGCCGAACTGCTTCTGCACATCGCGCAGCTGCGCACCGATCTTCTTCCACTGCGCAGAGGCACTGGCCAGAAGATCCTCGAGCCCGGCCCGTTCCACCAGAAGCGCCTCGCGCTCGCGCTTCAGCTCCATCTCTTCCAGGCGGCGCAGGCTGCGCAGGCGCATGTTCAGGATCGCCTCGGCCTGCACATCGGTCAGATCGAACTCGGCCATCATGACGGGTTTCGGTTCATCCTCGGTGCGGATTATCTCGATCACCCGGTCGAGGTTGAGATAGGCGATGATATAGCCTTCCAGCACCTCGAGCCGCGCGTCGATCTTGTCCAGCCGGTGCTGCGACCGGCGGATCAGCACCTCGCGGCGGTGATCGAGGAAGGCGCGCAGAACCTCCTTGAGGCTGCACACCTTCGGCACCTTGCCGTCGATCAGCACGTTCATGTTCAGGCTGAAGCGCAGCTCAAGGTCCGAGTTGCGAAACAGCATCCCCATCAGCATGTCCGGATCGACCGTGCGCGACCGCGGGTCCAGGACGATGCGCACATCCTCGGCGCTTTCGTCGCGCACATCGGCCAGTGCGGGCACCTTCTTGGTCTGGATCAGCTCGGCCAGGCGCTCGATCAGCTTGGACTTCTGGACCTGATAGGGGATCTCGGTCACGACGATCTGGTAGCCGCCGCGCCCGGTCTCTTCTTTCTGCCAGCGGGCGCGCAGGCGGAACGCGCCGCGCCCCGTGCGATAGCTTTCCACGATGCTTTCGCGTGGCTCGACCAGCACGCCGCCGGTCGGGAAATCGGGGCCGGGAACCAGATCGACAAGCGCCTCGTCCGTCATGTCGGGCGTCTTGATCATGGCCAGCAGCGCATCGACCAGCTCATGCAGGTTATGCGGCGGAATATTCGTCGCCATACCCACGGCGATGCCGCTTGCGCCATTGGCCAGAAGGTTTGGGAACGCGGCGGGCAGCACCACCGGCTCTTCGAGCGTGCCGTCATAGTTCGGGCGGTAATCGACCGCGTTTTCGGCCAGCCCGTCCAGAAGCGCCTCGGACGGATGCGCAAGACGGGCCTCGGTGTAGCGGCTGGCGGCGGGGTTGGCGCCGGCGGTATTGCCGAAGTTGCCCTGCCCGTCCACAAGGGGGTAGCGCAAGGCGAAATCCTTCGCCAGCCGCGCCA
>CALMEG010000031.1 GCA_937863185.1 uncultured Paracoccaceae bacterium | reverse complement strand
AGGAAGTTCGACGCATAATCGAGATCGTTGCGCGGATAGACGAAGGGCTGGCCGACCGAATACTTGTAGGCCATCGCCGCGATCGTCGGCAGCTTGGCGATCATGCGCATCGCGGCCACTTCGCGCTGCCAGGGATCGTTGATGTCAAGGCTGTCGTGATAGAAGGCCGACATCGCGCCGACCACGCCGACCATGGTCGCCATCGGGTGGCTGTCGCGGCGGAACCCGCGGAAGAAGTTGTGAATTTGCTCGTGCAGCATCGTGTGGCGGGTGATGCGGTTCTCGAAATCGAGCATCGCGGCCTCGTCCGGCAACTCGCCGTTCAGCAGCAGGTAGCACACCTCGAGATAGTGCGAGTGATCCGCCAGCTGCTCGATCGGATAGCCGCGATAGAGAAGCTCTCCCTTGTCGCCGTCGATATAGGTGATCGCGGAATCGCAGGCTGCGGTCGAGGTGAAGCCGGGATCGTAGGTGAAAACATCCGCCTGTGCGTAAAGCTTGCGGATGTCCAGGACATCCGGACCCACGGTTGGGCTAAGAACCGGAAGATCATAGCTTTTCCCGTCGAGCGTCAGCGTGGCGGTTCTTTTCGATTCAGCCATTTATATCCCTTTTCTGTGGTCCGGCTGGGCCGCGCCGGCGTGTCTTGCTACCGGTGTCACCGGGAAAGTGCGGCCAGGCCTCAGGCCGCCTGATCATTCAACCTGGCCAGGGTTTCGTCCGGACCAAGAACAAGCATCATGTCGAATACGCTGGGTGTGACCGCGCGTCCCGCAAGGGCGGCACGCAGGGGGGCGGCAAGCTTGCCAAGACCCGTCCCATGCGCCTGTGCGACCTGTTGCACGGTGGCTTCCAGTGTCTCGCGCGTCCAGCTAGCATTTTGCATCTGCGGCGTCAATTCTTTCAGTATACCACGGGATACCGGATCGAGGGCCTTCGCCGCCTTCTCGTCCATCGCAATCGGCCGCGATGTCAGAACGAAGTGAGCCTTTTCAAGGAGTTCCGGAAACGTCTTGGCGCGCTCCTTCACGCAGTAGAGCGCGTGGGCCAGCCCGCCGCGCTGTTTCTCGTTCAGCGGGGGCTGGCCGGAGGCCTCCAAATATGCCTCAATTTCAGGCAGAAGCTCGGCATCAGACATCGCGGCGATGTGCTGGCCGCAGATATTCTCGAGTTTCTTGAAGTCGAGCCGCGCCGGAGCGCGCCCGATTCCCGACAGATCGAACCATTCGCGGGCCTGGGCGTCGGTGAAGAATTCGTCGTCCCCATGGCTCCAGCCAAGGCGGCACAGATAGTTGCGGATCCCGGCGGCGGGAAAGCCCATGGCCTGATATTCCTCAAGCCCGACCGCGCCGTGGCGCTTGGACAGTTTCTTGCCGTCCACGCCGTGGATCAGCGGGATATGGGCAAAGACCGGCACCTCCCATCCCATCGCGTGATAGATCTGGACCTGGCGTGCGGCATTGGTCAGGTGGTCATCCCCCCGGATCACATGGGTCACGCCCATGTCATGGTCATCGACAACCACCGCAAGCATGTAGGTAGGTGTTCCATCCGAACGTAAACACACCATGTCATCAAGCTGGTCGTTGCGGAAGGTGACGTCGCCCTGCACCTGATCGGCGATCACGGTCACGCCTTCCCTGGGGGCCTTCAGGCGCACCACATAGGGGGCATCGGGGTGGCTGGCGGAGTCGGCATCGCGCCACGGGCTCTGGAACAGGGTCGAACGCCCCTCGGCGCGGGCGGCCGTGCGGAAGGTGTCGATTTCTTCCTGCGTGGAGAAGCACTTGTAGGCATTGCCGCGGGCCAGCATCTCATGGGCCACTTCGGCATGGCGGTCGCGCCCGGCGAACTGGCTGACGGCCTCTCCGTCCCAGTCGAGGCCAAGCCAGGTCAGCCCCTTCAGGATCGCCGCCGTCGCCTCGGGGGTCGAGCGGTCGCGGTCGGTATCCTCGATCCGCAAGAGGAACCTGCCTCCGCGGCCACGGGCGTAGATCCAGTTGAAAAGCGCCGTCCGGGCGCCGCCGATATGCAGGTATCCCGTGGGCGAGGGGGCGAAGCGGGTGACGATCTGTTGGGTCATAGGGGCGTTAACCTTTCGGAAACCATGCAGCCCGTAGGCTTTCCCCGTGATCCATAAGCAGGGACGGGCGGAGAAACAAGCGTGGCAAGTCTGGCCGGAACGGGCAGCGCGGGGCCGGCGCCCCTTGTGCGGCTGGCACGCGCGGGCGCGGTGCTTGGGCGGTTGGCCCTAGGCGGGCTGGGGGCGCCGCGCGCGGCGATGGTGGCGGCGCGCGCCGGGATGTTCCTTTGGGTGCCGGTGTCGCTTTCCCTCGGGATCGGGGCCTATTTCGCCTGGCCGGCAGAGCCGGGCATCAACATGCGCATGGCGGCTGCCCTTGTCGCGGTGCTAGGCGCGCTGCTGTGGTGGCGCGGGCCGGAACCGGCCGGCTTTCCGGCCGCGCTGCTGGCGCTTGCGGCCTGTGGCCTGCTGCTGGCCGAGGCGCGCGCCCAGGCCGTTTCCGCGCCGGTCCTGGGCTTTCGCTACTACGGCCCGGTCGAGGGGCGCATCGTCGAGATCGACCGCTCGGGCACCGACCGCATCCGCCTGACGCTGGATCAGGTGGTGCTGGAGCGCATGCCCCCCGCGCGGACGCCCGAAAGGGTGCGCATCGCGCTGCATGGCGATCAGTCGCATCTGGACCCGGTGCCGGGGCTGCGGGTGATGGCCACGGCGCATCTGTCCCCGCCCTCGGGGCCCGCGCTTCCCGGCGGCTACGACTTTCGCCGCCACGCCTGGTTTGCCGGGCTGGGTGCGGTGGGCTATGCGCGCGCGCCGGTGATGGTGGCCGCCCCGCCCGAGGCCGGGCATTGGGCGATGGCGGGCCACCGCGCGCGCATGCGTCTGTCGGCCGCGATCCAGGCGCGGATCCCCGGCCAGCCGGGGGCGGTGGCCGCTGCGCTGATGACGGGCGACCGGTCCGGCATTGCCGAGGCGACCAATGTCTCGATGCGGGCCTCGAACCTTTATCACATCATCTCGATTTCGGGCCTTCACATGGGCATGCTGGCAGGCTTTGTCTTTGCCGCGTTGCGCTACGGGCTTGCGGCCGTCGGCAGCCTTGCGCTGCGATGGCCCACCAAGAAGATCGCGGCCGTCGCGGCGCTTCTGGCGGCCAGTGTCTATCTGTGGCTGGCCGGGCCGCAGGTAGCCACGCAGCGCGCCTATCTGATGGCGGCGGTCATGCTGCTTGCGGTGCTTCTGGACCGGCGGGCATTTTCGCTGCGCAGCGTGGCCCTTGCCGCCCTGATCCTCCTCGTGCTCGAACCCGAGAGCCTGACCGAGCCGGGCTTCCAGATGTCGTTCGGGGCGACGATCGCGCTGATCCTCAGCTATCGGCCCTGGTCGCGGATCGGCCCGCATCTTCCCGTGCTCTTGCGGCCGGTCGCCATGCTCGTGGTCTCTTCCCTTGCGGCGGGGATTTCCACGGCGCCGATCGCGGCCGCGCATTTCGGGCGCATGTCGGAATACGGGCTGATCGCCAACCTTCTGGCGGTGCCCGTGATGGGGGTTCTGGTGATGCCCGCGGGGGTGGTGGCGGCGCTTCTTGCGCCGCTTGGCCTTGCCGGGCCCGCGCTGTGGGTCATGCAGCTTGGAACCGCCTGGATGATCGCCGTGTCGGACCGTGTCGCGGGGCTTGAGGGGGCGGTGATCGCGGTGCATGCGCCGCCGCCCGCCGTGCTGCCGCTGATGGCCATCGGCGCGGTCGTGGCGGTGCTGGCGCGGGGGGCGGCGCGCAGCGCCGGGATCGGGGCGGTTCTGGTCGCCTTCGCGCTTTGGCAGCCCGCCAAACAGCCCGATCTGCTGATCGCGCCAGAGGGAGAGCTTGCGGGCCTCATCACCCCGGCCGGGCGCGCCCTGTCGAAAACCGGGGCGGGCTTTCTCG
>CALMEG010000030.1 GCA_937863185.1 uncultured Paracoccaceae bacterium | reverse complement strand
GCCGTAGGCACGAGCGTCCTAAGCGAGCTTCAGGGGGAGGAGTGCTCTTTGGAACATAATCCCCCCTTTTTATTTCCTCTCTTTAAACCCTTTTTCCAAAAAAAAAGGGGGGCGCAAAAAAAGGTTGCGCGCCCGATTGTGCAGTTGCAGCGTTTTTTGCGATCAGGCGCGCTCGAGGCACATGGCAACGCCCATGCCGCCGCCGATGCACAGCGTGGCAAGGCCCTTGTTCGCGCCCGAGCGCTGCATCTCGAACAGCAGGGTGTTCAGGATGCGCGCGCCCGAGGCGCCGATCGGGTGGCCGATGGCGATGGCGCCGCCGTTGACGTTCACCTTCGAGGTATCCCAGCCCATGTCCTTGTTCACGGCGCAGGCCTGCGCGGCAAAAGCCTCGTTCGCCTCGATCAGATCGAGGTCGGCGGCCTTCCAGCCGGCCTTCTCAAGCGCCTTGCGGCTGGCCGGGATCGGGCCGCAGCCCATGATCGACGGATCAAGCCCCGCCGTCGCGTAAGAGGCGATCCGGGCCATCGGCTTGAGGCCGCGGCGCGCCGCTTCCTCTTCGCTCATCAGAAGGACGCCCGCCGCGCCGTCGTTGATCCCCGAGGCGTTGGCCGCGGTCACGGTGCCGTCCTTGGTGAAGGCGGGGCGCAGCTTCTGCATCGATTCCAGCGTGGCACCGTGGCGGATATATTCATCGGCATCCACCACGATGTCGCCCTTGCGGGTCTTGACGGTGAAGGGGGTGATTTCGTCCTTGAACTTGCCGGCCTTCTGCGCGGCCTCGGCCTTGTTCTGGGAGGCGAGGGCGAATTCGTCCTGCATCTCGCGCGAGATCTGCCATTGCGCGGCGACATTCTCGGCGGTCTGGCCCATGTGATAGCCGTTGAAGGCATCCCAGAGGCCGTCCTTGATCATCGAGTCGATGAATTTCATGTCGCCCATTTTCTGACCGGCACGCAGATGCGCGACATGGGTCGACAGCGACATGCTTTCCTGGCCGCCCGCGATCACCACCGATGCATCGCCAAGCTGGATGTGCTGGGCGCCAAGCGCCACGGCACGCAGCCCCGAACCGCAGACCTGGTTGATGCCCCAGGCGGCGCTTTCGACCGGCAGGCCGGCGTTGATATGCGCCTGGCGCGCGGGGTTCTGCCCCTGACCGGCGCTCAGCACCTGCCCCAGGATGGTTTCGGACACGTCGGCCTTGTCGATCCCCGCCCGTGCCACGAGCGCCTCGATTACCGTGGCGCCCAGTTCATGTGCCGGCGTATTGGCGAACGAGCCGTTGAAACTGCCGACAGCCGTCCGGGCCGCCGAGACGATGACAACATTGGTCATGGGTCCTCTCCCTATGATGCAGGAATTGCAGGGCTGGACGCCCCGCGTGCCGCTGCGCAGCATGCCGCAAGGACAGGCAGGGTCAAGCCCTATTGCGTGGGCGGGGCCAAATCGCGGGCGGCGGACGGGCGTGCCGGGCGCGGCATTCCGTCGCCCGTGCCGTCATGCGCGCAGGGCGGCGGCAGGAAGTTTCCACGGCGGGCGGGCCGTGGGCGCCCCGCAGAAATAGCGCTGCATGCAGTCGATGCCGGCCTGCGTCAGGAAGGCGGCGTCCTGCGCGGATTCCACCGCCTCGGCCACGGTCAGCATGTCGAAATGCGCGGCGATCGAGATGAGCGCCGCGGTCAGCACCTGATTGTCGGGATTATCCGCGATGCCGCGGATGAACTGGCCGTCGATCTTGATCATGTCGAAGTAAAACTGGCGCAAGTAGCGGAACGAGGTGTATCCGGCGCCGAAATCGTCCAGCGCGAAGCTGACGCCATCGGACTGAAGATCCTGCATGAAGACGCCGACGACATCCGGCATCACCATGGCCGAGCTTTCCGTGATTTCCAGGATCAGCCGCTCGGCCACCGTGTCGTCGCGCGCAAGGCCGCGGCGCAGCACGCGTATCCAGTCCGGATAGCCGATGGAGCGGGCCGACATGTTGACCGAGAGCCGCAGCGCGGGTTCTTCGGCCAGCGTCTGCAACCCGACCTCGAGCGCAAGGCAATCGAGCTGGCGCCCCAGTTCGGTGGTTTCCACCGCCTCGATGAAATCCCGCGCGGGAATGATGCGGCCGTTTTCATCCAGAACGCGAATCAGCCCTTCGTAGAAGGCGGGGCGATCGGGCCGTGCGGCCTGCATGACGGGCTGGAAGGCCAGCATCACGTCGCGCCGGGCGATCGCGTTGCGCACCATGGACAGGCTGTCCTTGTCGCGCTGGGCCAATGCGAAATCCAGCGGGCTGGAAAGGCCCCGTTCGATCGGGCTGCCCTGCGGGGCGTCGCGTTTATCCATTCTGAACTCCTTCACCTCGCGCCAGCTTGGGCCGAAGCCGCTAAGAAGGAGTAAAGTTCTTGTTTTGCTTCAAATTGACCGGAACTTGTTTCCGGCGCGTGCGCTCAGTCTTCGGTCAGGGCGCGGATCAGATCCTTCGCCTCGGGCGCGTCCCACTCGGCCTCTCCGATAAGGCGGGCGACCTCCTGCCCCTCGGCGTCGAAGATAACGGTGACGGGCAGGCCGACCACCCCGAGGGAGCGGGCAAGCTGCTGGCGCTCGTCCTTGTGGCGGGGCAGAAGCGTGACACCGGCCTCGGTGAAGAACTTGTCGATCGCGGTGGGCGTGTTGCGCCCGGTGGCGATGGTCAGCACCTCGAACGCATCGCCGCCCAGTTCGGCCTGAAGCCGGTCGAGCGCGGGCATCTCGGCCCGGCAGGGCGCGCACCAGGTGGCCCAGAAGTTCACCAGAACGACCTTGCCCTGCCAGTCCGACAGCCGCCTTTCGGCCCCCGACTCGTCCAGAAAGACCACATCGGGCGCGGGCACGGGCGGTTCCGTCAGCACGAGCTTTTTCATGTCGCCCAGTTTCAGCGCGGCAAGGTCCGCCGCCGACGCGGCGTTTGCACCAAGCGCGAGGGCCGTATAAAGGACGAGAAACCGCAGCATATTGCCTCCGACAAAGGGCCATTCGATGACCGACACCGCCAAGCATAGCAAAGCCTCCAACGCGATGTGGGGCGGGCGTTTCGCCGCAGGGCCGGACGCGATCATGGAAGCGATCAATGCCTCGATCTCGTTCGACAAGCGGCTTTACGCGCAGGATATTCGCGGCAGCCGGGCCCATGCGGCGATGTTGTCCGCACAGGGCATCATCAGCAATAAAGACGCCGAGGCGATCGGGGAAGGGCTTCTCACGGTCTTGTCAGAGATTGAGGCCGGAAACTTTCCGTTCCGGACCGCGCTGGAAGACATCCACATGAATGTCGAGGCGCGGTTGAAGGACATCATCGGCGAACCGGCGGGCCGGCTGCACACGGCGCGGTCGCGCAACGACCAGGTGGCGACCGACTTTCGCCTTTGGGTGCGCGATCAGTGCGACGCGGCGATCACCGCGCTATCGGCCCTGATCCGTGCCTGCCTTGCCCAGGCCGAGGCGGGGGCCGACTGGGTGATGCCGGGCTTCACCCACCTTCAGACCGCGCAGCCGGTGACCTGGGGCCATCACATGATGGCCTATGTCGAGATGTTCGCCCGCGACCGCGCGCGGTTCGAGGATGCGCGCCGGCGGATGAACGAATGCCCGCTGGGCGCGGCCGCGCTGGCGGGCACCGGCTTTGCCATCGACCGTTTCGCCACCGCCGCCGCGCTTGGTTTCGACCGCCCGATGGCCAACAGCCTCGATGCGGTATCGGACCGCGATTTCGCGCTGGAATTCCTGTCGGCCGCCTCGATCTGCGCCATGCACATGAGCCGCCTTGCCGAAGAGCTGGTGATCTGGTCGTCGGCGCAGTTCCGTTTCGTGGCGATGTCGGACAAGTGGTCCACGGGATCGTCGATCATGCCGCAAAAGCGCAACCCCGACGCGGCCGAACTGATCCGGGCGAAGATCGGGCGCATCCTTGGGGCCAATGTTGCGCTGTTCACCGTGATGAAGGGGCTGCCGCTGGCCTATTCCAAGGACATGCAGGAAGACAAGGAACAGGTCTTCGATGCGGCCGATACGCTTATGCTGGCGCTTGCGGCGATGAGCGGGATGATCTCGGATCTGAGCGTCAACCGCGACAGGCTGGAGGCCGCGGCGGCCTCGGGCTTTTCGACCGCGACGGATCTGGCCGACTGGCTGGTGCGCGAGGCCGGGCTGCCGTTCCGCGATGCCCATCACGTCACCGGCACGCTGGTCGCGCTGGCCGAGAAGAAGGGCTGCGACCTGCCTGACCTTGCGCTGGAAGAGATGCAGGCGGTGAACCCCGCGATCACCGCGGCGATCTTCGATGTGCTGGGGGTGCGCAACTCGGTCGCCTCGCGCCAGTCCTATGGCGGCACCGCCCCCGATCAGGTCCGCGCCCAGGTCGCGCGCTGGAAAGAGGCGCTGCGGTGAGGCCGGGCCTGCATGTCCGGTGGGCCATGGCCGCGCTGTTGCTGGGCATCCTGGCCGGGTGCGGGGTCAATGGCGATCCGCGGCCGCCCTATGGCGCGGCGCCGGCTGTGCAGCCGCTGGCCGATGAGATATTCGACAAGCGGCTGGACGGCTGAGGCCGTTTCGGAGTCGCGCGATCGCAAGGTGCAATGATGGATCATTTTCTGTTTCGTGACGGCGTTCTGCATGCCGAGGACGTGCCCGTGCCCGAGATCGCGGCACAGGTCGGAACGCCGTTCTACGTCTACTCGACCGCCACGCTGACGCGGCATTTCCGCCTGTTCCAGGAGGCGCTTGACGGGCTGGATCATATGGTCTGTTTCGCGGTCAAGTCGAACGGCAACCTTGCGGTGCTGCGCACGCTTGGCAATCTGGGTGCGGGAATGGATGTCGTTTCGGGCGGGGAATACCTGCGCGCGAAGGCGGCGGGCGTTCCGGGTGAGCGGATCGTCTTTTCCGGGGTCGGAAAGACCGCGGCCGAGATCCGGCTGGCGCTGGAAGGCGGTATCCGCCAGTTCAACGTGGAAAGCGAACCCGAGCTGCGGGTGATTTCCGCCATCGCCTCGGAACTGGGCCTCGAGGCGCCGGTTGCGCTGCGGGTGAACCCCGATGTCGATGCCAGGACGCATGAGAAGATCGCCACCGGGAAATCCGAGAACAAGTTCGGCATTCCGATCGCCAGGGCCCGTGCCGTCTATGCCGAGGCGGCGGCCCTTCCGGGCATCCGCGTGGCGGGGGTCGATGTGCACATCGGCAGCCAGCTGACCGATCTTGCCCCTTTCGAGGCGGCCTTCCTGAAGGTGCGCGAACTGACGCAGGCGCTGCGGGAAGACGGCCACACCATCACCCGGCTGGATCTGGGCGGCGGGCTTGGCATTCCCTATGCGCGCTCGAACGAGGCGCCGCCGCTGCCGATCGAGTATGGCCAGGTGATCCGGCGCACGCTGGGCGACATGGGCTGCGAGATCGAGATCGAGCCGGGGCGGCTGATCTCGGGCAATGCCGGGATTCTTGTCAGCTCGGTGATCTATCTCAAAGAGGGCGAGGGGCGCGACTTCCTGATCCTCGATGCGGCGATGAACGATCTTGTGCGTCCCTCGATGTATGGCGCGCATCACGACATCGTGCCGGTGATCGAACCCGCGCCGGGCGTCGATCAGCGGCCCTATGACATCGTGGGGCCGGTCTGCGAAACCGGCGATACCTTTGCCAGGGCGCGCGACCTGCCGCCGCTTGCGGCGGGCGATCTGGTGGCGTTCCGCTCGGCCGGGGCTTATGGCGCGGTGATGGCCTCGGAATACAACACCCGGCCGTTGATCCCCGAGGTTCTGGTGAATGGGGATCAATTCGCCGTCATCCGGGCAAGGCCGAGCTTTGACGAAATCCTCGGGCGCGATACCATTCCCGAATGGCTGTAACGGGGAATCCGCCCCGATCGCCAGAAAGGACCGATGCAGGATCAGACCCAACCGCAAGATGTGCTGAAGGCACTGGCGCGTCCGCTTGCGTTGACGCGGGCGGGCATGCTGGCCGAACGCGCGCTGCGCGCCTTCTGGCCCGCGGCCTCGCTTCTGGCGCTGGGGCTGGCGGCGCTTGCCTTCGGTGCGCAGGATCTGATCGCCCCGTCCAGCCTGCTTTGGGTGGCGCTGGCCGCGGGCCTTGTCCTGGCGGTGGCGCTGGCGCATGGGGTCAGGCGGTTTCGCCTGCCGACCCGCGCCGAGGCGCTTGCACGGCTGGATGCCACGCTGGCCGGGCGCCCGATTGCCGCCCTTGGCGATGCGATGGCGCTTGGCGGGAACGATCCGGCCGCGCAGGCGCTGTGGCAGGCGCATCTGGCGCATATGGCGCAGCGCGCGCGCCTGGCCCGCGCCGTTCCGCCCAACCCCGATCTTGCCCCGCGTGACCCGTTCGCCCTGCGCCTGTCGGCGCTGACCGCGCTTGTCGTGGCGCTGGTCTTCGGGGCACCCGGCCGGGTGGCGGAGCTTGCGGATGCCCCGCGCGCTGCGGGCACGGCCGAAGCCGCGATGGGGCCAAGCTGGGAAGGCTGGGCCGAGCCGCCGCGCTATACCGGCAAGCCGGGGCTCTATCTCAACGCGCTGGATACCGACACGCTGGCGCTGCCCGAAGGCACGCGCCTGTCGTTCCGGTTCTACGGCACGCCCGGCGCGCCTGAGTTCAGCGAAACCGTCTCGAACCCGGCCGCGATCCCGCAAGAGGATGACGCCGCGCGCCGCGATTTCGAGGCGGCCCGTTCCGGTGTCGTCAGTGTCGGCGGCCCCTCGGGGCGCGCGTTCCAGATCACCGTGCTGTCCGACGAAGGCCCCGAGGTCGAGGTCACGGCGCTGGCCACCCGGCGCGCCGATGGCCGCCTGTCACAACCCTTCCGCGCCTTTGACGATTACGGTGTCGTGGGCGGGCAGGCGCGCATCGCGCTGGATCTGGCCGCGGTGCCGCGCCGCTACGGGCTGGCCCTTCCGCCCGAGCCGCGCGACGATTTGATTTTCGATCTGCCCTTGCCGATCACCGGAAACCGCGCCGATTTCACCGAGGTTCTGATCGAGGATGCGGCCAAGCACCCTTGGGCGAACCTTCCGGTCAAGCTGATGCTTGAGGTCGAGGACGGGCGCGCCCAGACCGGGCGCAGCCCTGAACAGGCGATGGAGCTTCCGGGCCGGCGCTTTTTCGACCCGATGGCCGCCGCGCTGATCGAGGCGCGCCGCGATCTTCTGTGGGCGCGCGGGAATGCGCCGCGGGTCTCGCAATGGTTGCGCGCGGTGTCGCACCGCCCCGATGACATCCTCAGGCGCGAGGATGCGGCGCTCATGCTGCGCGCCACGATCGACCGCCTTGATGCGGCGCTGGAACAGGGCGAGCTGGCGCCCGAGCTGCGCGACGAGCTGGCCGAGACCCTGTGGTCGCTGGCCGAGTTGCTGGAAGACGGCGGCCTTGCCGATGCCCTGGAAGCGATGCGCCAGGCGCAGGAGCGCCTGTCCGAGGCAATCCGCAACGGCGCCTCGCCCGACGAGATCGCCAAGCTGATGGATGAGCTTAAGGAAGCGACCGACAATTACCTGCGCATGCTGGCCGAACGCGCGCCAGAGGAAGAGGGCCCTCAGTTCGGACGCCAGCAGGAAAGCCAGACGATCACCGGCGACCAGATCCAGCAGATGATGGACGAGATCCAGCGCCTGATGGAAGAGGGCCGCATGGCCGAGGCGCAGGAGCTGCTCGATCAGCTGTCGCGGATGCTTGAGAACCTGCGCATGACCCAATCGCAGAACGGCGAGGGGGATATGCCCGGTGGCCGCGCGATGCGCGAGCTGGGCGAGACGCTGCGCGACCAGCAGGAGCTTTCGGACGAGGCGTTCCGCGACATGCAGGAAGGGTTCGAACGCGGCAATCAGGGGCAGGGACGTCCGCAACCGCGCGCCGACGGGATGCCGGGCAACGGCCAGGGCATGATGCCGCAGGACCCCGGTCAGGGCGGAGGCGGGCAAGACCCCGGCACGCCGCCCGAGAACCGGCAGGGACAGGGCGGAGCGGACGAGGGCGATCCGCAGGAGGGCCAGAGCCTGGCCGACCGGCAGCGCGCGCTCCGTGAAGAGCTGGGCCGCCAGCAGGGGCTGTTGCCGCGTCTGGGCAACGAGGCCGCCGAAGAGGCCCGCCGCCGCCTGGACGAGGCGGGCCGCGCGATGGACCGCGCCGAAGAGGCTCTGCGCCAGGGCGATAACGGGGCCGCCATCGACCGCCAGGCCGATGCGATCGAGGCGCTGCGCGAGGGATTGCGGGCCTTGAGCGAGGCATTTGCGCAGGAGCAGGGCCGCCAGCAGGGCGAAAGCGCCGAGCAGCGTCTGGGCGAGGCCGGCAACCGGGGCGGGGCGGAACTGCCGCGCGATCCGCTGGGGCGTGCCATCGGCGAAGGCTCTCGCATCGACACGGATCAGGATCTGCTGGCCGGAGAGGATGTCTACCGCCGCGCCCGCGACCTGCTGGACGAGATCCGCCGCCGCTCGGCCGAGCGGTTGCGTCCCGATGACGAACTGGATTACCTGCGCCGCCTGCTGGACCGCTTCTAGGCGGGGTGGGCCGGTTTCCCGGCCCTTGGATCAGACCTGTGAATCGTCCTGCAATGCGTCGATCACGTCGCGCATCTGCTGATCGAGCCAGACCCGGCCCTCGTCGACCTTCTGCACATAGGCGTCGATCGTGGGGGCAAGGGCGGGCACGGCCTGGCTGATGCGCGGGGCCATCGAATAGACCAGAAGGCCGATCACCCCGAGCAGCACGATCAGCATGAAGCCCATGCGGAACCCCGACCGGCGCCGGGCGAGCGTTTGCGGCGCGTCCCATGCGGCCGCTTCGCCGCCCCGGTCCGACGTGGCGCTGAGCGTCGAGTTGATTTCCTCGATGTCCGGCAGGGCGCGGCGGTGCAGTGTCTGTTCTGGGATTTCGTCGTCGAATTCGTCATCCTCGAACTCATCGGCCGAGAGGTTCTCGACAACGCGGTTCTGCGCGGGTTTCGCCGCCTGCGCGGCGGCTGCGCCGGCCAGACCCGCCGCGGGCCCCCCGAGGCCAAGATCTGGCTGGGTTTCCAGTGCACTGCCTTCGGCCCTGCGGGCCTGCGTTTCGCGCGCGGCCTCTTCGCGCAGGATTGACAAGAGGTTGTCATCCTGAGTGCGGCGCGGCGCGGCGGCAGGCGGAGCCTCGGCGTCCTGTCCAGCTTCGGCCGTCGTCTCTTCGCGGCTGGCCGAGACCATGGCCGAAAGCATTCCCTCGATATCTTCGCCCTTCTCTTCGGATGCGGCTGGCGGAGGTGGGGGTGCGGCGGCGGGGGATTCAGCGTCCGGTTGTGGCTCGGGGGGGGGGGCCGCGTCGGGTGCTGCTGCGTCATGTGGGGCGACGTGCCCGGCGGGCTCGCCTTCCCATTCAGCCGGTTCGGGCAGCACATCCTCGGCCGGTTTCTCTGCGGCAAGCGCCGCCTTGCCCGCCTGAAACCAGGAATGCCCGCAATTCGAGCATTGCACGTCACGACCGCCATCCGGGATGACACTGTCATCCACCTCATATTGCGCCTTGCAGTTCGGGCAGGTCAGCCGCATTCCGTCACCATATAGAACTCTCACCGTTGCCGTTCTGGCAATCCTTCTACACTTGTTGTAGCAAGCGCCGGACCGTTCTCCAAGCATTTGCGTGCCTTGGGCCTCCATTGTGCCCGGAACGGCATGACAGGAACAGGAACTGCGCCTTGATCGAGCTTCAGAATGTAGCGATGAGCTATGGTGGTGACGATCTTCTTGCGGACATGTCGCTGAAGATCGCGCCGGGATCGTTTCATTTCCTGACCGGGCCATCGGGGGCCGGGAAGACCACGTTCCTGAAGCTGTGCTATGCCGAGCTGATGCCCTCATCGGGGCGGTTGACCCTGTTCGACCAGAACGTCACTGCGATGGGGCGCGACGATATCGCGCGGCTTCGGGGCAGGGTCGGCGTAGTGCATCAGGATTGCCAGTTTCTCGATCACCTCTCGGTTGCCGAGAACGTGGCCCTGCCGCTGACGGTCTCGGGCCGGCCGATCGACGCGGGCGAGTTGGTCGAGCTGCTGGCATGGGTCGGGCTGAGGGCGCAGGCAGATGCCTTGCCGCCGCAACTGTCGGGGGGCGAACGGCAGCGCGCGGCGCTTGCGCGTGCGGTGATCCAGTCGCCCGACATCCTTCTGGCGGATGAGCCGACGGGGAACCTTGATTGGGAAATGTCGCTGCGGCTGCTGAAGCTGCTGGTCGAGTTCAACCGGATGGGAAAGACGGTGATGATCGCCACGCATGACCTGAACCTGATCCGCACAGCCAAGCAACAGGTGCAGACGCGGGTGCTGCGCATTGCCAACCGCAGGCTGCAACTGGCGGGAGCGGATCTGTGAAACGGTTGTTCGTCACGATGATCGCGGGCGATCCGCGCAGCCCCGACCGGGTGGTGCCGCCGACCGGATTCACCGCGCGGCTGACCGTCCTGACCGCTGCCGCGATGGCCTTTCTGGCGGTGTTTGCGCTGGCCCTGTCGCTTGCGACGGGGCGGCTGGCCGATCGCTGGTCCGATGCGCTGGCGCGCTCGGCCACGATCCGCATCTCGGCGCCGCCCGACCAGATGGCCGCGCAGACCCGTTCCGTTCTGGAGGTTCTGGAAACCACGCCCGGCGTTGCAAGCTTTCGCGCGCTGGAGCAGGACGAGATGCGCGCGCTTCTGGACCCGTGGTTCGGCCCCGACCTGCCGGTCGAAAGCCTGCCCCTGCCGCAGCTGATCGAGATGACCGAGACGGGCGACGGCATCGATGCCGAGGGCCTGCGCCTGCGCCTCTCGGCCGAGGCCCCCGGCGCGGTGCTGGACGACCATACCCGCTGGCGCCGCCCGCTGGTGGCCGCGGCCGAACGGCTGCGCACGCTCGGGCTGATTTCCTTGGTGCTGATCTGCGTGGCCACGGCGGGCATGATCACGCTTGCCGCGCAGGCCGCGCTTGCCGCCAATGGCCAGGTGATCCGGGTTCTGCGGCTTGTGGGCGCGCGCGATACCTTCATTGCCAGGGCCTTCGTGCGCCGCTTCACGTTGCGCGGCTTTGCGGGGGCGGGGGCGGGAACCGTGCTTGGGCTTCTGGCCGTGGCCGCGTTGCCGGATGCGGAACCCGCAGGCGGGTTCCTGACCGGCCTCGGATTTCAGGGCTGGCACTGGCTTTGGCCGCTGGTCATTCCGCCGCTGGCCGCTATCGTTGCCTTCGTGGCGACCCGCGCGGCGGCGCTGCGCATGCTGCGGGGGATCAGATGAGCTACGCGATCCAATATGTCCGTTCGGTCGTTTTCATCGTGCAGATGTATATGGCGCTGGCGGTAATTGCCGTGGGGCTGTTGCCGGTTGCGGTTCTGGGCGGACGCCGGGCAGCACTTTGGGTCTGCCGGCTTTACTGCCACTGGGTCGTGTTCACGGCACGCTGGCTGATCGGGTTGCGCAGCGAGGTGCGCGGGACGCCCCCAACCGATGACGTGCTGATCGGCGCCAAGCATCAAAGCTTTCTGGACATCATCCTGATCTTCCGCGCCGTCCCGCGGGGCCGCTTCATCATGAAGAAGGAACTGGTCTGGACGCCGTTCGTCGGCTGGTATGCCTATCTGATCGGCTGCATTCCCGTCGATCGCGGCAAGAAAAGCCGGGCGATCAAGACAATGCTGAGCGCGGCCGCTTCGGAGCGGATGCGCGGCGGCCAGCTTATCATCTTTTCGCAGGGCACGCGCGTCGCGCCTGGCGTGAAGGCGCCCTACAAGATCGGTTCCGGGGCGCTTTACCGCGAACTGGGGCAGGATTGCGTGCCGGTTGCCACCAATGTGGGCGTGTTCTGGCCGCGCCGCTCGATGTTTCGCAAGCCGGGCCTTGCGGTGGTGGAGTTTCTGCCCCGTATCCCCGCCGGGCTTGAGGTTCCGGCATTCATGGCGCGGCTGGAGGCTGATGTCGAAACTGCGTCGGACCGCCTGATGGCCGAGGCGGGCTTCGGGGTGGGTGCCAGGCAGTAACCGGCCGCGCGGATCAGGCCGCCAGCCCCTTGTTCCCCAGATCGAGATAGCGGCGGCGGCGTTCCTTGACCAGATCCGAGGATTTGCGCCCCGACATCTCGGCCAGCATCAGCGCGATTTCCGAACCGACCGCGGCAATCGCCGCATCGCGGCCGCGTTGGGCCCCGCCTGTCGGTTCCTTGATGATGCGGTCGATCACGCCCAGCTTCCTGAGGTCCTGCGCGGTCAGGCGCAGCGCCTCGGCGGCCTCGCGCATCTTTTCCGCGTCCTTCCACAGGATCGAGGCGCAGCCTTCAGGCGAGATCACCGAATAGACGGAATGTTCCAGCATCGCCACGCGGTCCGCGGTGGCAAAGGCCACCGCCCCACCCGAGCCGCCCTCGCCCACGATGACCGAGATCAGTGGCACGCCGATGGTCAGGCATTTCTGGGTCGAGCGCGCGATCGCCTCGGATTGGCCGCGCTCTTCCGCGCCCTTGCCGGGATAGGCGCCGGGGGTGTCGATCAGCGTCACGACCGGCAGGCCGAAACGGTCCGCCATGTCCATCAGGCGGATCGCCTTGCGATAGCCTTCGGGGCGCGCCATGCCGAAATTGTGCCGGATGCGGCTGTTGGTGTCATGGCCCTTCTCATGGCCGATCACCACCACCGGCTCATCGTTCAGCCGCGCGATGCCGCCCATAACCGCATGGTCGTCGGCAAAGTTGCGATCCCCCGCCAGCGGCGTGAATTCTGTGAAAAGCGCGTCGATGTAATCCTTGCAATGGGGCCGGTCCGGGTGGCGGGCCACTTGGCATTTGCGCCAGGGAGAGAGATCCTTGTAAAGGTCGCGTAGAAGGTCGGCTGCTTTCTTGTCGAGCGCGGCGGCCTCTTTCTCGACATCCATCTCTTCGTTCTTGCGGGCCAGGGCGCGCAGTTCTTCTGCCTTGCCTTCGATTTCGGCCAGCGGCTTTTCGAACTCGAGATAGGTCGTCATCGGATCCCTCCGTTACGGAACAGCGCCTATATGAAGCCGGAGGGGCGGAAATGCAACCAGAGGCGCATGTGCGGGCCGATGCCTGCCAGGGGCGTGGACGGCGGCGCGCAAGACGGCGGATCGTGCTATATTGGGCTTTTGATCGGGGGTTTGCCCCGCAACGCATGCAAAAGGGGGCTGCCATGGCCGAAGCTGTCCAGATCAGGAACCTGCACGCCGTGCGGATGGCCGCGCTGCCGCATCGGGGCGCTTACCACAAGGTCGGGGCCGCGTTTCAGGAACTGTCCGGGCTGATCGAGGCGCGTGCGCTTTGGCCCGAGGTCGAGGGATGCGCGATGGTCAGTTATGACAATCCCCGTGTCACCCCCGAGGCGGATCTGCGATCGCATGCCGCCTTCCTGGTCAGCGAGGCGTTCCCGATCGCCGCCCCGATCGAGGAGTTGCGCTATCCTGCCGGGCGCTATGCCGTTTTGCTGCATCGCGGCCCCTATGACGGCCTGCCCGAAGCCTATCGGGTGCTGGGCGAGGAATGGTATCCCTCCTCGGGCGAAAGCCATATCCGCCGCCCGCCCTACGAGCTTTACCTCAATGATCCGAACGAGGTTGCGGCGGCGGATCTGCTGACCGAGATCCGCCTGCCGCTGGCCGCGCCGGATGCGGAATAGGAAACGCCCCGGCTTTCACCGGGGCGTCGCTGTTCCCTCATGCTGGCAATGCCTCCCCGCATCGCCGCTCCGGGAATCGAATCGATCACGGATTCGTCACAGATTAATCATTTCGGACTGCCTGACAATCACCTCGGCCTGCTTGATCGAGGCAATGTCGACCAGACGGCCCTTGTAGACGGTTGCCCCTTCGCCGCGGGCCTTGGCATCCTCCATCGCGGCAAGGATCTCGCGCGCTTCGGTGACGGCGGCTTCCGAGGGGGTGAAGACCTCGTTCGACAGCGCGACCTGCCTGGGGTGGATCGCCCATTTGCCCACCATGCCAAGCGTGGCCGAGCGCAGCGCCTGGGCGCGGAACCCCTCGTCATCCGAGAAATCGCCGAACGGGCCGTCCACCGGCAGGATGCCGTGGGTGCGGCAGGCCGCCACGATGGCGGTCTGCGCCCAGTGCCACGGGTCCGACCAGTATTTCGCGCCCTCGCGCAGCATGTAGTAGTTTTCCTGCGTGCCGCCGATGCCGGTGGTCGCCATGCCCATCGAGGCCGCGAAATCGGCCGCGCCCAGGCTCATGGCCTGAAGGCGGGGGCTGGAGGCCGCGATTTCCTCGACATGGGCGATGCCGGCGGCGGATTCGATGATGACCTCAAGCGAGATGCGCTTCTTGCGGCCCTTGGCGGCCTCGATCGCGGTCACGAGCGCGTCCACGGCATAGACATCGGCCGCGCAGCCGACCTTTGGGATCATGATCTGGTCGATCCGCTCGGACCCCTGTTCGAGCAGGTCCACGACATCGCGATACCAATAGGGCGTGTCGAGGCCGTTGATGCGGACCGACAGGTATTTACGGCCCCAGTCGATCTCGTGGCTGGCCTGGATGATGTTGGCGCGGGCCTGCGCCTTGTCGTCGGGCGCGACCGAATCCTCGAGGTCGAGGTTGATCACGTCGGCCGCCGATCCGGCCATCTTCTCGAAGATCGCGGGGCGCGAGCCGGGGCCGAAAAGCTGGCAGCGGTTGGGACGGGCCGGGGCGGCGGGTTGGACGCGGAAGCTCATTGGCGGGGGCTTTCGCAACGATGTTTCGGTAGGAACGCCCGGGGGGATAGATTATTGCGCGGTTGCTTTCAAGCGCCCTTTCGCAGGTGCAGAATCGCGGAACGGAGTCCGACAGATCTTCCGGCTTGTGCAAAATACTTCGTCAAATCCGATGAAAAACCGGACGATCGTGCGCGGGGGCTTGTTTCGTGGGGTGAAAAGCCCATGAACTTCCGCAGTTGCGCGCTATCCTGACCCTGTCAGCCAACGGAGCGCGCCATGTCGATGATCGAGACCCCCTACCTTCTGTTCCTGGGCGATGCGCCCGACCGGCTTGCCGCGAAGGTGGCGCAGGGGATCAGGGACTGGCGCCCGGAATTCGCGCGTGCGCAGTTCCGCATGGAGGGGTGTCAGGCCGATATGGGCTTGCCCGACATGAGCCTTGCAGAGGCGAAGGCCGCGGGGTGCCGGACATTGGTCATCGGGGTGGCGAACCGGGGTGGCGTGATCTCTCAGGCGTGGAAGAAGGTTCTGGTGCAGGCGCTGGAAGAGGGGTTCGATCTGGCCTCGGGCCTGCACAACCTGCTGCGTGACGAACCCGATCTGGCGGCCGTTGCGAAAGCCGTGGGGCGCAGCCTGCACGATGTGCGTGTGCCCGCAGTGGATTACCCGATCGCCAACGGGATCAAGCGCAGCGGCAAACGCTGTCTGGCGGTAGGCACGGATTGCTCGGTCGGAAAGATGTATACTGCGCTTTGCATGGAACGCGAGATGCGCGCGCGCGGTATGAAGGCCAGCTTTCGTGCGACCGGGCAGACCGGGATCCTGATTACCGGGGACGGGGTGCCGCTCGATGCGGTCGTGGCGGATTTCATGGCGGGCTCGATCGAATATCTGACGCCGAACAACGATGCCGATCACTGGGACCTGATCGAGGGGCAGGGCAGCCTGTTCCATGTCTCCTATTCGGGGGTGACGATGGCGCTGATCCATGGCGGCCAGCCCGATGCGCTGATCCTGTCGCATGAACCGACACGCAGCCATATGCGGGGTCTGCCCGGCTATACCCTGCCCGCGCTTGAAACATTGCGCGATACGGCCCTGGGTCTTGCGCGGGTGGCCAACCCGGCCTGCAAGGTGGGGGGGATTTCCGTCAATACCCAGCATATGGATGCGGCGGCCGCACGCGAATACCTGGGCGGGCTGGAGCGGCGCATGGGCCTTCCCGCGACCGATCCGTTCCGGTTCGGGGCGGGGGTGCTGGTGGACGCGCTCGCCGCGATCTGACAGGCTTGGGCCCGTGGCCGGGGCGGAAGCCTCCGGCGGGGATATTTTTATCGAGGTGAAAGGCGGGCGGATGATTTCGGTTTCGCAGGATGTGTTCCGGCTGGCGGAGGTATTCACGATCTCGCGCGGGTCGCGCAGCGAGGCGCGGGTGCTGACGGTGTGGGTGTCGCGC
>CALMEG010000029.1 GCA_937863185.1 uncultured Paracoccaceae bacterium | reverse complement strand
GGCGGGGCGGCTATGTTCTGGGCGTGTGCAACGGGTTCCAGATCCTGACCGAGATGGGGCTTTTGCCGGGCGCGCTGATGCGCAATGCCTCGCTGAAATATATCTGCAAGCCGGTCACGCTGCGCGTGGAAACGACCGAGAGCGCCTATACCGGCGGGTATCGGAAGGGCCAGGAGGTGGTCTATCCGATCGCGCATCACGACGGGAATTACACCATCGACGCCGAAGGGCTGCGCCGGCTGGAGGGCGAGGATCGGGTGGCGTTCCGCTATGCGGAGCCGGTCAACGGATCGGTTGCCGATATTGCGGGCATTCTGAGCGGAAACCGCCGGGTTCTGGGCATGATGCCCCATCCCGAGCGCGCGGTGGAGCTTGCGCAAGGAGGCGCCGACGGGTCGGCGCTATTCCGCGCGTTGGCCGGGATCATGGCGCGCGCCTAATTGCTTTGGCTTGTTGCACATCCGGGCTTGGCCTAAATTCGGGCCATGCCGCGCGGATCGACCAGCACTGACCTGACAAGCATGGATGATGCTGTCCTGCGCGCGCGGCGCAGGGCCTGGATCCTGCGCGGGGCGGTGTCGGGGATACTCGTGCTTGCGGTGGTGGTGACCAGGATCACCAATGCCTGGCTGACTGAGCGGTTCACCGAGACGACGCGGGTGCGCGCCGAGCTGCGGCTGGCGCTTTATACCGGCAATATCATGAGCGAGTTGCAGCGCACCGGGGTGGTGCCGCTGTTGCTGGCGCGCGATCCGGCGCTGATCCGGGCGCTGGAGTCGGGGGATTTCTCGACCACCTCGGCGGTGCTGATCGCGGCGCGCAAGGATATTGCCGCGGCCTCGATCCGGCTTCTGGATGCGACGGGGCGCACGGTGGCGGCCACCAACCGCAACCAGATCGGCACTTCGTTTGCCAGTGCGCCCTTCTTCGTGGAGGCGCAGAGATCGCGCGAGACGGTGTTCACCGCCGGTTCCCGCGACACCGGGGGGACCGAGTTCATCTATTCGCGCACGCTTTTGTCCGAGGGGCGGCCGATCGGGGTGATCGCGGTCGAGGCGGAGCTGTCCAAGTTCGAGCGTGCCTGGGCGGGGATTTCCGACGCGGTGGCCGTGGTGGACAGCGAGGGCGTGATCATCCTGACGACCGAGCCGCGCTGGCGCGGTGTCACGGTGGAAGAGGCGCTTGCCGTCCGTTCGGCGCCCAATGCGATCCGGCGCGCCTTGCAGGCCACGGCGGACTGGGCGAACGAGCCGCCCGATGCCTATCTGCGCGGCACGGCCGTGATGCGGACCGAATCGCGCATTCCGTTCCGCGGCTGGCGCATGATCTCGTTCACCTCCTACGATTCCGTGCGCGAGCGCGTGAACGCGGTGCTGGCGCTGGAGATTATGGGTTTTGCGATTTTCCTGGCGGTTGCCTTCTATCTTCTGTCGCGCCGGGCGCGGGTGCAAAGCGCGGCCTATCGGCGCGAGTCGGTGGAGTTGCGCGCGCTCAACGCGCGGCTCTCGCGCGAGATTGCCGAGCGCGAGCGGGTGCAGAAGGACCTGGCGGTGGCGGAACAGACGCTGGCGCAATCTTCCAAGCTGGCCGCCCTGGGCGAGATGTCGGCTGCGGTGAGCCATGAGCTGAACCAACCGCTGGCCGCGATGAAGACCTATCTGGCGGGCGCGCGGCTTTTGTTGCAGCGCGGGCGGGCCGAGGAGGCGCTGTCCTCGTTCCAGCGCATCGACGATCTGATCGAACGCATGGGGGCGATCACGCGGCAGCTCAAGTCCTATGCGAGGAAAGGCGGCGAAGCCTTTGAACCCGTTGATCTTCGTGCCGCCATCAGCTCGGCGCTTGCGATGATGGAGCCGCAGCTGAAATCGCGCACGGTGCGTATTTCGCGGACCCTGGCGCGGGGGCCGGTCATGGTGATGGCGGACCGGATCCGTCTCGAACAAGTGATCATCAACCTGTTGCGCAATGCGCTGGATGCGACGAAGGGGGTGGCCGAGCCGCAGATTGAGCTGATGTTGACAGCCGGCGAGACCGCGGTGCTGAGCGTGCGCGACAACGGCCCCGGCATCTCGGAGCTGGAAAAACTGTTCGAGCCGTTCTGGACGACGAAAAAACCCGGAGAGGGGACGGGACTGGGGCTTGCCATTTCCTCCTCGATCGTGAGTGATTTCGGAGGGCGCCTGACGGCGCATAACGCGGCCGGGGGCGGAGCCGTCTTCGAAGTGCAGTTGCCGCTTCATGCGGATAGCGCCGAGGGGAACACGCCCCGGAAAAATGGAATACGTGCAGCGGAGTAAGAATATGGCGCGCATGATGAAGGTGGCGATCGTCGACGACGAGGAAGACATGCGCCAGTCGGTCAGCCAGTGGCTGGCCCTGTCGGGGTTCGACCCCGAAAGCTATGCCAGTGCGGAAGAGGCGCTGAAGGTGATCGGCGCGGACTGGCCCGGCGTGGTGATCTCTGACATCCGCATGCCCGGCATGGACGGGATGGCCTTTCTCAAGCGCCTCATGAGCCTTGACAGCGGGCTGCCGGTCATCATGATCACCGGCCACGGCGATGTGCCGATGGCGGTCGAGGCGATGCGCCTTGGCGCGATGGATTTTCTGGAAAAGCCCTTCAACCCCGACCGCATGACCGAACTGGCCAAGCGCGCCACGCAGATGCGTCGCATGACGCTGGACAACCGCGCGCTGCGCCGCGACCTGGCCGAGGGCGCGCAGGTGATGGGCAAGCTGATCGGCACCTCGGCCCCGATGGAGCGGCTGCGCGAGGATATCCTCGATCTGGGGCAGGCGGATGGCCATGTGCTGATCGACGGGGAAACCGGCACCGGCAAGACGCTGGTGGCGCATGCGCTGCATGCCGTGGGACCGCGCGCAAGCAAGAAGTTCGTGCCCGTCAGCTGCGCGGCCTATTCCGAGGACGTGCTGTCGGCCAAGCTGTTCGGCCCGCTGGAAGAGGGCGGCGCGCTGCCGCTGGTGGAAGAGGCGCGCGGCGGCACGCTGTGCCTTGAGGATGTGGAAGCCCTGAGCCAGAGCCTTCAGGCGCGGCTGCTGACCTTCATCAACGATCAGGGCAGCCCCGCGGAAACCCGCATCATCGCCATCTGCAACAATCATGGCGAGGGCCGCACGGTCGAGGATGCGCTGCGCCCCGATCTCTATTTCCGGCTGGCCGCGCTGAAGATCACCCTGCCGCCGCTGCGTCAGAGGGGCGAGGATATCCTGACGCTGTTCAACCGCATGGCCGAGCAGTTCGCCGAGGAATACGGCTGCGATGCGCCCGAGGTCTCTGCCCAGGAGGCCGCGCAGCTGTTGCAGGCGCCCTGGCCGGGCAATGTGCGCCAGCTGATCAACGTGGCCGAGCGCGCGGTGCTTCAGAACCGCCGCGGAACGGGCTCGATCGCGTCGCTTCTGATGGCCGACAACGAAGAGGCCGGCCCCGCGATGACGACCGAGGGCAAGCCGCTCAAGGAATATGTCGAGAGTTTCGAGAAGATGCTGATCGACAACACGATGCGCCGCCACAAGGGGGCGATCTCGGCGGTGATGGAAGAGCTGTGCCTGCCGCGCCGCACGCTCAACGAGAAGATGGCGAAATACGGGTTGCAGCGCCAGGACTACATCTGAGGGCGCTGCCCCGGCTTTCGTGCCCCGGCGCGAAGGGGCAGGGGCGGGTCGCTGCGGCCTGCGCGGCAGGGCAGGCGACAGATTGACGAAAAAGCGATTGTATTTGCCGGGCACCGGCGGCTATTGTCGCCCAATGTCGGCGTGATCGCGCAATCTGCTTCATCACGCCCCATGAGTTTCGCTGATTGCGAACCGGTCAGGCCTTCGGGTGGGGACGGGTTCGGATCATCCGATTGGCCATCTGGCCGTAAGTTTGCCCGCAAGGCCTTGATGTCTTGGGGTTTTAGGATGGGCGTCACCGGGTTTCCGGGCGCTTGGGAAAGTAACGCGATGCAGCGCAAATGGCGTGAACAGGTGATGACGGGCGGGCCGACGGCGCGCGCCGCCGCCTTGCTCGGGCCTGCGTTCGGCGTCGCCTCAACGGATCAGCATGTCACGCGACGCGGCGCCCCACCGGGGTTGCCGCGCCGAAGGGCATGCGAGAATTGGATACATGGCAAAGAAAATGCTTATCGATGCCACGCACGCGGAAGAAACCCGCGTTGTGGTGGTAGACGGCAACAAGGTCGAGGAGTTCGACTTTGAAACCATCAACAAACGGCAACTGGCCGGGAACATCTATCTGGCAAAAGTGACGCGGGTGGAGCCTTCGCTCCAGGCCGCTTTTGTCGATTACGGCGGCAATCGCCACGGCTTCCTCGCCTTCGCCGAGATTCACCCGGACTATTACCAGATCCCGGTGGCCGACCGTCAGGCCCTGCTTGAGGAAGAGCGGCTGGCGGCCGAGGCCGAGGAGGCCGAGGAAAAGCCGCGCAATTCGCGCCGCCGCTCGTCCCGCTCGCGTTCGCGCGCCGAGAAGGCCACGGATACGGATGCCGTCCTGCGCAGCGATGACATTCCCGGCATGGCCGTGGTCGACCCGGAGGGCAGCGCCGAGGGCGCACCCGAGGCCGAGGCCGACACCGCGGTGGACACCCTCGTCGATGTCGTGACCGAGGAACCGGCCACCGAAGAGCCCGCGACCGAAGAGCCCAACGGTGCCGACGACGCCGAGCCCTATGTCGCCGCCGATCACGCCGCCGAAACCGATGACGACATCGAGTCGGTCGCGGATGAGGACGTGGCCGAGGAAATCAGCGCCCCGCGCAAGCCGCGTCCGCGCCGCTACAAGATCCAGGAAGTGATCAAGGTGCGCCAGATCATGCTGGTGCAGGTCGTCAAGGAAGAGCGCGGCAACAAGGGCGCGGCCCTGACCACCTATCTGTCGCTTGCGGGCCGCTATTGCGTGCTCATGCCCAATACGGCGCGCGGCGGCGGGATCAGCCGCAAGATCACCAACGCGGCCGACCGCAAGAAGCTGAAGGAAATCGCGGGCGAGATGGAGGTGCCGCAGGGCGCGGGCCTGATCATCCGCACCGCCGGCAGCCAACGCACCCGGACCGAGATCCGGCGCGACTATGAATACCTGATGCGCCTGTGGGAACAGATCCGCGAACTGACGATGAAATCCATCGCGCCCGCGCCGATCTACGAAGAGGGCGACCTGATCAAGCGCTCGATCCGCGACCTTTACAGCAAGGACATCGACGAGGTTCTGGTCGAGGGCGAGCGCGGCTATCGCGCGGCCAAGGACTTCATGAAGATGATCATGCCGTCCCACGCCAAGAACGTGAAACACTACCACGAACAGCTTCCGCTTTTCGCCCGCTTCCAGGTGGAAAGCTATCTGGGCGCGATGTTCAATCCGGTGGTGCAGCTCAAGTCGGGCGGCTACATCGTGATCGGCGTGACCGAGGCGCTGGTGGCGATCGACGTGAACTCGGGCCGGGCCACGAAAGAGGGCTCGATCGAGGAGACCGCGCTCAAGACCAACCTGGAGGCCGCCGACGAGGTGGCGCGCCAGCTGCGCCTGCGCGACCTTGCCGGTCTGATCGTGATCGACTTCATCGACATGGAAGAGCGCAAGAACAACGCCGCCGTCGAGAAGCGCCTGAAAGAGAAGCTGAAGACCGACCGCGCCCGCATCCAGGTGGGCCGCATCTCGGGCTTTGGCCTTCTGGAGATGAGCCGTCAGCGCCTGCGCCCCGGCATGATCGAATCGACCACCCAGCCATGCCCGCATTGCCACGGCACGGGGTTGATCCGCTCGGATGACAGCCTTGCGCTGCAGGTGCTGCGCGCGATCGAGGAAGAGGGTACGCGCAAACGCTCGCGCGAGGTGCTGGTGAAGGCGCCGGTGGCGGTTGCCAACTACCTGATGAACGCCAAGCGCGAACATATCGCGGGGATCGAGGCGCGCTACGGCATGTCCGTGCGCCTCGAGGCGGATCCGTCCCTGATCAGCCCGGATTTCTCGATCGAGAAGTTCAAGACCGCGACCCGTGTCGTGCCCGAGGTCAGTCAGGCGGTCTCGGTCAGCGCCAGCCTGATGGCCGAGATCGACGACGAGGAGGATCTGGTCGAAGAGGCCGAAGAGGTGCTCGACGCAGCGCCGGACAGTCCCGAAGGGGCGTCGGACGAAGAGGGGCCGAAGAAGAAGAAGCGCCGCCGCCGCCGCAAGAAGAAGCCGAACGGAGAGGCCGGCGCGCAGCAGGCCGACGCGGCCGTGCAGGAGGACGGCGACGAGAGCACTCCGGCAGAGGCGCCCGAAGCCACGGAGGCGCCCGTCGAGGCCGCCGATGTCGCGCCCGAGGCAGAGGCCGAGGCCGAGCCGGTGGACGGCGGCTGGTGGGTGGTGCGGCCGCGGGGA
>CALMEG010000028.1 GCA_937863185.1 uncultured Paracoccaceae bacterium | reverse complement strand
GGTGACGGGCCAACTGCTCTGCCTGGACCTGCCCCGCGCCCATCCCCACCAGCAAGACGGCAATAGAAACAAGCTTATGCAAAAACATCCGTCGTCTTCTCCTTCGGCGGGCGTCCATCGGGGTTGACCCAGGCTAGCAAAACCAGGCCCAGAAGGAAAAGTGCGATAATCGGCGTGATGCCGATGGCCTGGTTGTCCGAGACCTGTGTCATCCAGCCGATGGACAGCGGCGCGATAAAAGCGGTGGCCTTGCCGGTCAGCGCGTAAAGCCCGAAACTTTCAGTGATTTTGTCATGTTCCGACTGACGCACCATCATCGTGCGGCTGGCCGACTGCACCGCCCCGCCACCCGCGCCGATCAGCCCGCCCATCACGAAAAAAGCGATATCCGGCAAGGCACTGTTCGCCCCGACCGCAATTCCGAATACACTTTCGCGTGAGATAAACACCACCCCCACCACGACAAGCGTCAGCGCGACGACGCAAAAGATGATGACCGCCCTGGGACCAAAGCGGTCATCCGCCTTGCCGCCAAGCCAGGCGAAGGTCGCGCCAGTGATCGTGCCCAGAATACCAAACAACCCGATCTGGATGATCGACCAGCCCAGAACCCCCGCCGCATAGATCCCGCCGAACGTATAGATCCCGTTCAGCGCATCGCGGTAGCACATCGAGGACAGAAGAAAGCTGAACAGGCTGCGGTTCGAGGGCAGGCGCGCCAATGTCTGGCGCAGCTCGGGCCAGGCCCCGCGCATCGCGCTGCGGACTGGAACCGCGTCGGGCCTGCGCCTTTCGCGCACCCACAGGAAGAACGGGATCATGAAGACGGCATACCACAGCGCAACCAGCGGCCCCACGGCGCGCGTGCCCTCGCGCTGATCGGGGTCGAGGCCAAGGATCGGGCTGATCCCGATCAGCGTCCTGCCGCTGGCATTCTCGGCGAAAAGCGCAAGCATGGCGATCAGCGCCAGCATCCCCCCAAGATAACCGAACGCCCAGCCCGAGCCCGAAACCCGCCCCATCTGGTCGCGGCTGGTCAGGTCAGGCAGCATCGCGTTGGTGAAGGTCGTGGCGAATTCCATCCCGATCATGCCGATGGCGAAGGACAGCATGATGAAGGTCAGGCTGAAATCGCCCGGCACCGCATACCAAAGCCCCCAGGCCCCGGCCACATACATCGCCGAAAAGATCCAGATGAACCCGATCCGCCCGCCGGACTTGTCGGCCACCGCCCCCAGGAACGGCGCCATCACCGCGATCGCAAGCCCCGTCAGCCCGATACCGTAGCCCCAGACCGTCTGCGCCGCACTGCCCGATCCGAGCAGTTCTTTCATGTAAGGGGCGAAGATGAAGGTGATCAGCAGCGTGTTGTAAGGCTGGCTGGCCCAGTCGAAGAAATACCAGCCCCAGATCCGTTTGCGCGCGCTTACCATCAGGCCCCCTTGCGGCCGCCTGTGCGGCCTTTCGGGCGA
Organism: uncultured Paracoccaceae bacterium; assembly: GCA_937863185.1. Lineage (GTDB taxonomy): Bacteria > Pseudomonadota > Alphaproteobacteria > Rhodobacterales > Rhodobacteraceae > CALMEG01. The sequence goes on along the minus strand of CALMEG010000028.1, from coordinate 1,478 downwards.
TCAAGCCCGAAACCGCGGGCCGATGCAAGCGCGGGTTGAGATCACGCCCCGGCCAGGGGCGGCCACGGCCTTTCGGCATCGGCCGCGATCCAGCTTTGCACCCAGCCGGGCAGCTCGGGGCCCTGCGGGTCCTGCCCCATCGCGCGCAGCACCTCGGCCGGGGGGACGATGCCATTCTTGCCGGTGACGGCGGCACGGATCAGGATGTGGCTGGAACACTCTCCACCGCGCCACATGCTTTGCTCCATGTAGATGAACCGCGCATCCCAGCCGATGCAACGGCTGCGCATCTCCACGCGCTGGAAGGCCCGGACCCGGCGGCGATAGCGCGTGGTGTTGCCCGCCACCGCAATGCCCCAGCCCTGCCTGCGCAACACCCCGACCAGCCCGGTGCGCAGGACCAGAGGAATCCGGCCAAGGTCGAACAGGGTCAGCGTGCGGCCGTTGTTCAGCTCCATCCACGGGTCGATATCCCAAGGCCAGCAGATGTGATGGGACACATGGGTGCCCAGGATCGGCAATGGCGGCGCATTGCGAAACTTCAGCGTTTCCTTGACCAGACGGACAATCGGATACATGGCGACCTCCTGCTGGAACCGGGGTGCAATGCCGCGCAGGTGGCGTCAACCTTGAACGTTGCGGCACGGCCGCGGGCGGCTTGCGGTTGCAAGCGCGCCGCGTCTGGCATACCTCTGTGCGGATTGCTGCGCGGAGGTATTGCATGATCACGCTGTTTCAGGCGCTGAACCTGATCCTGAATGTCGTCTGGTTCATCATGATCGCCCATATCATCCTGAGCTGGCTGATCAACTTTCAGGTGCTCAATATCCGCCAGCCGCTGGTCGCCCAGATCTGGTATGGCCTGAACAACCTGCTGGAGCCGATCTACAGCCCGATCCGGCGCATGCTGCCCAATACCGGCGGGCTGGACCTGGCGCCGCTGGTCGCCTTCATCGTGATCATCATCGCGCAGCGCGCGCTGATCAACAATGCAGGCTTCTTCTACGGATACTGAGCGATGCCCCCGCCCGCGCCCGAGGCGCTTCTGGCGTCGGTCTTCGGTTTCCAAAGCTTCCGCCCCGGCCAGGAAGAGATCGTCCGCGCCGTCATCGCGGGGCGCAATACGCTGGCCATCATGCCGACGGGCGGGGGCAAGTCGCTGTGCTTCCAGCTGCCGGCGCTGTGCCGCGACGGGGTGACGGTGGTGATCTCGCCGCTGATCGCGCTGATGCGCGACCAGGTCCGCGCGCTTGCCGCGGCCGGAGTGGCGGCCGGGGCGCTGACCTCGGGCAATACCGAAGAGGAAACCGAAGAGGTCTTCGCCGCCATCGACGAGGGACGGCTGAAGCTGCTTTACATGGCGCCCGAAAGGCTGGCCTCGGGTGCGGCATTGGGCCTGCTGCGGCGCGCGGGCGTCAGCCTGATCGCCGTGGACGAGGCGCATTGCGTCAGCCAGTGGGGCCATGATTTCCGCCCCG
>CALMEG010000027.1 GCA_937863185.1 uncultured Paracoccaceae bacterium | reverse complement strand
GCCGGCGCCCTCGCGCGCTGTGATCGAGCCGCGCCTCCACCCCCGCCGCAACGATGATCCCCGCGTCAAGCACGGTCCAGCGGTCGGGCAACTGGTCGAAGAACAGCCAGCCCCAGACGCTTGCGAAGATCAGACCCAGATAGCCGAACGGTGCGATGACCGAGGCCGGCGCCAACGTGAAGGCACGGATCAGGCAAAGCTGCGCCACGGTGCCCAGCACCCCCACGCCCGCAAATCCCCACAGGTCGCGGGGCGCGACCGGCGCCCAGATCATGGGCATCAGCGCGCTTGCGATCACCGTGCCGAACAGCGCCGTGTAGAAAAGCGAGGTCCAGATGCTTTCCCGCTCGCCCACGACCCGCGTGACCAGCGCGAAACCGGCATAGCAGAACGCGGTGCATAGCGGCAGAAGGGCCGCCGGCTGAAACACCCCCATGCCCGGCCGGATCACGATCATCGCCCCGATCAGCGCCGCAACCACGCCGGCCAGGCGGCGCGGGCCGATCCGCTCGCCCAGAAACAGCGCGGCGCCAAGCGTGATCAGCACCGGGTTGAGGTCGGTCAGCGCGGTCGCCTCGGCCAGCCCGATATGCGGCAGCGCCATGAAGAAACAGGCCGTGGCGCCGAATTGCAGGACCGAGCGCACGGCCTGAAGGCCCGGCAGCCGGGTGCGTAGGACTGCCGTGCCCTGCGGCAGAAGAATCACGAAGACCAGAAGCGCCTGCCCGGCATAGCGCGCCCAGACCACCTGAAGGGGCGGATAGCTGCCCGACAGGTGCTTGGCCAGCGAATCCATGGGGGTAAACAGCACCACCGCCGCAAGACAAAACAGGACCCCCCCCCCCGCAGGCGTAAAAGAGGGGGCCAGGGGCCCCCCCGGTTCCGCATGGATTTTCAGCGGCCTCACAGAAGCGCCTTGACCTTCGCGGCCACGGCCTCGGGGGTGATGCCGAATTCGGCGTAAAGCCGTTCCGCCGGGGCCGAGGCGCCGAACCCCTCCATGCCGACAAAGCCGGCCTTCGCCTCCTTGCCGCGCTCGCCCAGAAGCCAGCGGTCCCAGGGCTGGCGCACGGCGGCCTCGACGGCCACGCGCACCGGGCCCGCGGGCAGGATCCTGCGGCGGTAGGCCTCGTCCTGGGCGGCGAAAAGCTCCATGCAGGGGACCGAGACGACGCGGGTGCCGATGGCCTCGGCCTGAAGCAGCTCGCGCGCCTTCAGCGCGATCTCCACCTCGGACCCCGAGGCCATCAGGATCGCCTGGCGCTTGCCCGCGGCCTCTTCGATCACATAGGCGCCCTTGGCCGTCTGGTTGGCATTCAGATGCGTCTTGCGCAGCGTGGGCAGGTTCTGGCGCGACAGGGCCAGGACCGAGGGCGTGGACTTGGTGCCAAGCGCCAGTTCCCACGCCTCGGCGGTCTCGATCACGTCGGCGGGGCGGAAGGTCCAGGTGTTGGGCGTGGCGCGGCAGATCGCCAGATGCTCCACCGGCTGGTGGGTCGGGCCATCCTCGCCCAGGCCGATGCTGTCATGCGTCATTACATAGACGGCGGGCACCTGCATCAACGCCGAAAGCCGCATCGCGCCGCGCGCGTAATCGGTAAAGCAGAAGAAGGTGCCGCCATAGGGGCGCACGCCGCCATGCAGCCACAGCCCGTTCATCGCCGCCGCCATGCCATGTTCACGGATGCCGTAATGCACATAGCGGCCCTTGCGGTTCTCGGGGCAGAACACGCCCAGATCCGCCGTCTTGGTCAGGTTCGAGCCGGTCAGGTCGGCCGAACCGCCCAGGGTTTCGGGCATCACCGGGTTCACCGCGCCCAGCACCATTTCCGAGGCCTTGCGGGTGGCAACCTTCGGCGCGGCCTCGGACTGCTCTTTCTTGAAGGCGCGGATGGCCGAGGTCAGCTTCTTGGGCGCATCCCCCGCCATCTGGCGCGCGAACTCGGCCTGTTTCGAAGGGGAAAGACCGGCAAGACGGGCCTCCCATGCGGCGCGCTCCTCGGCGCCGCGGGCGCCGATCTTCTCCCAGGCGGCCTTCACGTCGGCCGGAATCTCGAACGGGCCATGGGTCCAGCCATAGACGGCCTTGGTTGCGGCCAGTTCGGCATCGCCCAAGGGGGAGCCGTGAACGGCATGGCTGTCGGCCTTGTTCGGTGCGCCAAAGCCGATCACCGTCTTGCAATCCACCAGCACCGGGCCCTTGGCGGATCTGGCCGCGCCAAGCGCGCGTTCGATATCGGCGGGATCATGGCCGTCGCAGGACAGCACCGTCCAGCCCGAGGCCGCGAAGCGCGCGCGTTGATCGGTCTTGTCCGCGATCGAGACGCGGCCGTCGATGGTGATGTTGTTGTTGTCCCACAGGACGATGAGGTTCTTCAGCTCCTGCATGCCGGCAAGGCCGATCGCCTCTTGGCTGATCCCCTCCATCAGGCAGCCGTCGCCCGCGATGACCCAGGTGCGGTGATCCACCACCTTCTTGCCGAAGCGCGCCTGAAGCGACTGCTCGGCGATGGCCATGCCGACGGCGGTGGCGATGCCCTGGCCAAGCGGGCCGGTCGTCGTTTCGATCCCTTCCATATGGCCGTATTCGGGATGGCCCGCGGTGCGCGCGCCCCATTGGCGGAAGTTCCTGATCTCATCGAGCGTGGCCTGCTTGTAGCCCGTCAGGTGCAGCAGCGCGTAAAGCAGCATCGAGCCGTGCCCGGCCGACAGCACGAAGCGGTCCCGGTCGGGCCAGTGCGGGGCCGAGGCGTCGAATTTCAGGTGGTTGCGGAACAGCACCGTGGCCACGTCCGCCATGCCCATCGGCATGCCCGGATGGCCGGAATTGGCCGCCTGCACGGCATCCATGGCAAGCGCGCGGATGGCGGCCGCGAGGGTCCAGTGTTCGGGATGGGCGGCGCGAAGCTGGGCGATATCCAAGGCAATGACCTTTCGGCTGATCTGTTCAGGGTTGCCCCCTGATAGCACCCCGGCGCGCAAGATCAAGCGCGCCCCCCAAGTGATTGATGCAAAAGGGTGGGCCTGCGGCGGGTTCTTTGTTTAAGATCGGTGTTGAAGGGCAGGCGTGCGATTCGTGCGCCATCTGCGCCCCGCAGGCCGGGACATCCGGCAGGAACGATCAAGGACCGGGCATATACCGGAGGCAGGCAGGATGAGCGATATCGCCGAATACGAACGCCGGATCAGCTTTGCACTGGAGCGGATTGGCCGGGGGGTCGAGGTTCTTGGCGCAAGGAACGGCGCGCCCGCACCCCGCCCCGAGGCCGAGGCGCCGCCGGCGGCCGGCGCGGCCGCGCGGGACGATGCCGAACTGGCCGCGCTGCGCGACGCCCTGGAGGCCGAGCGCACCGCCAATGCGCAGCTTTCCGAACGGGTCCGCGCGATCCGCGAAAAGCAGGAGACCACGCTCTCTGCGCTTGAGAAAAAGCTGGCGCAGGCGACGCGGAACCTTGACGCCGCGCAATCCGAGATCACGCGCCTCAGGCGGGCCAATGCCGAGCTGGTGGCCACGAACAGCCTGCTCAGCGATGCCGAGGGCGCGGTGGAGCCGCATCTGATCAACCGCGCCATGCAGGCCGAGCTTGAGGCGCTGCGCGCCGCGCGCGCGGCCGAGGCGCAGGAGATGGGGGCGATCCTCGGGGCGCTGGACCCGATCCTCGAGGCGGCGGAAAAGGCGACGGAGACTGGCCATGGCTGAGCTGAAGATCACGATCGGCGGGCGCGATTTCGAGGTGTCCTGCCAGGACGGGGAAGAGCATTTCCTGCGCGCCGCGGCCGAGCTGCTGGATGCCGAGGCGAATGCGCTGATGGGCGCGATCGGCGGGCGCGTGCCCGAGGCGCGCATGCTGTTGATGGCGGGGCTGATGCTGGCCGACAAGACGGCGGCGGTCGAGGATCAGCTACGCGAGGCCCGCAACCGCGTCGACGCGGCCGAGGCGGCGCTGGAAGAGGCGCGGGCCAATCCCGCGCGCACCGAGGTGCCGGTCATTCCCGCCGATGTCACCGAAACGCTGGCCGAGATCGCGGCGCGCGCCGAGGCGCTTGCCGACCGGGTCGAGGAAGCCGTCTGAGGCCCGTCCGGGCGGGGCGCAGGGCGGCCTATTCTGCCGCCTTCATCTGAAATCCCGCCGCAAGCTGGTCCGACGGGGCGACCGGGTATTCCCCCGAGAAACAGGCATCGCAATATTGCGGGCAGGCGGCATCGCGCCCCGATGCCGCGCCCGCCGCGCGATACAGCCCGTCAAGCGAGACGAAACGCAGGCTGTCCACGCCGATCCATTCGCGCATTTCCTCTTCGGTCATGCGCGCGGCCAACAGCTTGGCGCGGTCAGGCGTGTCGACGCCGTAAAAGCACGGCCAGGCGGTGGGCGGGCTTGCGATGCGGAAATGCACCTCGGCCGCGCCGGCCTCGAGGATCATCTCCTTGATCTTGCGCGAGGTGGTGCCGCGCACGACCGAGTCGTCCACCAGCACGACGCGCTTGCCGCGCACCAGCCCCTTGTTGACGTTCAGCTTCAGCCGCACGCCCATGTTGCGGATATGCTCGGTCGGTTCGATGAAGGTGCGGCCCATATACTGGTTGCGCGTGATGCCAAGCGCGAAGGGAATGCCGCTTTCCTGGCTGTAGCCGATGGCCGCGGGGGTGCCGCTGTCGGGCACGGGGCAGACCAGGTCGGCCTCGACCGGGGATTCGCGCGCCAGTTCCACCCCGATCTGCAACCGCGTCTCATAGACCGAGCGGCCGCCGATGATACTGTCGGGGCGCGAGAAATAGACATGTTCGAAGATGCAGAAACGCGACTTGGCCACCGGGAAGGGGCGGGGGCTGTCGATCTTGCCGTCCTGGATCACCACCATCTCGCCCGGCCCGATCTCGCGCACGAATTCGGCGCCGATGATGTCCAGGCCACAGGTCTCTGACGAAAGCACATAGCCTGCCTCGCCGATCCGGCCAAGCACGAGCGGGCGCACGCCAAGCGGATCGCGCACGCCGATCAGCTTGGTGCGCGTCATGGCAACCACCGAGAACGCGCCCTCGACCCGGCGCAGCGCATCGGCGATGCGATCCGCGTGGTGCTTCTGGATCGAGCGCGCCATCAGGTGGATGATGCATTCGCTGTCCGAGCCGGACTGGAAAATCGCCCCGCGCTCGATCAGCTCGCGCCGCAGCGCGTCGGCATTGGTCAGGTTGCCGTTATGGGCAACCGCACAGCCGCCCATCGAGAATTCGCCGAAGAAGGGCTGGATGTCGCGGATCACCGCGCCCTTCGCCCCGGCGGTGGAATAGCGCACATGCCCGATTGCCAACTGGCCGGGCAGGGTTTCCATCAGGCTCGCCTTGGTGAAGTTGTCGCGCACATAGCCGAATCGATGCGCCGAGTTGAAACCCTGTTGTGGGTCATGGGCGACGATGCCGCCGGCCTCTTGCCCCCGATGTTGCAGCGCGTGCATGCCAAGCGCCACGAAATTCGAGGCGTCGGCCACGCCGATCACGCCGAAAACGCCGCATTCCTCCTTCAGTTTGTCATCGTCAAAAGGGTGCGACAGGAAGGGGCGCGCCGGGTTGGTCATGGGGGAGGCTCCGAATCCGGGGAGGTCACGGCGTCATTTAATGGCAAACCGCGGGACTGTCACGCCCCGCGGCCCGGTATTTCTGTTACAGAACGGTCACGTTTTCCGTAACGCTCAGTTGGCTGCCGCCGGTGCAGCGCATTTGCTGACCAGTTGTTCATAGCGCGAAACGATCCAGCCGGGCGCATCCTCGGGCATGGAGTCGTCGACCTGGCCGCTCATGCGCTCGAACACTTTGGCGGAACGGGAATCGTCCACCATCGGGATCGCCTCGTTCACCACGACGCGGTCATAGACGACGAAAGCCACCGCCACGAGAACGACGCCCCGCAGCACACCAAACAGAAAGCCCAGCCCCTGGTCGATGCCGCCAAGCGCCGAGCGCTGCACGACCGAGGCAAACAGCGGCGTCAGGATCGAGAAGACGACAAGCGCAAGCGCGAAGACCGCCGCGAAGCCGCCGATTGTGGCCAGTTCGCAGCTGTCGCCCAGGAACTTGTCCAGCACCGGGATCTGCGCGATCAGCGGGCGGGCCGCATCGGCAAAGACATAGGCAAGCACCGCCGCCGCGATCCAGCCCGCGATCGAAAGCCCCTCGCGCACGAAGCCGCGGCTGTAGGCAAGCACCGCGGACAAGACGATTATGGCCGCCACGATGGCGTCGATGATGGTAAAGCCTTCCATGCTGTCCTTCCTGCGGCGGCGCGCGTCAGCCCGCGCCAAACATGTCCCCAACAAATGTCACGAGATCGGGCAGCTTGCGCAACGCCATCCCGCCGCCCCCTTCGGCCTTTGTCCGTTCCGGGGCGATCGCTTGTGAAAAACCAAGTTTCTCGGCTTCTTTCAACCTGTTTTCGGCCTGACCGACCGGACGCAGCGCGCCAGACAGGCTGATTTCGCCAAAAATCACCATATCGGGCGGAAGTGCAACATCTTCGCGCGCGCTCAGAAGGGCCGCGGCAAGGGCCAGATCGGCGGCGGGTTCCTGCACCTTCATGCCGCCCGCCACGTTCAGGAACACGTCCAGCCCCGCGAAGGGAATGCCGCAGCGGCTTTCCAGAACCGCGAGGATCGTCGACACGCGCCCCGAGTCGAGCCCCACCACCGTGCGCCGCGGCGAGGCGAGCGAGGAGGGCGCGACCAGCGCCTGGATCTCGGTCAGGACCGGCCGCGTGCCCTCGATCCCGGCAAAGACGGCCGAGCCGGGCGCGGCCTGCCCGCGCTCGGACAGGAACAGCGCCGAGGGGTTCGCCACCTCGGACAGGCCCCCGCCGGTCATCTCGAACACGCCGATCTCGTCGGCGGGACCGAAGCGGTTCTTCACGGCGCGCAGGATGCGGAACTGGTGGCCGCGCTCGCCCTCGAAATAGAGCACGGTGTCGACCATGTGCTCGACCACGCGGGGGCCGGCGATCTGGCCCTCCTTGGTGACGTGGCCCACAAGGATCACGGCGGTGCCGCGTTTCTTGGCGAAGGTCACCAGCTCGTGGCAGGCCGCCCGCACCTGGCTGACCGAGCCGGGCGCGCTGTCGACCATGTCGGCCCACATGGTCTGGATGGAATCGATCACCACCAGATCGGGGCGCTCGGCATCGAGCGTGGTCAGGATGTCGCGCAGGTTGGTCTCTGCGCCCAGTTGCACGGGCGCGTCGGCAAGGTTCAGGCGCTGCGCGCGCATGCGCACCTGAGCGGCGGCCTCTTCACCGGAAATGTAAAGGGATTTCAGCCCGTTGCGCGCGAAACTTGCAGCGCCTTGCAACAGCAGCGTGGATTTCCCGATGCCCGGATCGCCGCCCACAAGGATGGCCGAGGACGGCACCAGCCCGCCGCCCAGAACGCGGTCCAGCTCTTCCATGCCCGAGCGGGTGCGCGGGGGCGGCGGCTCTTGCGTGGCAAGGCTGCTGAGCGGGATCGCCCGCCCCTTGGCCGCGCCAAGGCTGCGCGTGCCGGGCCCCGAGGACAGGGCCGCCTCTTCCACGATGGTGTTCCATTCGCCACAGGCATCGCAGCGCCCGCTCCATTTGGAATGGGACGCCCCGCAGGCGGAACAGGTGAATGAGGATTGAGCCTTGGCCATGTGCCTTCCTGCCCGATCGTCGCGGGCGCTTCAAGACCGGGGCGCGGGGCGCCGCGCCGCAAGGTGGGAAATCGCCAGGCTGGCCAGCACGCAGCCGGTGAAAAGATAAAGGCCCCAGCCGGTCTCGATCCGGCCGACGCCCACGCCCTTGGCCAGCACGATGTAAAGCGCGATCAGGAAGATGTCGGCCATCGCCAGTTTTCCCAGGATTTGCAGCGCCGGCAGGATGCGGGGCGAGGCCAGCCGGAACTGCACCATCGCAAGGCCGAGGGTTTTCACATAGGGCGCGAAAAGCGCGAAGAGCGTCACCAGAAGCGCAAGCGCCACATCCTTTTCCCACAGCGCCTGAAGCCCGGTGATCACCGAGATCGCGTCAAGCTCGAAGAACGGCAGAAGGCCCGCGCGCAGAAGCGGCGCAAACCACGCGATCGGGAACAGCACGAGGAGGGCAAGGTTTGCCCACCGCAGCATCAGCGCACCGACTCGATCGGCCCTTCGGCGCGGCCGTGGATGAATTGCTGGACGTAAGGGTCGGATGTTGCATCCATTTCCTGGATCCGGCCGGTCCAGCGCACCTTGCCGCCATGCAGCATCGCCACCTTGTCGGCGATGGCGCGGACAGAGGTCATGTCATGCGTGATGGTCATCGCCGTGGCCCCCATCTCGACCACGATCTCGCGGATCAGCTCGTTGATGACGCCGGCCATGATCGGGTCAAGCCCGGTGGTGGGTTCGTCGAAGAAGATGATCTCGGGCTCGGCGGCGATGGCGCGCGCAAGGCCCACGCGCTTTTGCATTCCACCCGACAGTTCAGCGGGAAAGAGGTCCGCCACCTCGGGTTTCAGGCCCACGCGGCGCAGCTTTTCGATGGCGATCTCGCGCGCTTCGGCCTTTGGGCGCTTCTTCAAGCCGCGCAGCAGCCGGAACGCGACATTTTGCCAGACGGGGAGGGAATCGAACAGCGCGCCGCCCTGAAACAGCATCCCGAAGCGGGCCAGAAAGGCATCGCGGGCGGCTTTCTCCACGTCCTGACCGTCCAGCGTGATGGTGCCGCTGTCTGGATGAATAAGGCCGAGTATGCATTTGAGAAGAACGTTTTTTCCTTTGCGGGAACCGCCGATGATGACCATGCTTTCGCCGCTCGGGACGGTCAGGTCCACCCCGCGCAGCACCGCGTTGGCACCAAAGGATTTATGCACGGATTTCAGTTCGATCATGCCGAGAAGAACGCCTCCGTCAGCAGGTAGTTCGCCGCCAGGATCAGCACCGAGGCACCGACCACCGCCGATTTCGTGGCGCGGCCCACGCCCTGCGCGCCGCGGCCCGAGTTCATTCCGTGATAGCAGCCCATCACCGCCACGATGAAGCCGAAGGCCGCGCCCTTCACCAGGCCCGAGCCGACATCCCAGAATTCAAGGAAATCCCAGGTGTTCTTGAGATAGCTGGCCGAGTTGAAATCAAGCCGGTTCACCCCCACGAGCCAGCCCCCCATGATGCCGATCACATCGCCCACGCCGACCAGCACCGGCACCGTCATCGTCGCCGCAAGTACACGCGGAACCGTAAGGTATTTCATGGGGTTGGTGGACAAAGTTACCAAGGCGTCGACCTGCTCCGTCACTTTCATCGTGCCGATTTCCGCCGCGATGGACGAGGCCACGCGCGCCGCCACCATCAGCCCGCCCAGAACGGGGCCAAGCTCGCGCGTCATGCCGATGGCCACGATCGAGGGCACCACGGATTCGGCCGAGAACCGCGCGCCCCCGGCATAGATCTGCAACGCAAGCGCCGCGCCGGTGAAGACCGCCGTCAGCCCCACCACGGGCAGCGACAGCCAGCCGATCTGAAGGCAGGCATAGAGAAACTCGCGCAGGTAGAAGGGCGGGCGCAGCACATGGGCCAGCGTATCGAGGCAGAAAAGCGCGAAACGCCCCGTGGCGGCCAGCCCGCCCAGAACGGTGCGCCCAAGATGCGCAAGTGGGGTGGCAAGGCTCACGCCGCGCTCCCGCCATAGTGGCGCTGATAGCGTTGGCCAAGCGAGGTCAGGATCTCGTATCCGATGGTGCCGGCGACATCGGCCAGATCGTCCACGCCCTGATCGGCGCACAGGATATCAAGGGCCTTCGGGGCCTCGGGCAGGTGGGTGATGTCGACGGTGATCAGGTCCATCGAGACGCGCCCGACGATCGGGCAGGGCGTGCCGTCGGCCCAGAGTGTGCCAATCCCCGACAGGGTGCGCATCAGCCCGTCGGCATAGCCGGCGGCCACCGTGGCGATGCGGCTGTCGGCTTCGGCCTGCCAGGTGTTCGAATAGCCCACGGTCTCGCCCGCCAGCACGTCGCGCACCTGCACGACGGGCAGCGTCAGGCGCACGGCGGGGCGCGCCTGTTCATAGGGCAGGCCGCCATAGAGGCCGATGCCGGGGCGGGTGAGGTCGAAGTGATAGTCCGGCCCCAGCAGGATGCCCCCCGTCGCCGAAAGCGAGCGCGCCACGCCAAGACCGTCGGTCATGCGGCGAAACTCGGCCAGCTGGCGGGCGTTCATCGCATCGGCGGGATCGTCGGCGCAGGCCAGATGGCTCATGACAAGGCGGGGCCCCGAGGCCAGCACGATCGGCGCCACGGCCTCCCATTCGGCCGCTTCCATGCCCAGGCGGTTCATGCCGGTATCAAGCTGCACCCCAAAGGCCGCGCCGGGCAGGGCCTCGAAATGCCGCGTGACCTGTTCGAGAGAGTTCAGCATCGGCGTCAGGCCAAGATCGCCGATCATCTCGGTATCGCCCGCCATATGGCCGGAAAAGACAAGGATCTCTGGCCCTTCGCCAAGGGCCTGACGCAGGGCCGCGCCTTCCTCGGCGGCGGCGACGAAGAATTGTTGTGCGCCCGCCCGCAGCAGCGTGCGCGCCACCCGCGCCGCGCCAAGGCCGTAGCTGTCGGCCTTGACCACCGCGCCGGTGCGCGTGGAAGGCCCGCTCAGCGCGTCAAGCGCGCGCCAGTTGGCGACGATTGCGTCAAGGTCGATACGAAGCGATGCAGTAGCCATGGCGCTGTTTTGACAGCCCGACCGCGAAGGTCAAGGGGAATTGGCCGGGTGCGCGCGCATGCCACCTAGAATGCGTCCGAACCGTCGCCCTGCCAGGCCTTCGCCAGATCCGAGAAGCGGGTGAAGCGCCCCTCGAAGGCCAGCTCGACCGAGCCGATGGGGCCGTGGCGCTGCTTGCCGATGATCACCTCGGCCTTGCCATGCACCTGTTCCATGATCTGCTGCCAGGCGGCCATCTTTTCCAGTTCGTGATCGCCCGGCTTCTCGCGTTCCTTGTAGTATTCGTCGCGGTAGACGAACATCACCACATCGGCGTCCTGCTCGATCGAGCCGGATTCGCGCAGGTCCGACAGCTGCGGGCGCTTGTCCTCGCGGCTCTCGACCGTCCGGCTCAGCTGCGAAAGCGCGATGACGGGGATGTTCAGCTCTTTCGCAATGGCCTTGAGGCCCTGCGTGATCTCGGACACTTCCTGCACCCGGTTCTCGCCCTTGCCGGTGCCGCGCAGAAGCTGAAGATAGTCCACCATCACGACATCGAGCCCATGCGTCCGCTTCAGCCGCCGGCAGCGCGCGGCAACCTGGCTGATCGGCAGGGCGGGCGTGTCGTCGATGTAAAGCGGGCAGCTTTCCAACGCCTTCGCGGCCTCCACGAAGCGGCGGAATTCGCCCTCGGTCATGTCGCCGCGGCGGATCTGCTCCGAGGGAACCTCGGACGCCTCGGACAGGATCCGCGCGGCCAGCTGCTCGGCCGACATCTCGAGGCTGAAAAAGCCCACCACGCCGCCCTCGACGGCGCCTTCGCTGCCATCGGGGCGCTGCCCGCGCTTGAAGGCCTTGGCGATGTTGAAGGCGATGTTGGTGGCCAGCGAGGTCTTGCCCATCGACGGGCGCCCCGCAAGGATCAGAAGGTCGGAGGGATGCAGCCCCCCCAGCTTCTTGTCCAGATCGCGCAGCCCCGTGGAAACGCCCGCCAGCCCACCGTCGCGCTGATAGGCGGCATTAGCCGATTGCACGGCCTCGGTCACGGCCTTGAGGAAAGAGACAAAGCCCTTTTCGGCCTGGCCCTGCTCGGCCAGCCGGTAAAGCGACTGCTCGGCCGCGACGATCTGCTCGCGCGGGTCGTCCTGCACCACCACTTGCGCTGCGCGCGCCGAAATGTCGCCGCCCAGCCGGATCAGTTCGCGTCGCACGGCCAGCTCATAGATCATCTGCGCATAATCGCGCGCCGCATAGGCCGCGATCGCCGCGCCCGCGATGCGCGCCAGATAGGCCGGGCCGCCAAGTTCCTTCAGCCCCGGATCGTCCTCGAGAAACGCCTTGAGCGTGACCGGAGAGGCAAGCGCGTTCTTCTGGATGCGCGCGATGGCAACCTCGTAGATGCGCTGGTGGACCGGCTCGAAGAAGTGCTCGGGCTTGATGATCGCGGCCACGCGGTCATAGATGTCGTTATTGGTCAGGATCGCGCCCAGAAGCTGCTGCTCGGCCTCGATGTTATGCGGAAGCGTGTCCGCATTTGCCGGAAGGGCCGGGGAATTCGCGATTGCGCCGCCGTCGTTCATGATCTGCCTCTGCTTGCCCGCCGCGTTGCCTTATCCCGAATGCGTCGCCCAGGCCATCTGGATAACTCGGGGGACAACCGGCCCGTTCCGGGCCGGTCAGGTGGCGCTTCTTGTGGGTCTTTTGCGGCAGGCTACCACCGGTGGTGCCCGCTTGTCCAATTCCGCGAAGATCCCCGATTCGGCCCGGAAACGCTCCACAGCCGGTCCACAGGGATACCCCCGGATTTCTCGCTCCCGCTCAGCCCTTCTTGCGGGCCTGCTGCCAGGGACGCGGATTGGTCAGGAAGGCCTCCACCTCGTCAAGCGTGTCCGCATCGAAGGCACCCTGCGCGCGGGCCTCGGCCAGAACGTCCCACCAGGTGCACAGGAAATGCAGCTTCACCCCGTGCTTCTCCAGCGTGGGCACGGTTTCGGGGAAGATCCCGTAGTAGAAAATGACGGCCGTATGCGCGCAGCTTGCCCCGGTTTCGCGGATCGCATCGACAAAGCTCAGCTTCGAGCCGCCATCGGTCGTCAGATCCTCGACCAGAAGCACGCGGTCGCCCTCGGACATCGCGCCCTCGATCCGGGCGCTGCGCCCATATCCCTTGGGCTTCTTGCGCACATAGCTCATCGGAAGGGCAAGCCGCTCGGCCACCATCGCGGCGAAGGGGATGCCCGCGGTCTCGCCGCCCGCGATATTGTCGAACGCCTCGAACCCCGCATCGCGCATCACGGTGACGGCCATGAAATCCATCAGGGTCGACCGGATGCGCGGATAGCTGATGAGCTTGCGGCAATCGATATAGGTCGGCGAGGGCAGCCCCGAGGCCAGGATGAACGGCTCGGCCGCATTGAAATGCACCGCCCTGATTTCCAGAAGCATCCGCGCGGTCAGCCGGGCAATCTCTTCGCGGGCGGGAAACGAGCTGGGGATCATGTCATAAGTCCTTGTCGTGCGGTTTTCATCTTCGTTCAAATATCCCCCGCGGAGCGTCCGGCGCCCGAGGGGGGCGGGCGGCGTCACGCCCCCGCGCGCGGTTATCCTTGGCCGGCCTGCGCCTCCGGCGGGGATATTTCCGCAAAGGTGAGGGGGTCAGTCGAGCACATGCCAGAAGACCGGAAAGCCCGGATCGAACACCGTCACGGGGCCGGCGCCGGTGATGATCCTGGCGGGCCAACTGGCCGGGGTTTCGGTTTTCGCCAGTGTCAGGGTCCGGGTGTTTTCCGCAAGGCGGTAGAATGCCGGGCCATTGCGGCTTGCAAAGGCTTCGAGGTTCTCCAGCCGGCCTTCCTCGTCG
>CALMEG010000026.1 GCA_937863185.1 uncultured Paracoccaceae bacterium | reverse complement strand
CGCGCGCCCGCTTGGGCCGCGGGACGTGATCGCGGCGGTGCTGGCCGCCCTTGGCCATGCACAGGCCGCCGCCCCCGCCCTGCCCGTCACCGATGCGCTTTGGCGCGGCGCCGGGGGTCGTGTCCAGAGGGCCGAACCGCGCGAGGGATTGTGGCGCGCGCAAACGCCGCAAGGCTTTGCCTATGACGCGATCCTTGCGGCGCATCGCGCATTCCCCGAGGGGGCCGCGGACGATGTGGAGATTGCCCTGCGCGCGGGCCTTGCGGTGGACATCGTCCCCGGCGCAGAGGACAATCTGAAGATCACCTGGCCCGAGGATTTCGCCCGGGCCGAGCGTATTCTGGGGGCGCGAATGGATGTAAGAACCGGCAATGGCTATGACGTGCATGCCTTTTGCGAGGGCGATCATGTGATGCTTTGCGGCGTCCGGCTGGCCCATGATCGCGGCCTTCTGGGCCATTCCGACGCCGATGTGGGCATGCATGCGCTGACCGATGCGATCTATGGCGCGCTTGCCGAGGGCGATATCGGGCGCCATTTCCCCCCCTCGGACCCGCAATGGAAGGGCGCCGCCTCCGAAATCTTCCTGGCCCATGCCGCGAACCTTGCCGCGTCGCGGGGCTACCGCATCGCCAATGCCGATGTGACGCTGATCTGCGAACGCCCCAAGATCGGGCCTCATGCCGTGGCCATGGCGCAGGAACTGGCCCGCATCGCCGGGATTGCGCCCGACCGGGTTTCGGTCAAGGCGACCACCTCGGAGCGGTTGGGCTTCACGGGGCGCGAGGAAGGTATCGCGGCCATCGCAACGGCAACTCTGGTGACGGCATGATACGGCAGATCAACACCTTCTTCGGCGTGGGAATGATGCGCCCGGCACCGGGCACATGGGGCTCGGCCGTGGCGCTGATCCTGGGCATCGCGATCGACCGCTATATCGGTTTCTGGGCGCTTGCGGCGGCGACGCTGGCGGTGACGGTGATCGGCTTCTGGTCGATCGGGCAGGAACTTGCGGACCGGCCGGGCGAGGACCCCTCGGAAATCGTCATCGACGAGGTGGCGGGGCAGTGGCTTGCGCTGTGCTTCCCGGCGGCGGCCTTCTGGTGGACGGGCCTGTCGAACTGGGCCGTGGTCGCCTATCCCGGCTGGGTTGCGGCCTTCCTCTTCTTCCGGCTGTTCGATATCTGGAAACCGTGGCTCGTGGGGCGGGCCGACCGGCGCGGCGATGCGGCGGGGGTGATGCTGGACGACCTGTGGGCAGGCCTGTTCGCAGGCGTTGCCACGATCCTGGCCGCCGCCCTTGCGCATGGGGTGCTGATGCGATGACGACACCGGGCGCGATACTGGCCGCCGCCCGCGCCGCGGGCCTGCGCATCGCCACCGCCGAAAGCTGCACCGGCGGCATGGTCAGCGCCGCACTGACCGATGTGGCGGGATCGTCCGATGTGTTCGAGCGCGGCTTCGT
>CALMEG010000025.1 GCA_937863185.1 uncultured Paracoccaceae bacterium | reverse complement strand
CATGGTCCGCCCCGACCGCAAGATGCTGACCTACAAGGTCGATTTCACCAAGGCCATCCAGACGCGCCGCCTGACCATGGGCGTGGCCGATGGGATCGTCGAGGCTGATGGAGAGGTCATCTATCAGGTCAAGGACATGAAGGTCGCGCTTTCCGAAAGCTGAGACCGAACGCCAACAAGGAGGCCTCAATGCGCCGCGTCGTCATCACCGGACTGGGCATCGTCTCGCCCATCGGCAACAATGCCGAAGAAGTATCCACCAGCCTGCGCGCCGGCCGTTCGGGGATTGTCTTTGCCCCGGAATATGCCGAGCACGGCTTCCGCAGCCAGATCCACGGCATGCCCCAGATCGTGCTGGAAGACCATATCGACAAGCGCAACCTGCGCTTCATGGGGCCCGGCGCGGCCTACAACTTCCTGGCGATGGAGCAGGCGATCGCCGATTCCGGGCTTGAGGACGGCGATGTGTCGAACCCGCGCACCGGGCTGATCATGGGCTCGGGCGGGCCGTCCACCTCGAACTTCTTCGAGGCGCATCGCATCGTCATGGAAAAGGGCAGCCCCAAGCGGATGGGCCCGTTCATGGTGACGCGCTGCATGTCCTCGACGAACTCGGCCTGCCTTGCGACGCCGTTCCGGATCAAGGGCGTGAACTACTCGATCACCTCGGCCTGTTCGACCAGCGCGCATTGCATCGGCAACGCGGCCGAGCTGATCCAGATGGGCAAGCAGGACGTGGTCTTTGCCGGCGGCGGCGAAGAGCTTGACTGGACGCTGAGCTGCCTGTTCGACGCGATGGGGGCGATGTCGTCGAAATACAACGACACCCCCGCCACGGCCAGCCGCGCCTTCGACGCCACGCGCGACGGTTTCGTGATCGCGGGCGGCGGCGGCGTCGTGGTGCTTGAGGAACTGGAACATGCCAAGGCCCGCGGCGCGAAGATCTATGCCGAGCTGACGGGCTACGGCGCCACCTCGGACGGCTACGACATGGTCGCCCCCTCGGGCGAGGGCGGCGAACGCTCCATGCGGCTGGCGCTTTCGACGCTGCCGCAGGGGCGCAAGATCAGCTATATCAACGCCCACGGCACCTCGACCCCTGCGGGCGACGTGACCGAGGTGGAGGCCGTGCGCCGCGTCTTCGGCGAGGATGGCGTGCCGCCGATCTCGTCCACCAAGTCGCTGACCGGCCACAGCCTGGGCGCCACCGGCGTGCACGAGGCGATCTATTGCCTGCTGATGATGCAGGGCAGGTTCATCACCGCATCGGCCAACGTCACCCAGCTGGACCCGGCGATCCGCCCGGAGGAAATTGCCACGACCCTGCGTGAGAACGTGGAGTTCGACTCGGTCCTGTCCAACAGCTTCGGCTTTGGCGGCACCAATGCCACGCTCGTCATGAGCAAGTTCAACGACTGATCTGCGCCGGGGGGCAAAAGATGGCCGATCTGATGAAGGGCAAGCGCGGGCTTGTCATGGGTGTCGCAAATGACCGCTCCATCGCATGGGGCATCGCCGCGGCACTTGCCGCCGAGGGCGCCGAGCTTGCCTTCTCCTATCAGGGAGAGGCCTTCGGCAAGCGGGTCGAGCCGCTGGCGGCCTCGGTCGGCTCCAGCCTTCTGGTGGATGTCGATGTGAATGACGATGCCAGCCTCGACGCGGCCTTCGCCAAGATCAGGGCCGAATGGGGCAGCATGGATTTCCTGGTCCATGCCATCGCCTATTCCGACAAGAACGAGCTTGCCGGCCGGTTCATCAACACCTCGCGCGAGAATTTCAAGAACTCGCTTTCCATCAGCTGCTTCAGCTTCATCGACGTGGCGCGGCGCGCATCCGAACTGATGCCCGAGGGCGGGAGTCTGATCACGCTGACCTATGCCGGATCGAACCGGGTGACGCCCTATTACAACGTGATGGGCGTGGCCAAGGCGGCGCTGGAAAGCGCGGTGCGCTACCTGGCCAACGACCTCGGCCCCGACGGCATCCGCGTCAACGCGATCTCGCCCGGCCCGATGAAGACGCTGGCCGGCGCGGCAATCGGCGGCGCGCGCAAGACCTTCCGCCATACCGAGGCGAACGCGCCGCTGCGCCACAACGCGACGCTTGAGGCGATCGGCGGCACGGCGGTCTATCTGTGCTCGGAGCTGGGCGCCTGCACCACGGGCGAAATCCTGATGGTCGACAGCGGCTATCACGTCCTGGGCATGCCGCAGCCCGACAATATCTGACGCGTCACTTTGCGCCTGGTCGCGCGGGCCCGCCGTGATACCCTGCCGCGGCCCCGCATCCGAGGGAGGATCGCATGACACTCAGGCTTTGCGTGTTCGACGCCTATGGCACCCTGTTCGACGTGAACGCGGCCGCGCGGATCGCGGCGGAGGACGATCCCGCGCTTGCCGCCGTCTGGCCGCGCCTGGCCGAGGACTGGCGCCGCAAGCAGCTGGAATACAGCTGGCTGCGCGAGATCATGGGCGAATATGCCGATTTCTGGCAGCTGACCTCGGACGCCCTGGACTGGGCGCTTGAGGCCGCGGGCCTGTCCGGCCCCGACCTGCACCCCCGCCTAATGCGCCTTTACCGCGAGCTTCCGGCCTATCCGGAGGTTCCCGCGATGCTAGAACGGCTGCGCGACATGGGGGTGGGCCGCGTGATCCTGTCGAACGGCTCGCCCGAGATGCTGACCGCGGCGATCGTCTCGGCCGGGATCGACCGGATGCTGGATGCGACGATCTCGGTCAGCGACCTGCGGCGCTACAAGCCCGCCGCGGCGGTCTACAGCATGATCCCCGAGCGTTTCGGCCTCGACCCTGCCGAGGTGCTTTTCGTCTCGTCCAACGGCTGGGATGCGGCGGGGGCCGCGCGGGCGGGCTTCCGCGTCGCCTGGGTCAATCGCGCGGGGGCCCCGATGGAGCGTCTGCCCCATCGCCCGCATCATCAGCTTGCCGATCTGACGGCGATTCCGGATCTTCTTTAAGCGCGCGCCGCAGCGGCATCAGTTGCGACACGAAGGCCTCGGCATCGCCGTAATCGGTAAAGCCGGCATAGTTGTCATGCGTCCCGCGCACCCGGCGGGCATGTTTGATCGGGCACCAGTATTGCTCGGTCCGGCCCGCCACGGCGCGCACGAAGCCGATCACCCCGTTGCAATAGCCGCAATAGATGCAGTTGAGCTTCTGCAACCCGTTCAGATAGGCCAGATGCTGGCGGTCGATGGCGATGTAATCCCTTCGGCGCAGGCGCGCGATGCCGTAGACCGGAAAGCAGATCGCCTGATACAGCGTCACGCACAGGTCCAGCAGCGCGAAGGGCACGATCAGCATGTAGATCACCGGCGCGGTCAGCACCACCATCGGCCGGGTCCGGCGCAGGAACAGCCACAGCCGCACCCGGGCCGCGCGATGCGCCTCGCGCACGCCTTCCTCGAAGACCACGCGGCGGCGGTCCAGGTGATAGCGCAGCTCTGCGCGCCGCCGCGCGAATTCGGCCTCGATCTGATCCTCGATCTGCGCCAGACGTTGCTGAAGCTTTTCCAGTGTCTCGGTCATTCCGCCCTCCGCGATCGACCCAGTATGGACTCGAGGCGGGCACATCGCCAGAGGCGGGGTTTCCCAAGCCGGAAATCCGTGCAAGGATGCGCCAAAACAAAGGGGTAACGCCATGGATTTGCACTATTTTACCGCCAATGATGGCGCCCGTCTGGCCTATCGGGACGAGGGCGAGGGGCTGGCGGTTCTCGCGCTTGCCGGGCTGACGCGCACGGGGCGGGATTTCGACTACCTCTTGGCGCACCTGCCCGCGGGCATCCGCCTGATCCGGCCCGATTATCGCGGCCGGGGGGCCTCGGCCCGGACCGGCGCAGAGAGCTATACCGTCCCGCAAGAGGCCGCCGATGCGCTTGCACTTCTCGATCACCTGGGGCTGGAGCGCGCGGCGATCCTTGGCACCTCGCGCGGGGGGCTGATCGGGATGTATCTGGCCGCGACCGCGCATGACCGGCTGACGGGCCTGTGCCTGAACGATGTCGGCCCGGTGATCGAGCGCGCGGGGCTGGAGCGGATCTTCGATTATGTCGGGCGCAGCCCCTCGGCCCGCACGGCCGAGGAATTCGCCGCCCGCCTGCCCGGCCTGATGCCGGGCTTTGCCAATGTGCCCGCCACCCGCTGGCTGGAAGAGGTGCGCCACCATTACGACGAAACCCCGCAGGGCCTGCGGATCAACTACGACCCCGCCCTGCGCGAGGCTTTCCTTGCGGCCTTCCAGGGGCCGCCAGTCGATCTGTGGCCGCTGTTCGACGCCTGTGCGGGCCTGCCGCTCTGCCTGATCCGGGGCGCGAATTCCGACCTGCTGGGCCCCGGCCCCACCGCCGAGATGCGCGCCCGCCGCCCCGACATGATCTTCGCCGAGGTGCCCGACCGCGCGCATATCCCCTTTCTGGACGAACCCGAGGCGGTGGCCGCGATCAGCGCGTGGGTCGACCGTGTCCGCGCAGCGCCGCAAGCGTGAGCGGGCAGCGTTCCCCCGCGTAGAAGGTATTGAGAAGGCGCGCGAAAACCGGCTCACACCCCACCGAGGCCGCCTCGAACAGGGTTGCGCAAGAACGCAGCTTGAGCGCGTCGACCGGGCCCATGATGTCCTCGATGGGCGTTTCGGGGTGGGTCAGCACGGCCTCGGCCGCCGCGATCAGGTTTGCGCGCAGAACCGGATCGGCGAGATAGGCGCGCGCTTCGTCCAGATCACGGAGGCCGTATTCCACTGCGCGCGGACTATGGCCGAGGGAGGTAAGCTGCGGAAAGATCCACCAGATCCAGTGGGTCAGCTTACGCCCCGCCCGAAGTTCCGCGAGGGCGGTGGGGTAGTCACGGCCTTGGGGGGCGTGGAAGCGGATCACCATTGGATGAGTTTAGCGCAGGGTGAGCTATCGCTCCGCACCTTTTGAAGACCGGTATCGCCACTCTCGTCGATATAGACGCAGAAGGTTATTTGGTTCTTCACCCCCAAACCCCCACGAACTCCCGCCATTCGCCTTTGCTCATGCCGCTCGTCTCCTGCGTCACGGTCTCGCCTGCCAGGCGGCGCTTGAGCACCTCGACCGCCTTGCCCGACAGGGTCTGGCCGCCCAGGCGATAATCCTCGAAGGCCTCGTAGGCGGCGGGCACCCAGTCCTTGACGATCTCGCACATCGTCTCGGCATAGACGCGGATCTCGTATTGCGCGTGGTGATCGGCGCGCAGGCGCAGGAAGTGGAAGAGGTTGTGCAGGTCGGTCTTCCAATACCATTGCGTATAGACGTTGGCGGGCAGGTTCATGCGCGCCAGCTCGCGCGCCAGCCCCTTCTTGCCCGCGCCTTCGTCGGGGGTCAGCATATCCTCGTAATGGTCATAGGCGCGCATCGCGTCGTCGCGCAGGATGTCCAGCACGCGCTGCGCCTCGGCGCCTTGCAGAACCTCGCCTCGGCCCTGGTTGTTGACCGTGGACTGCGCGGCAAGCGCGTCGGGCGCGGGGATGTAGAATTCGCGGTCCAGGATCGAATAGCGGGCCGAGTATTCGTTGACGTTCGCGGTGCGGTGCCGGATCCACTGGCGCGCCACGAAGACCGGCAGCTTGATGTGGAACTTGACCTCGCACATCTCGAACGGGGTCGAGTGCCAGTGTCGCATCAGATAACGGATCACCCCGCGATCGTCGCTGACCGCCTTGGTGCCGCGGCCATAGCTGACGCGGGCGGCCTGACAGATCGCGGCGTCGTCCCCCATATAGTCGATCACGCGGACCAGCCCATGATCAAGCACCTCATGCGCGGTATAGAGGCGCGCCTCCATCCCCGGCGCGGTGGTGCGCAGGGTCTCGCTCCGCTCCGCCCTCTGGGCTTCGATTTCGGCGGTCTGCTCGGGGGTAAGCGGCATGGGGTCCTCCAATCCAAGAATCGCCGCAACTATATCTTCCCAATCGCCGTCACGAAACCGCGAGATGATGTGGCAGGCCATGCAAGGTGTCGCAGATCAGGCACGGGTCGTGACGCGGCAACACGCCGAAACCACAGATAATTGACTTTTTTCGACATTTTCGACAGCATTCGCCCTGAGGCTGGTTCAACGAAAGAAACAATAATGTCGAGATATGCACTGCCGTTCGCGGCACTTTTTGCCTTTGCGGCCTGTGATGGCCCGGCAGTGGTCGAACGTGCCCTTGATGATAACGGCTCTTCCACGTCCCCGATCGCAGACGAGCTTCCCCCCGGGACGGAAAACCCCTCGGCCAACAGCGGCATCACCCGCTACGAGGCTTTCGACCGCGAAAACGGCAATGGCTATGCGCAGGGGTTCCGCTACGATCCGGTGCGTGACCGCTTCTTCGTAGACAACCTTGCCTTCGACGGCGCCAACAGCCCCTATACGCGCGTCACCGGCCTGGGGGCCTTTGATCCCGGCCCGTTCCGCGTTTACGAAGGCCCCTCGACCTATGCCGACAACGTGACCGGAGCACCGATCGAGCAGTTCATGCATCGCGCGATCCTTGGCGCTTCGGACAGTGGCGAAGTCGAATTTGCCATCGTTCGCACCGGCTCTTACGTCAATTACGGCTTCGGCGGCTTCATCTACAGCCGCGATGGCAGCGTGTCGCTGCCGCTTCCTGCCACCGGACAGGCGCATTTCGAAGGCGAGTATCGCGCGCTGCGCGACTTCCGCAACCGCGGCGGCCTCGAATATGCTTCGGGCGACATGTATATCGACATCGACTTCGAAGACTTTAACGATGGCGATGCGGTCAAGGGTGCGGTGTTCAACCGCCGGGTCTATGACATCAACGGCAACGACATCACGGCCTCGGTCGTGGCGGGACTGCAGACGGAATACAACAACCCCGCAATCAGTGTGATCCCGAACCTGCTGTTCAAGGTTGGCCCCGGCCATGTCGACAGCAACGGCGAGATGGCCGGCGACGTGAATTCGACCGTGATCAACGGCGACGGCGCGGCGGTCGAGGTCGAAAGCGGCAAATACTATGCGCTGCTGTCGGGCGAAGGCGTTGATGAGATCGTCGGCGTGATCGTAGCGCAGGCAGCCGATGCCCGCTCTCCCGGGGTCATCGTGCGCGAAACCGGCGGTTTCATCCTGACCCGCCCCTGAGCCGATGCGGCGCTTTCTTGCCATTTGCGCGCTATGTCTTCTCGGCGGGGTGCATTCCGCGCCCGCAGGGGAACTTGCCTTGACGCCCGAACAGCTTCTGCGCACCGGGCAGATGGCGATCGACGCGCGCCGCCCCGAAGTGGCGGCCCAGATCGCCGATGCACTGTTGCAACGAAATCCCGATGATGCCGGGGCGCTTGTGCTGAAATCGCAGGCGCTGCGCGATCTGGGACGGTTCGACGAAGCCCGCGCCCTTGCGAAAGCGGCTTGGGGGCAGGCTCGGACCGGACCCGAACGGCATGAGGCCGCCCTTGCCCGCGCACAGGCCGAAGCCTCGGACGGGCGGCGCACGACCTCGCAGTTCTGGCTGCGCCGCGCCATTCAGGAAGCGCCGGACGAACGCGCACATGCCAAGGCCATGCGCGATTTCCGTTATGTGCGTGCGCGCAATCCGCTGCGGCTGTCCTTCGGCTTCGGCATCGCGCCCTCGTCGAACATCAACGGCGGATCGTCGGCAGAGACACTTTGGCTTTACGGCATTCCTTTCACCTTGTCGGGCGATGCCCAGGCCTTGTCGGGTACCGAGGCGCGGCTGTCTTTCGGCGTCGATTACCGGATTTCGTCCGACAAGACGCATCAGACCCGGATCGGCGCCAATTTCAGCTCGCAGCGCTACTGGCTTTCCTCCGAGGCCAAGCGGCAGGCGCCCATGGCGGATGCGGACGACTATGCCTTCGCCGCCGCCGAGGTTTTCGTATCACACGAGGCGCGGCCCGCGGACTGGAAGGCGCCATGGGACGTGCGGCTGACGCTTGGCCATAACAGCTATGGCGGCGCGGCGCTGTCGAACTATGCCCGCGTCGACCTGGGCAAGGATCTGGCGCTTGAGGGCAAGCAAAGCGCGCGCGTGTCGGCGGGGCTCGAACGGCAATGGCGGCAGGATCGCGCGGACCGCTCGGCCACCGTGCAGACGGTTCAGGCGCGCT
>CALMEG010000024.1 GCA_937863185.1 uncultured Paracoccaceae bacterium | reverse complement strand
ATGGCGATCCGCGACATGGACATCGCCGCCGAGATCATCGGGGTGAACCCGCTGAGCACGAAGCTGACGGCTTTCGCGGTATCGTCTTTCTTCATCGGCATCGCCGGGGCGCTGTTCTTCGCCGTCTATCTTGGTGCGGCCGAGGTGGGCGAGGCGTTTGGGATCCAGAAATCCTTCCTGATCCTGTTCATGGTCATCATCGGCGGGCTGGGCAGCATCTTCGGCAGCTTTGCCGGGGCGGCGTTCCTGGTGCTGCTTCCGGTGCTGCTCAAGAACCTTCTGGTGGGGCAGCTTGGATGGCCGACCGACCTTGCCGCGCATATCGAGCTGATGATCGTGGGCGGGCTGATCGTGGTGTTCCTGATCGCCGAACCGCATGGCCTCGCGCAGCTGTGGCGCGTGGCGAAGGAGAAACTCAGACTTTGGCCCTTCCCGCACTGAGGTCGGGCCGAGACCGAAGAACCGGGCAACCGGCAGCAATGAACCAACTACGCTCTGGGAGGAGAAACTCATGAAGAAGACCTTTACCGCGCTTGTGGCCGCCGGGATCACCGCGGCTGCTGCGGCGCCCGCCATGGCCGATCTGGTCATCCCGAACCTCAGCTACCGCACTGGGCCCTTCGCGGCAGGCGGCATTCCCTATGCTGACGGTTTCAACGACTATTTCACCCTGCTGAACGAACGCGACGGCGGCATCGGTGGTGAAAAGGTCCAGGTTCCGGAATGCGAAACCGCCTATAACACGGAAAAGGGTGTGGAATGCTACGAGGCGACCAAGGGAAGCGGCGCGCTGGTCTACAACCCTCTGTCCACAGGGATCACCTATCAGCTGATCCCCAAGGTCTCGGCCGACAAGATCCCGCTTTACACGCCCGGCTACGGCCGCACCTCGGCGGCGAATGGCAAGGTGTTCGAATGGGTGTTCAACTATCCCGCGAACTACTGGGATGGCGCCTCGGTGGCCATCAAGTATCTGCTCGATGAGAACGGCGGCTCGCTCGAGGGCAAGAAGATCGCGCTGCTCTATCACAACTCGGCCTATGGCAAGGAACCGATCCGCACGCTCGAGGAGCTGTCCAAGAAGCACAGCTTCGAGCTTTCGACCCTGCCGATCGACAGCCCCGGTCAGGAGCAGAAATCGCAATGGCTGCAAGTGCGCCGCGAAAAGCCCGACTACGTCATCTTCTGGGGTTGGGGCGTGATGAACCAGGTCGCCGTCCAGGAAGCCGCGAACATCAAGTTCCCGATGGAGAACTTCATCGGCGTCTGGTGGTCGGGCTCTGAAAACGACGTGCTGCCCGCGGGCGACGGCGCCAATGGCTACAAGAGCCTTGCGATGCACGGCACCGGGATGGATTACCCGGTCTATGCGGATCTGAAGCAATATGTGCACGATGCCGGAAAGGCCTCGGGTGCGGGCGACCAGGTGGGCAGCGTGCTCTATTCGCGGGGCATGTATGCCGCGCTGGTGATCGCCGAGGCCGCGCGTAAGGCGCAAGAGATCGCCGGAACCTCGGCCATCAACGCCGAGCAGATGCGCGAAGGCTTCGAGAACCTCGAGATCACCGAAGAGCGTATGGCCGAACTGGGCCTGCCGCATTTCGGCCAGCCCTTCGCGGCCTCGTGTGTCGATCACGGCGGCCCGGGTGCGGCGATGCTCCAGCAGTGGGATGCCACCGCCAAGAAGTGGAACCTCATCACCGGGTTCATCACGCCTGATGACGATGTCCTGATGCCTCTGGTTCTTGAGGATTCGGCCGCCTATGCCGCGGAAGCCGGCATCAGCGAACGCTGCAACTGACGATCTGTCCCCGGCCTTCGGGCCGGGGACTTTACCCGCACGGAGGACGCCATGCTTGACGCCGCCAAAAGCACCGAAGCGACAACCGAACAGGCCCTGCTCGAGGTCAACAATATCGAGGTGATCTACAATCACGTCATCCTCGTGCTGAAAGGGGTCAGCCTTTCGGTTCCGAAGGGCGGCATCACGGCATTGCTGGGCGGCAACGGCGCGGGCAAGACCACCACGCTCAAGGCCATCTCGAACCTGCTGAAATCCGAACGCGGCGAGGTCACCAAGGGCTCGATCATCTATCGCGGTGAGCGCGTGCAGGACATGTCGCCCGCCGATCTGGTGCGCAAGGGCGTGATCCAGGTGATGGAAGGCCGCCACTGTTTCGAGCATCTGACCGTCGAGGAGAACCTGCTGACCGGCGCCTATACCCGCAAGGACGGGCGCGCCGAGATCATGAAGGACCTCGAGATGGTCTATTCCTATTTTCCGCGCCTGAAAGAACGGCGCAAAAGCCAGGCCGGATATACCTCGGGGGGTGAGCAGCAGATGGTGGCCATGGGCCGCGCGCTCATGAGCCGCCCCGAGACGATCCTTCTGGACGAACCCTCGATGGGCCTTGCGCCGCAACTGGTCGAGCAGATCTTCGAGATCGTGAAGGCCGTGAACGAAGGCGAGGGCGTAACCTTCCTTCTGGCCGAGCAGAACACCAATGTCGCGCTGCGCTATGCCCATTACGGCTACATCCTCGAAAGCGGCAGGGTCGTGATGGACGGCCCGGCGCAGGCGCTGCGCGAAAACCCCGATGTGAAGGAATTCTACCTGGGCATGTCGGACGAGGGCCGCAAATCCTTCCGCGATGTGCGCAGTTATCGCCGCCGCAAACGCTGGCTGGCATGAGGAATGCGGGCGGATTGATTTGGTGAACTGCCGCCGATGCAAGGCGGAAAGGATCGGGCAAGCCCCGAAGAGGACGTCATGACCCAGTATTTCGACAATCTCGAAACCCGATCTGCCGATGCGCGTGCCTCCGCGCTTGCGCAGGATCTGCCCGCGGCGATCGCAACCGCGCTGCGCGCACCCGGCATGGCGGCGCATCTCGGTGCGGTCGATCCCGCCGAAATCACCGATCGCGCGGCGCTTGCGCGGCTGCCGGTCCTGCGCAAATCCGACCTTGGGCAGGCGCAGAAGGGAAGTGCGCCTTTCGGGGGGCTGACGACGCGCCCCGCGCATGGTTTCGCGCATATCTTCCAAAGCCCCGGCCCGATCTACGAACCGGGCGGCACCGAGCATGACTGGTGGCGCATGGGCCGTTTCCTGCATGCCTGCGGCGTGGGTGCGGGCGACATCGTGCAGAACTGCTTCGGCTATCACCTGACCCCCGCGGGGATGATCTTCGAATCCGGTGCGCGGGCGGTCGGGGCGGCGGTGCTTCCGGCGGGAACCGGGCAGACCGAATTGCAGGTGCGCGCCGCGGCCGATATCGGCACCACGGTCTATGCGGGTACGCCCGATTACCTCAAGGTCATTCTCGACAAGGCCGAGGAAATGGGAACCGCGCTGCGCATCACCCGTGCCGCGGTGGGGGGCGGGGCGCTTTTCCCCTCGTTGCGGCAGGAATATGCGCAGCGCGGGATTGCCTGCCTGCAATGCTATGCGACGGCCGATCTTGGCAATATCGCCTACGAATCCCCCGCGCTTGAAGGCATGATCGTGGATGAGGGCGTCGTCGTCGAGATCGTGCGCCCGGGCACCGGCGACCCCGTCCCCGAGGGCGAAGTCGGCGAGGTCGTCGTCACCGCCTTCACGCCCGACTACCCGCTGGTGCGTTTCGGCACCGGCGACCTCTCGGCGGTGCTTGCCGGGCCTTGCCCCACGGGCCGCACCAACATGCGCATCAAGGGCTGGCTGGGCCGCGCCGACCAGACCGCCAAGGTGCGCGGCATG
>CALMEG010000023.1 GCA_937863185.1 uncultured Paracoccaceae bacterium | reverse complement strand
GGATGCGCATCAGGAACCCCGCCTGAAGTGCGGCGGCCTCGGAGGACAGAACCCCGGTTTCCACCCCGACCCCGGCGGATTGCAGGATGGCATGGCCACGCCCCGAGACGCGCGGATCGGGGTCCGTCAGCGCGGTCACGACCCGCGCGATGCCCGCCGCCACCAGCGCCTCGGCGCAGGGCGGGGTCCGGCCGTGATGGGCACAGGGCTCCAGCGTCACATAGGCGGTGGCTCCGCCTGCGGCGGGACCGACCTTGTCCACGCCGCGGCCCTCGGCATGCGGACAGCCGCCGGGGTGTGTGCAGCCGCGGCCCAGAACGCGCCCGTCCCGAACGATCACGCAGCCGACAGCGGGGTTCGGCCAGACATTGCCCAAGCCCCGCGACGCCAGCCCCAAAGCCAGCGCCATGAAGCGCTGGTCGGCCTCGTTCACTCGGTCTCACCGGCGTTTGGGCGCAGCTCGCTCACGAATTTGTCGAAATCGTCCGCAGCCTGGAAGTTCTTGTAAACGCTTGCAAAACGCACATAGGCTACGGTGTCGATCCGGGCGAGCGTTTCCATCACGATCTCGCCTATGGTCTTGGAGGGGATGTCGGTTTCGCCCAGGGATTCCAGCCGGCGCACGATGCCGGAAATCATCTGGTCGATCCGCTCCGGCTCGATCGGGCGTTTTTGCATCGAGATACGGATCGAGCGTTCCAGCTTGTCGCGGTCGAAATCTTCGCGCTTGCCCGAGGATTTGATGACCACGAGGTCGCGCAGCTGAACCCGCTCATAGGTGGTGAAACGGCCCCCGCAGGCCGGGCAAAAGCGTCGCCGCCGGATCGCAACGTGATCCTCGGCCGGGCGCGAGTCCTTCACCTGTGTATCGACATTACCGCAGAACGGGCAGCGCATGGCCTCCCCCTTTTCTTTCTGTTCCCGCCTCTTATCGGGGGCTTTTCGCCCCGCTTATCCCAAGACTATAGGCAGGCACCAACTTTTTGGGTAGGGGAAATCTTGCCCTACCAGATGCGGTAGGGGCAAGGTGTGGCCCCGCGGACTCAGCGCGAAAGGCGCGGCCTAGGGCCCTTCTGTCGGGAAAGGGAAAGAAGGGCCTATGCCGGGGCCGGCAACGGGCACCAAACATCGTAAAAGTGCAAGTTGCGGATCAGCTTTCGGGCGTATCCCCGACCTCGGCGCGCCCGGCGATCCGCACCCCGAGGCATTCGGGATTGACCGCGGCGATCTCGCGCTCCTTGGCGATGGCGGCGTCGACCTGCGCGGCGCTCAGCCCGCGGCGCTGCACCCCCATCGGGGTGGCGGTGCCGTCGCCCACGCCGCGGGTGATCGTGTAGCGGCCATCGCCCTCGGCGGTGACGAAGGCAAAGCAGGTGCCCGCCTTATTCATGCGCGGTGCCTTTGGATCGGCGGGCATCCCCTCCATCGTGCAGGCACAAAGGGCAAGGGCGCACAGGGCGACGGGAAGGCGCGGCATGAACATGTCTCCGGTTGCAGGCCGGTTCAGGGATAGCAGGAAGCCGCCCGCGATCAAAGCGAAACGGTGCGTCAGGCGGCACCCGGCGGGTTGCCCCCGGCATCGTCCCGCGCCACCGCCCAACGGTTGAGCAACGCCAGCCCCGCCAGCGACAGGCCCAGCCCAAGGAAACTGGCCACGCGCATCAGCCCTGTCAGGCCCGATATGTCGATCAGGAAGACCTTCGCCACCGTCAGCCCGATCACCGCCATCGCCAACCGGCGCAGCCCCGGCGAGCGCCGCGCGATCGCCTGATAGAGAAGCGCGGCCCCCAAGAGCAGAAGCGCGAGCGTATAGGTGTAAAGCTCTCCCTGTTTCACGCCCGGCACGCTCAGATCATCCCCCTGCCAGAAGCGCCGGATCTCAAGCGCGACATAAAGTGCGGCCATCGCGGCCCCGAAAATCAGGAAAAACGGCCGATGCCACGAGGTGATCCCCCGCCCCCAACGCAGGGCCGCAAGCAGGATCAGGCCCGGCACCGCATAGGCCAGGAACAGCGTATCCAGAACCAGCGGGCCATGCACCTCGCCGGACCAGCGGGTCACGGGATTCAGCTGGGTGGCCGCAACCAGAAGGCCGGAAAATGCCGGAACGGCCGCGATATAGCCAAGGCCGCGGCGCAGCTTGCGCATCCAGCCCTTCGACGCCGCGGCACGGTGCCACTGCATCAGCATCATCAAAAGCCAGGGCAGCGCCAGAAGCGTCGCGCCCCAATGGGTCAGCAGATCGTCGCTCAGATCCCGCGTCAGCCAGCGCAGCAAAAGCAGGTCCACAAGCACCACCGCATACCCCGCAATCGCCGATTCCAGCACCGCCTGCGGCAGCTTGCGCGCCAGCGGGCGCAACAGCCAATAGGCCCCGGCAAGGGCGGCGATGCTGCCGACGAAGGCCGCAAGAACCTGCAACAGCGGCGCCTCATAGGCCCAGAACAGCCCCGGATCGGCCAGCAGGCGCCAGCCAAGGACGACAACGGCGATCTGGATGAAAATTCCCATCTCGGGCAGGCGGAACCGGTGATCCAGCGCCGCCGCGACAAGCACCAGAACCGCAAGCGCCAGCGTCAGCGCCGTGGCGCTTGTCAGCACGAAAAGCGACAGCGCCACCAGCGACAGCGCCGAAAGCGTGGCATAGGCCATGCGCCGGTGATCGGCGCCGTCGAGGCGCGCGAAACGCACCGCAAGCGCGGTCATGAACCCCGCAAGCGCGATGACGTGCAGGGCCCAGGGGTAGGCCCCCAGCACCCGCGCCGGCGCCCAGCCCAGTTCCAGCAGCGCGGCCGTCACCGGGGCGGCCAGCGCCGCCGCCATGGCAAAACCCGTGCCCCTGGTGCCGGGGCGGAGGGCGCGATAGGCCAGCGCGAGCGAGACGAGCGTCGCCAGCCCAAGGATCAGGCTGACGGTAAAGGGCGCCGCGGTCTCCGGCGGGCGTTGCGCGATGGCCTTGGCGGCGAAGTCGCGCATCAGGGGCCAGCGCTCCAGCCCGGCCAGCAAGACGGAAAGCCAGAAGGCAACCACCGGAAGGCCCGCCACATCGTCCAGCCCCGCCGCGTTTTCGGCCCAAAGCAGGTAGAGGATGGCAAGCCCGCCCAGCACTGCAAGCGCCAGCATCGCCTCGGCCGAGGCGGCCCCGGTGCTTTCGAAAAGCGCGAGGCTGCTGGCGGCAAGCGCGCCGAAGACAAGGCGCGCGGGGAAGATCGGCCATTCGCGCGCGGCGCCGCGCCGCAGCACGACCTCGGAAACGCAGGGACCATCGTGGCGCGGCACCAGGGCGAAAAGCGGCAGGATCGTCGCGGCCACCGGCAGGCCCGCCAGCAAGACGATCCAGCCCGGCACCCCCGCCCCCCCCGCCAGCATCAGCCAGCCCCCGCCATAGCCCAGCACCAGCGCCAGAACCGAGATCCACGCCCAGCGCCGCGCCGCGTCGACCGCCAGCCCCATGGCAGCGATCAGGCCATAATACCCGTAGAGCCAGGGCTCGGGCCCGGCCCCGCCGGCCACGACCATCGGTGTCACGCCGGCCCCCAGAAGCCCGGCGGCAACCAGAAACGGCCCGTTGACCCAGCCCAGCACCACCGCGACCAGCGCCACGATCAGATGGCCCGCAAAGGCCGTCTCGGCCCCGATCAGGCCATACATCTGGCGCGCGGCCATGATCGCGGCAAAGGCCGACACCACGCCCGCCCCCGAAAAGACCTGGGGCAGGTATTCCGGCACGCCACGGTCGCCATAGCGGCGGCGGATCCACTCGCCCGCGCCGATCAGCGCCGCCCCGAAGGCCAGCCCCGCAAGCACCCGCAGCCGGGGCGGCAGAAGGCCGTTCTCGATCCCGTATTGCACGAAGAAAACGCCCGCCAGCATCAGCGACAGGGCCGAAACCGCATAGACCCAGTTGGCAACCAGCCAGCGCCCCAGCGCCGCGAAACGGTCCGGACGCATGACGATGGGGCGGTTCTGATCGGCCGGAGCCGGGTCAGGTGCCCGAACCGGCAAGGACGGTGCGCCGCCGGTCTGGCCGGGCGCCTGTGCCTCGTGCTTCGCGCGCTCCCATGGAGAGGGGTCGGGCTGGAGGGGTTCGGGCTTCTCCCTGACGAGGGATACGCTTGCGTCGGATGCCGGGGCCTGCACCCGTTCGGCAACACCGCGTTGCGCCGGGACGGGGGCGGATGTCAGCCCGGCCTCAAGGCGCGCAAGGCGGCGTTTCACCCCGGCCAGCTGAATGAAAAGCACGACGAGCAGAACGGGCAAGGCAAGCACGGCCAGAACGGCAAGAACGAGCAACGCTTCCAACACCCATACTCCCCGGACCGGCGCTGAGCGGCGCGAAAGCCCGTCTGAATTCCTGCATCAATGGCCGCAGTTAGCGGGACTTGTCCGGATTGCGCAAGACCCGGTGCCGATATCGCGCATAATGAAAAACGCCCCCTTCCGGGGGCGCTTTCCTCATTGATCCAGGAACGAGCGCAGCTTGCGCGAGCGGCTTGGATGTTTCAGCTTCCTCAGCGCCTTGGCCTCGATCTGGCGGATCCGTTCGCGGGTGACGCTGAACTGCTGGCCGACCTCTTCCAGCGTGTGATCGGTGTTCATGCCGATGCCGAAGCGCATCCGCAGAACCCGTTCCTCGCGCGGGGTCAGGCTGGCCAGAACCCGTGTCGTCGTCTCTTTCAGGTTCTCCTGAATCGCACTGTCGAGCGGCAGGACGGCGTTCTTGTCCTCGATGAAATCGCCAAGCTGGCTGTCCTCTTCGTCCCCGATCGGGGTTTCGAGGCTGATCGGTTCCTTGGCGATCTTCATCACCTTGCGAACCTTTTCCAGCGGCATTTGCAGCTTTTCGGCCAGTTCCTCGGGCGTGGGCTCGCGGCCGATCTCGTGCAGCATCTGGCGGCCGGTGCGCACCAGCTTGTTGATCGTCTCGATCATGTGCACCGGAATGCGGATCGTGCGCGCCTGATCGGCGATCGAGCGGGTGATCGCCTGCCGGATCCACCAGGTCG
>CALMEG010000022.1 GCA_937863185.1 uncultured Paracoccaceae bacterium | reverse complement strand
GCTGGCCCCCGTTCACGTTCCCCCCGGGATATTTCCACGAGGTGAAAGCGCATCGCCGAGATAGGCGCGCAGCGCCGGGGGCGGAGTGTCGAGCAGTTGCGCCGTGGGTTGCGGCGGATGGGCCAGGCCCTCGGCCACGAGGATGGTGCATTGCGCGAAATCGCGTGCGTCCTGCGGGTCGTGGGTGACCATGAGGACGGCGGTGTTCTGTTCGCGGGCAAGGGTGGCCACGAGGTCCAGCATCTCGCCCTTCAGGGCGGGGCCGAGGGCCGAGAAGGGCTCGTCCAGCAAAAGCAGGGGACGCGCGCGCAACAGGGCGCGGGCGAGGGCCACGCGGCTTTGCTGGCCGCCCGAAAGCTCGGCGGGTTTGCGTGTGCCCAGCCCTTCGAGCCCGGTGCGGGCCAGGGCGGCGTCGATCCGGGCGTGGTCCTTGCGGTCAAGGCGCAGCGCGGGCGAAAGCCCGAGCCCGAGATTCTGTGCCACGGTCAGATGCGGGAAAAGGTTCTGGTCCTGGAACAGCATGGACAGCGGGCGGTTGCCGGGGGGGGCGTCGGTGATGTCCTGACCGTTCCACAGGATGCGCCCTGCGGTGGGGGCGAAGAAGCCCGCGATCGCGGAGAGAAGCGTGGATTTCCCCGCGCCCGAGGGGCCGATCACGGCGCAGCGCGTGCCGGGGGGCACCTTGAAATGCGCGCTCAGGCGGAAATCGTCCTGGGTCAGGAGCAGGTTATCGAGGGTCAGCATGATGTCCGATCCGGTCAAAGGCCCAGAACAGGGCGAAGGTCAGCGCCATCAGCAGCGCGGCGGCGGCGGCGGCCTGATCCATGCGGTAGGCCCCCATCAGCTGGAACAGCGCAAGCGGCAGGGTTTTCGTCTCGCCGTCCGAGAAGAGCGTGATGACCCCGAGATCGCCCATCGAGAAGGCCGCCGCCAGCCCCGCTGAAAAGCCGAGCGGGCGGGCAAGGCGCGGCAGCGTCAGGTAGCGCAGCCGCGCGATCCCGCGCAACCCGAGCGAGGCGGCCAGCCGGTCGTAATCGGCGGCGAGAACGCGTGCCTCGGGCAGGAGGGTGCGCAATGCGAAGGGCAGCGTCATCGCGGCATTGGCGATCAGCGTGACGGGCAGGGCCAGCGAGACGGGGTTCACATAGGGCCGCACGATCACGAAAAGCCCGGTGCCGATGACCAGGGACGAGGCGGTCAGCGGCAGCATGGCGGCGGCCTCGGCCCAACGGTGGCGGGGAGCGGCAAGCGCGAGCGGCAGCGCAAGCGCCAGTGTCAACGCGGTAGACCCGAGCGCGATTGCAACCGAGGTGGTGACGGCCCGCCACAGTCCCGCGGGCAGGTCGTTCAGGGCGGGCAGGCCGCGCGCCAGCACCGCCATGATCGGCACCAGCAGAAAGGCCGTGGCGGCGGCGATCGCCGCGATGTCGCGCAGAAGAAGGCCGGCGCCTGCCGGTGCGGGCGGTGCCGCCCGGTCCAACCCCGCGCCGAAGCCCGAGGGCAGCGTGGCGCGTGCGCTGATGGCAAGCGCGGCAAGGCAGAGGCCCACCTGCACCAGAGCAAGGCTTGCCGCGCGGCCAAGGTCGAAATCGAAGCGGAAGGCCTGGTAGATCGCAAGCTCGACCGTGGTGGCGCGCGGCCCGCCGCCAAGCGTGAGCGCCACCGCGAAGGAGGTCAGGCAGACAAGGAAGATCGCCAGGAAGGCGCCGGGCAGGACCGCGCGCAGCATCGGCATTTCCAGATGGCGGTGGATGTCGCGCGGCCTGAAGCCAAGCGATGCGGCCAGCCGGAACCTTTCGGCCGGGATGCCTTGCCAGCCATGCAGCAGCATGCGCGTGGCCAGCGGCATGTTGAAGAACACATGGGCCAGGATCACGCCATGCGCGCCGTAAAGCCGGATGCCGGGCAGGCCGAGAGCGGCCATCGTGCCGTTGACGATGCCGTTGCGGCCGAAGACCGACAAAAGCCCCATGACCGCGACGATGGAGGGCAGCAGGAACGGCGCCCCCAGAAGCGAGATAAGCAGCGCCCGCCCCGCAAAGCGCCGCCGGGCGAGCGCGCGGGCCACCGGCACTGCCAGCAGGCATGACAGCCCGGCCGATAGCGCCGCCTGCCACAGCGTGAACCAAAGCGCCTGCATGTCGGCGCCCCGCAGGGCGCCGAAGCCGCCGGCGCGGATCGCCACCGCGCCGAGCGTGCCCAGAACCAGCGCCGCCACCAGCAAAGCCGCCAGAAGCGCGGGCCCGAGCGTCAGTTGAACGCGGCGCGCCATTCGTCCAGGGCCGGCTGGCGCAGCGCCTCGGCCTCGGTCTCCGAGAAGAACAGCGTCTTTTCGGGGCGCGGCAGGGCGGCGAAGCCTTCGGGCAGGAAGCCGTCCTTGATGACCGCCGGATAGGACCAGTTTGCGGTGGCGATCATGCCCTGGAACCCGTCCGACAGGATATAATCCATAAAGGCCTGCGCCAGTTCGGGCTGATCGGTCGTGTTCAACTGCGCGGCAACCTCGGTCAGGAAGTAATGCCCTTCGGGGAAGATCGCGGCGGCCTTGGTGTCATCTTCCTCGGCGATGATGTGATAGGCGGGCGAGGTGGTGTAGCTGAGCACCATGTCGACCTCGCCATCGGTGAACAGGCCGTAGCTTTCCGACCAGCCGGGCGTCACGGTCAGCACCTTGGGGGCAAGTTTGGCCCAAGCCTCGGGCGCACGTTCGCCATAGACCGCCTTGACCCACAACAGAAGCGCCAGCCCCGAGATCGAGCTGCGCGGGTCCTGAATCGCGATCTTCAGATCGTCGGGCGCGTCCAGCAGCGCCTCGAAGCTTTGGGGCGGCGCCTTTAGCCGGGTCTTGTCGTAGATGAAGGCGGTTTCGCTCCAGTTGAAGGGCAGGAAGGTGTCGTCGTTCCATTCGATGGGCAGGGTCAGGACCGAGATGTCCTGCCCGTGGGGGGCAAAAAGGCCGGTGGCGCGCGCCCGCGCGGTGACATCGGTGTTCAGGCCGATCACCACATCGGCCTCGGTCCGCGCGCCCTCAAGCAGGATGCGCGGCAGAACATCGCCCGCGACGAATTTCAGATCGCAGCCGCAGACGGCCTCGAACCCGTCCTCGATCGCGGGGCCGGGGCCCCATTCCGAGGTGAAATAATCGGGCGCATAGACGGTAAGCGTGGGGCTTTCATCGGCCACGGCAGCCGTGGCAACGAAAAGACCCGCAAGCATCAGAGTGTGTTTCATCAGGTTCTCCAATGGCTGACGGGCGGGGTCAGGCCGGGCGAAACCCGAGATACCTTCCCTCCGCCGGTCTTAACCGGTTCAGGTTCAACGGGTTCGCGTCGCCGCATCTCAGCCCCTGCCGGAGCACCCCGAGGTAAGGCGAAACATAGGGGCCGCCACGCCTGACGCAAGGGGAATCTGCTTGAGCGAGGTCCGGGTGGCGGCTAATGCCTTAGCAAAGGAGATCCGAGATGAGCTTCAATACCTTCGGGCACATGTTCCGCGTCACCACCTGGGGCGAAAGCCACGGCCCCGCGATCGGCGCCACGGTCGACGGCTGCCCGCCCGGCATCGCGCTGAGCGAGGAGTTCATCCAGGTGTTTCTGGATCGCCGCCGCCCCGGCCAGTCGAAGATGACGACGCAGCGCCAGGAGGCCGATCAGGTCAAGATCCTGTCGGGCACCTTCGAGGGGCGCACCACCGGCACGCCGATCCAGCTGATGATCGAGAATACCGACCAGCGCAGCAAGGATTACGGTGCCATCGCGCAGCAGTTCCGCCCGGGGCATGCCGACATCACCTATCACCAGAAATACGGGCTGCGCGATTATCGTGGGGGCGGGCGCTCCAGCGCGCGGGAAACGGCGGCGCGCGTGGCCGCGGGCGGCGTGGCGCAGGCGGTGCTGCGCGAACTGGTGCCCGGTCTGCGCATCACCGGATACATGGTGCAGATGGGCGTCAAGCAGATCGACCGGGCGCGCTTTGACCGCGACGAGATCCTGCGCAATCCCTTCTTCATCCCCGATACCGCGGTGGTGGCCGAATGGGCCGACTACCTTGATGCGATCCGCAAGGGGCACAGCTCGGTCGGCGCGATGGTCGAGGTCGTGGCCGAGGGCTGCCCACCCGGTCTTGGCGCGCCGATCTACGGCAAGATGGACACCGAGCTTGCCGCCGCAATGATGTCGATCAACGCGGTGAAGGGCGTCGAGATCGGCGAGGGCATGGCCGCTGCCGCGCTCAGCGGGATCGAGAATGCCGACGAGATCGTGATGGGGCCGGAGGGGCCCGAATTCCTGTCGAACCACGCTGGCGGCATTCTGGGCGGCATCACCACCGGCCAGCCCGTCGTGGTGCGCTTCTCGGTCAAGCCGACCTCGTCGATCCTGACGCCGCGCCGCTCGATCAATGCGGCGGGCGAAGAGGTCGAGGTCGTCACCAAGGGGCGGCACGATCCCTGCGTGGGGATCCGCGCGGTGCCGGTGGCCGAGGCGATGATGGCCTGCGTGATCCTTGACCAACTGCTGCGCGACCGCGGCCAGACCGGCGGTGCGCGCGGCCGGATCGGCTGATGCTTCCCCGCGTCAGCGCCATAATCCCCTGCCATGACGCCGAGGCGACGGTGGCGCGTGCGCTTGCCTCGGTGCAGGCGCAGACGCTCGACGACTGGGAGGCGATCGTGATCGACGATGCCTCGCGGGATGGAACGGAAAAGGCCGTCGCGCCCTTTCTGAGCGACCCGCGCATCCGCTATATCCGCCAGCCCCGCAACGAGGGGGCGGGGCCGGCGCGCAATGCCGGGCTGGACTTGGCGCGTGGCCGGTGGGTGGCGTTTCTCGATGCCGATGACGAGTGGCACCCGCCCAAGCTGGCCCGCCAGACCGCTTTTCTCGAGGCCGAACGCGCGCAGATCGGGGCAACCGCCTATGCCCGGCGCCATGGCGGCACGGGGCGGGACCTGCATTTCGGGCTGCCCCGGCGCATCCGCTACCGGGATTTCCTCAAGACGAATGTCATGGGCTTCTCGACCGTCATGATCGACCGGGCCTGGCTTGGCGCGCAGCGCATGCCGCAGCTGCGCCGACGGCAGGATTTCGCCTTCCTGATCGCGCTTTTGCGTGCGGGCGGTGTGGCGGTGGGGTTGAACGAGGTGCTGTGCACCTATCATCACGGGCATGCCTCGCTGTCCTCGGCCAAGGGGCGGGCGGCGCGCGATACCTGGGCACTTTATCGTGACCACCTGGGCCTCTCGGGGGCCGAGGCGGCGTGGTATTTCGGCCATTATGCGTTGCGCGGCGCCATGCGCCACAAGGCCCCCGGCCTTGCCCGCAGGCTGGGCGTCCTGCACCGGCCCGACGATGCGCCCGATGACTGAGCGCGGCGTCACGGGCGGCATCCGCTTGCCGAAGCTGAACCGGACGGTCTATGTTGAACGGGACACGCGCGGCACAACCTGTAAGGGGCCAGCATGAACGCCGATAAAATCCGCAAGGGGCGCAAGTTCGACCAGGTTCTTGACGGGGCCCGGACCGTGTTCCTGCGCGACGGGTTCGAGGGCGCGAGCGTGGACGACATCGCCCGTGAATCCGGCGTCAGCAAGGCCACGCTTTACAGCTATTTCCCCGACAAGCGGCTGATGTTCATGGAGGTCGCCCGGCTTGAATGCCGCCGGCAGGCCGACGAGGCGATCGAGACGATCGACTTCGGCCAACCCCCCGCGGTCGTGCTGTCGATCGCGGCGCGCCAGATCATGGAGTTCATGCTCTCGGATATCGGGCAGGGTGTCTATCGTCTGATCGTGGCCGAGGGGGAACGTTTCCCCGAACTGGCACGCGCCTTCTACGACTCCGGTCCCGGCTTCGTGCATGTGACCTTGATGGACTACATGGGCAAGGCGGTGGCGCGGGGCGAACTGGAGATCGAGGATATCGATCTTGCGGCGCATCTGTTCGCAGAGCTGTGCAAGGCCGATCTGCATACCAAGATCTGCTGCGGCATTGTCGGCCATGCCTCGGGCGCCGAAAAGGACCGCGTGGTGCAAGGTGCCGTCGAGATGTTCCTGGCGCGTTACGGCACGAAAAAGGCCTAGGCCTTGTCGCGCACCACAAGGTGATTGCCTTCGCCCTTCTTCACCTCGAAGCGGCCGGTTTTCTTCAGCAGGTCCGACAGTTTTGCGCTGCCATAGGTGCGCGTGTCGAAGTCCGGGTTTGCCTGGGTTATGAACTGGCCAAGCTGGCCAAGCGAATACCATTCCTCTTCCAGGCCGATCCGTTTCATCGCGGCGACGATAATCGGGATGGCCTTCGACGGCGGCAATTTCGTCGCCTCGGGCTGGCCGGTTTCGGCCCCTTCGGTCGCGGGGGTGCCCGGGGCGGCAGGTTCGGATCCGCCGCTCTCGGCGCCAAGGTTCTCGACATAGATGAACCGCTTGCAGGCGTTGCGGAAGGCTTCGGGCGTCTTCTTCTCTCCGATGCCGTAGACGTCGAGCCCCTGTTCGCGGATGCGCGCCGCCAGCCGGGTGAAATCGCTGTCGGACGAAACCAGCACGAACCCGTCGAACAGGCCCGAATGCAGGAAATCCATCGCCGCGATTACCAGCCCGATATCCGAGGCGTTCTTGCCCTTGGTATTGGAGAATTGCTGATCGGCCACCAGCCCGAGTGTGGCGACCTGCCTTGCCCATCCGGCAAGGCGCTGCGCCGACCAGTCGCCATAGATGCGGCGCACGCTGGCCTCGCCCAGCCCCGAGATTTCCTCGAAGATGGCGGCCGCATAGCCGGAGGGGACATTGTCGGCGTCGATCAGGACGCACAGGCGCGGAGCGCGGGGATCGGCCATGGGGGTTCCTTCCAATTCGCCCCAACCTAGCGCAGCATCCGCTGGGGGGCCATGCGCAATAAGAAAAACGCGCCCCGAAGGGCGCGTTTCCGTATCTTCAGGCGGATCGCGCCGGATCAGACGTGCTTGCCCTTGTGAGGCGCCCACAACCGCTTGTTGGTCAGATACAGCAGCACGGTCAGCAGCGTCAGAAGCAGAACCGAGACAAAGCCCATCTGCTTGCGCGCCATCATCTTCGGCTCGGCCGTCCACATCAGGAAGGCAGCCACGTCCTCGGCCATGTGATGCACGGTGGCCTCGTGGCCGTCTTCGTACTCGATCAGGTCGTCGGAAAGCGGCGGCGCCATGGCGATCCAGTTACCGGGGAAGGCGGCGTTGTGGTAGAAGTAGGACCCGGCCTCTTCCTTCTCTTCGCCGTTATAGCCGGTCAGCACCGAAACGATGTATTCCGGCCCGCCGA
This sequence comes from uncultured Paracoccaceae bacterium, assembly GCA_937863185.1. Taxonomy (GTDB): domain Bacteria; phylum Pseudomonadota; class Alphaproteobacteria; order Rhodobacterales; family Rhodobacteraceae; genus CALMEG01. The sequence continues at coordinate 5,357 of CALMEG010000022.1, read as the reverse complement.
TGCCGCGGAACAGCTGGTTGATGCCGGTGCCGTAGGGCCCGTGGAAGCCCGCGCGTGCCTTGGCCATCAGCGACAGGTCCGGCCCCATGCCCTCGCCCGAGCGGCTCGGGAACATGTCGGTTTCCTTGCGCGCGCGCGGCTCGCCGGTTTCCTTGTCGATGGCCTCGTCCAGCTCGGCCGAGAAGGCACGCACCCAGGTGGGGTCCATCTGCGGGCCACCTTCGTCGGCAAGCGAGCGCAGCGGCACGAATTTCAGGCCGTGACAGGCCGAGCAGACCTCCCGGTAGACTTGGAAGCCGCGGCGCAGCTGCTGCTGGTCGTATTTGCCGAACGGGCTTTCGAAGCTGAAGGCCACGTCTTCAATATGGCCCTCACCACCGGCGGCCATGGCGACGCCCGATCCGAGAAGCACGGCGGAAATGGCAGAGATCAGAAGTTTTTTCATGATATCGGTCCTTTTCCTTACTCGGCCGGGTTGCCGTAGTGGGCGTTGAAGTCTTCCTCGATCGTGGCCGGCTGGGGCAGCGGCTTCTCGATCACGCCCAGAAGCGGCAGGATCACGAGGAAATAGGCAAACCAGTAGGCCGCACCGATCAGCGAGATGTAGGGGTAGATCCCGTCGGTCGGCATCGCGCCGACCCAGGTCAGCACGACGAAGTCGATCGCCAGCAGCCAGAACCACCATTTGAACATCGGGCGATACCGGCCCGAACGCACCGACGAGGCGTCAAGCCACGGCGCAAGAGCCATGACGATGATCGCGCCGAACATTGCGATCACGCCGAAGAACTTGGCGTCGACAATGCCGAAGGTGATCCAGTTGACCGCCATCACCAGCCAGACATCCGAGGTGAAGGCGCGCAGGATCGCGTAGAAGGGCAGGAAATACCATTCCGGCACGATATGCGCAGGCGTCGCCAGCGGGTTTGCCTCGATGTAGTTGTCGGGGTGGCCCAGATAGTTTGGCATGAAGCCCACCACCGCGAAGAACACCAGAAGCACCAGTGCCAGGGCAAAGAGGTCCTTGATGACGAAATAGGGCCAGAAGGGCAGGGTGTCTTTCTCGGCCTCGGCTTTCGAGGCGCGGCGCACTTCGACACCGGTCGGGTTGTTGTTGCCGGTGGTGTGGAAGGCCCAGATGTGAACCGCAACGAGGGCCGCGATCACGAAGGGCAGCAGGTAGTGCAGCGAGAAGAAGCGGTTCAGCGTGGCGTTGTCGACCGCCGGTCCGCCCAGAAGCCAGGCCTGGATGTCCGGGCCGATGCCGGGGATCGCGCCGAAGAGGCCGGTGATCACCGTGGCGCCCCAGAACGACATCTGACCCCAGGGCAGGACGTAGCCCATGAAGGCGGTGCCCATCATGCACAGGTAGATGATCATGCCGATGACCCAGGTCACCTCGCGCGGGGCCTTGTAGGAGCCGTAGTAGAGGCCGCGGAAGATGTGGATATAGACTGCCAGGAAGAACAGCGAGGCGCCGTTCGCGTGGATGTAGCGCAGCGCCCATCCGGCATTCACGTCACGCATGATATGTTCGACCGAGGCGAAGGCCAGGTCGACATGCGGGGTGTAGTGCATCACCAGCACGATGCCGGTCACGATCTGGAGAACAAGGCAGAAAGCAAGGACGATGCCCCAGATCCACCACCAGTTCAGGTTCTTGGGCGTCGGGATCATGATCGTGTCATAGATCAGTCCGACGATCGGAAGGCGTTTATGCAACCACTGCTCGATGCCCGTCTTGGGCTCGTAATGGTCGTGCGGAATTCCAGCCATCTAGGTTCTCCCTCAGCCCAGCAGGATCGTGGTTTCGTCGGTGAACTGAGCCACCGGGATGTCGAGGTTGCGCGGTGCGGGGCCCTTGCGGATCCGCCCGGCCGTGTCGTAGTGCGAGCCGTGGCAGGGGCAGAACCAGCCGCCGAACTCGCCCGCGCCGTTGCCGATCGGAACGCAGCCCAGATGCGTGCACACGCCGATCATCACCAGCCATTCGCCGGCTTCGTCCAGGGTGCGGTTCGCGTCCGAGGCATCGGCATCGGGCTTGTTGGCGTTTTGCGCCAGCGGGTCGATCAGCGCGGCCGAGTCGTCCGCGCGCGCCGCGTCGATTTCCTCTTGCGAGCGGCGGCGGATGAACACCGGCTTGCCGCGCCATTTCACCGTCAGCTGGGTGCCGGTCTCGACGCCCGAGATGTCGACATAGATCGAGGACAGCGCCTTGACGTCCGCCGATGCGTTCATCTGGTTCACCAGCGGCCAGACGGCCGTGCCGGTGACAACGGCGCCCGTGCCGGCGGTTGCATAGTAGAGGAAATCCCTCCGGGTGCCTGCGTGATCTTCTGCGTGGGACACGAACTCTCTCCTTCCCGGGCCGTGGAATGGGCCGATACGACGTTGCGGGCCGCACATGGTGCCGCCGAACATGGCCGACCTATTAGCAATCACATCCACGTCAGTCCAGCGGACAATAGCGCACGGGCGGTGCCAAGTGCCGCAGTGCAACATGTTGCGCGTCCGGGGAAAGCTCAGTCGGGGGCCAGCATGTAGCCCGCGCCGCGCACGGTCTGCAAAAAGCGCGGCTCGCGCGGGTCGGGCTCGATCTTGCGGCGCAGCCGGGTGATCTGCACGTCGACCGCCCGGTCGCCGCCGCCCTCTTCGGCGCCCGCGCCGCGCTCGCGGCCCAGCTCGTCGATCAGGTCGGCGCGGCTGACCACGCTGCCGGCATGCGCGGCGAAGATTCGCATCAGCGCGGATTCGGTCGCCGTCAGGCGCACCGGGCTTTCGCCCTGCCACAGCTCTCCGCGGTCGCGGTCATAGCGCAGCGGGCCCAGATGCAGGTATTTCGGCCCCGTCTGCGCCTCTTGCGGCACGCGGCGCAGGATGGCGTTGATGCGCAGCAAAAGCTCTTTCGGTTCAAAGGGTTTGGCCAGGTAGTCGTCGGCCCCCGCTTCCAGCCCCTCGATCCGGTCGCGGGTTTCGCCGCGGGCCGTCAGAAGCAGGATCGGCGTGGCCATCCGCTTGCGCAGCTCACGCGTGAGGCTCAGGCCGTCCTCGCCGGGCATCATCACGTCCAGCACGATCAGGTTGAATTCCAGCCCGTCCAGAAGGCGCCGGGCATGCGCCGCATCGCGCGCCGAGGTCACAAGGAACCCGCTGCGCATCAGGAATTTCTGCAAGAGCCCGCGAATCCGCTCGTCATCGTCGACGATCAGTAGATGCGGCGCGGATTGCTGCGGCGCAGCCATCACGGCCCGTCCCTCAGCATCTGGTAGTGACGGCGCATCTCGGGGTCCATCATCGCCTCCAGCACCTGCCGGAAGCCCGCCACAGCCTGGGGTCCGGCATTGCGGTAGGCCGCGCGCATCCGGCCCCGCTGCGCCTCGGAGAGTTCGCGTTCCAGCGCCGCGCCGGTCTCGGTCAGGAACAGATGGCGTTCGCGCTTGTCCTTGCGCCCGACGCGGTTCTCGACAAGGCCGTCCGCGATCAGCGTGCGCAACACGCGGTTGAGGCTTTGCTTGGTCACGCCGAGAACCGCGAGCAACGCCGTGACCGTCAGCCCCGGCTGGCGGTGGATGAAGTGAATGGCGCGGTGATGGGCGCGGCCATAGGCATATTTCTCAAGGATGCGGTCGGGATCGGCGGTGAAGCCGCGATAGGCGAAGAACATCGCCTCGATGCCCTTGCGCAGTTGCTCATCTGTCAGAAACAGAAGGGTCTCGCCGCTCTGGGCCGCCGTATCTGCCATTCCCACCCTCATGCTTTTTTGGGACTTTACGTCAGTGTTGTTGACTTTCCAAGAATCAATTGTTACCGATCCGCAGATTTCGCGCAATATTATGTCCGAAACGGACATAATATACGCAACATTCGCAAATCGGCTTGTCCGAAGGAGGAAGAGAATGGCTGGTGCCTATGATGACCGCGATGGCAAGATCTGGCTCGACGGCAAGTTGGTGGAGTGGCGCGATGCGCAGGTGCATATCCTGACCCACGCCCTGCACTATGCCTCGTCCGTTTTCGAGGGAGAGCGGTGCTATAACGGCCGCATCTTCAAAGGGGTAGAGCATTCGCAGCGCCTGCGCCGTTCCGCCAACCTGCTGGACATGGAAATCCCCTATTCCGTCGAAGAGATCGAAGCCGCGAAATACGCCATGCTCGAGGCCAATGGCTGGAAAGACGCCTATGTGCGCGCCGTTGCCTGGCGCGGGGCGGGTGAAGACATGGGCGTCTCGGCCCGGCGCAACCCCGTCCGCATGGCCGTGGCCGGCTGGGAATGGGGCAACTATTACGGCGATGCGAAGATGAAGGGCGCCAAGCTCGACATCGCCAAATGGCGCCGCCCCGATCCCGCGACGATCCCGTGCGAGGCGAAGGCCGCAGGTCTTTACATGATCTGCACCATGTCCAAGCACGCCGCCGAGGCCAAGGGCTGCTCGGACGCGATGATGTTCGACTATCGCGGCTATGTGGCCGAGGCGACCGGCGCCAATATCTTCTTCGTCAAGGACGGCGAGGTGCATACGCCCAAGCCCGACTGCTTCCTGAATGGCCTGACCCGCCAGACGGTGATCGGAATGCTGCGCGACCGCGGCGTGACCGTGCATGAGCGCCACATCATGCCCGAAGAGCTTGAGGGATTCGAGCAGTGCTGGCTGACCGGCACCGCCGCCGAGGTGACGCCGGTGGGCCAGATCGGCGACTATAGCTTCGAGGTGGGTGCGATGACGCGCGACATCTCGGAAGCCTACGAAAAGCTGGTGCGCAGCTAATAATAAGGGGCGGGCACGACTGCCCGCCCCATCTGCCCTTTACAGGCGCGCGAAGGCCGGATCAGGTTTCCTGGCCGCGCTCGATACGGGCGTATTCACGCACCTTGCTGCTTTCCTCGCTGCGTGACGCGGGGCGTTTGGAAAGCTCGCGCACTGCCGGATGCATGCCTTTCTGACGGTCTATATCAAGATATGCCTTCACCCGCGTGCCTTCGGCCTGCGGCTCGGAATGGTCGGTGATGTGACGGGTCATTTTGGCCTCCTCCATCGTTCATCTGATCCCAATATAGGCGAATCGGCCAGCTTTTTCACCCCATGAGGTTGCTTCCGGCGCTCTGCCGCGCATCTGGCCTATCCCTGCGGCGTCATCGCCTTACGCTGCCGTGCGCGTTCAATCCCCAGTTGCCGTTCGCGCCAGATGATCAGCACGCCCGCCAGCGACGCATTACCGATCCAGTGCTTGCTGCCGTTGAGGATGTAGGCGTTGCCGTCACGATGGGCGCGGGTTTGCACGTCCCCCGCTGCCGAACCGCGCTCCGGCTCGGTCAGGCCAAAAGCGCCGATCTTCTCCAACCGGGACATCGCCGGCAG
>CALMEG010000021.1 GCA_937863185.1 uncultured Paracoccaceae bacterium | reverse complement strand
ACGACGACCCTTTCCGTTGCCGAAGGGGGCCGGCTGAACTGGCTGCCGCAGGAAACCATCCTCTTCGAGCGCTGCGCCTTGCGGCGGCGGCTGACGATCGAGCTGGCCACGGATGCGCGCCTGCTGATGGCGGAACCCCTGATCCTCGGGCGCGCGGCGATGGGCGAAACGCTAAGCGATATCCGCTTTCACGACCGGGTCGAGATCCGGCGCAACGGGAACCCGCTTTATCTTGACGGGATCGCGCTTGAGGGGAACGCCGCCGCCCGCATGGCGCGCCCCGCGACGGGCGCGGGCGCCGGGGCGCTTGCCAGTCTTGTCTATGTCGCCCCCGATGCCGCCGCACAGCTTGATGCCCTGCGCGTCGAACTGCCCCCGACGGGCGGCGCCTCGCTTCTGGGCGAAGACATTCTGGTGCTGCGCCTTCTTGCCCCCGACAGCTTTCTTCTGCGCCGCACGCTCGTGCCGATCCTCGAGCGGCTGACCGATAACGCCCTGCCCACCGTCTGGAGGCTTTGACCATGCAACTGACCCCGCGCGAAAAGGACAAGCTGCTTGTGGCGATGGCCGCCGAGATCGCGCGCAAAAGGCTCGCGCGCGGGGTCAGGCTCAACCACCCCGAGGCGATCGCCCTGATCACCGATGCGGTTGTCGAGGGCGCGCGCGACGGCCGTTCGGTCGCCGACATGATGGAGGCCGGCGCCCATGTCCTTACCCGCGCGCAATGCATGGAGGGCATCCCCGAGATGATCCCCGAGGTGCAGGTCGAGGCCACCTTCCCCGACGGCACCAAGCTTGTCACCGTCCACAATCCGATCCGCTGAGGAGATCCCGATGAAACGCCTGCTGATCCTTCCCGCCCTTTTCGCCGCGACACCCGCCTTCGCCCATCTCGACCCCGCGGCGCACGGATCGTTCGCGGCGGGCTTCAGCCATCCGGTCTTCGGCCCCGACCACATCCTTGCGATGGTGGCGGTGGGGCTTTGGGCCACGGTAATGGGCGGGCGGGCGCGCCTCGTGTTGCCCATGGCCTTTGTCGGCACGATGAGCGCGGGCTTCGCGCTTGCGCTTGCGGGCATGCCGCTGCCGATGGTCGAGCCGATGATCCTTGCCTCGGTGCTGCTTCTGGGGGTTCTGACCGCGCTTGCCCTGCCCCTACCGCTTGGCGTTGCGGCCACGATCACCGGGGCGCTTGCGCTGTTTCACGGCCATGCCCACGGGGCCGAGATGGGCGGCGCCACGGCCCTCTCCTATCTTGCGGGCTTTGCGCTTTCCACGGCGTTTCTGCATGCCGCCGGCGTGCTGGGCGGGATACTTCTGGCCCGGTTCGGCGGCCCGATGCTGACCCGCGCGGCGGGGGTTCTGGTGGCGCTTTCCGGCTCTGCGCTCGTGCTGGCCGGCTGAGGCGCGCGCGATGATCCCCGGAGAGCTTTTCCCCGCCGAAGGCCTGCTGACGCTGAATGCCGGTCGCACCGCGATCACGCTGATGGTCGCCAATACCGGCGACCGTCCGGTGCAGGTGGGCAGCCACTACCATTTCGCCGAAACCAACCCCGCGCTGGACTTCGACCGCGTGGCCGCGCATGGCCACCGGCTTGACATCGCCGCGGGCACCGCCGTGCGCTTCGAGCCCGGCCAGCGGCGCGAGGTGCAACTGATTCCGATCGGCGGCGCCCGGCGCGTCTTCGGTTTCAATCAAAAGGTCATGGGAGAGCTTTGAGATGCCCCGCGAGATTTCCCGTGCAGACTACGCCTCGATGTTCGGCCCCACCACGGGCGACAGGCTGCGGCTGGCCGACACCGACCTAATCATCGAGGTCGAGCGCGACCTGACCACCTATGGCGAAGAGGTCAAGTTCGGCGGCGGCAAGGTGATCCGCGACGGCATGGGCCAAAGCCAGGTCACGCGGGCGGCCGGGGCCGTCGACACCGTCATCACCAATGCGCTGATCGTCGATCACAGCGGGATCTACAAGGCCGATATAGGGCTGAAGGACGGCCGGATCGCACGGATCGGCAAGGCCGGAAACCCCGACACCCAGCCCGGCGTCGACATCATCGTCGGCCCCGGCACCGAGGTCATCGCGGGCGAAGGCAGGATCCTGACGGCGGGCGGCTTCGACAGCCATATCCATTTCATCTGCCCCCAGCAGGTAGAGGATGCGCTGCATTCGGGCGTGACCACGATGCTGGGCGGCGGCACCGGCCCCGCGCATGGCACGCTTGCCACCACCTGCACGCCCGGCCCGTGGCATATCGGGCGGATGTTGCAGGCCGTCGACGGGCTGCCGATGAATATCGGCATCTCGGGCAAGGGCAACGCCTCGCTGCCCGCCGCGCTGGAAGAGATGGTGATCGGCGGCGCCTGCGCGATGAAGCTGCACGAGGACTGGGGCACCACGCCCGCCGCGATAGATTGCTGCCTGTCGGTGGCCGACGCCATGGATGTCCAGGTGATGATCCATACCGACACGCTGAACGAATCCGGCTTTGTGGAACAAACGGTGGCGGCGCTGAAGGGCCGCACGATCCACGCTTTTCATACCGAGGGCGCGGGCGGCGGCCATGCGCCCGACATCATCAAGATCTGCGGCGATCCGAACGTCCTGCCCTCATCGACCAATCCGACGCGGCCCTTCACGGTGAACACGCTTGAAGAGCATCTCGACATGCTCATGGTCTGCCACCACCTCGACAAGTCGATCCCCGAGGACGTGGCCTTCGCCGAAAGCCGCATCCGGCGCGAGACGATCGCGGCCGAGGACATCCTGCACGACATGGGCGCGTTCTCGATCATCGCCTCGGACAGCCAGGCCATGGGGCGCGTGGGCGAGGTCATCATCCGCACCTGGCAGACCGCCGACAAGATGAAGAAACAGCGTGGCCGGCTGGCCGAGGAACGCGGCGGGAACGACAATTTCCGCGTCCGCCGCTACATTGCGAAATACACCATCAACCCTGCCATCGCGCATGGCGTGTCAGAGGCCATCGGCTCGGTCGAGGTGGGAAAACGCGCCGATCTGGTGCTGTGGAACCCGGCCTTTTTCGGGGTAAAGCCCGAAATGGTGCTGATGGGCGGCATGATCGTCTGCGCCCAGATGGGCGATCCCAACGCCTCGATCCCGACGCCGCAGCCGGTCTATTCGCGCCCGATGTGGGGGGCGATGGCGCGGGCGGTCGAACACTCGGCCGTGACCTTCGTCTCGGCAGCCGCGGAAGCCTCGGGCATCCGGGCGCGGCTGGGGCTCGCCAAGCAGGTGCTTGCCGTGAAGAACACGCGCGGGATCGGCAAGAAGGATCTGATCCTGAACGCCGCCCTGCCCCGGATCGAGGTCCATCCCGAAACCTACGAGGTGCGCGCCGACGGCGAGCTTCTTACCTGCCAGCCCGCCACGGTGCTTCCCATGGCGCAACGCTATTTCCTGTTCTGAGGTCTTCCGATGTCCACCCTTCCCACCGCCCAAAGCGTCCTGCCCCGTTCGGAATGGGGCGGCCCCGCGCTGGTCTGCACGCTGGATTACGACGCCCGCTTCCTGCGCCGCAAGCGCCTTGAAAGCGATTGCGGCACGGCGTTTCTGGTCGATCTGGCGCAGACCACCTCGCTTGACGAAGGCGACGTGCTGGTGCTGTCCGGCGGGCGCGGCGTGATGATCCGGGCGGCGGCCGAAGACCTTCTGGAGGTGCGCGGCGACCTGCCCCGGCTGGCCTGGCATATCGGCAACCGCCACACGCCCTGCCAGATCGGGCCCGACCGCCTGCTGATCCAGCGCGATCCGGTCATCGCCCACATGCTGGAACATCTGGGCGCGCAAACCGCCCCCGTGCGCGAAGCGTTCCGCCCCGAAGGTGGCGCCTATGGCCACGGGCGCACACATGCGCATGAACACGGACACACCGCCCATGCGCATTGAGGCCGCGCTGATCCTGTCGCAATGGTTCTCTCCGGCCTATCCGGTGGGCGGCTTCGCCTATTCGCACGGGCTGGAGACCGCCGTGCAGGACGGCACCCTGCGCAGCGCGGCGGCCTTGCGGGTATGGCTCGAGGATGTGCTGCTGCATGGCAGCGGACGCAATGACGCGATCCTTCTGGGCGCGGCATGGCGGGCGCGTTCACAGGCCGAAACCGACAGGATCGACGCCACCGCGCGCGCCTTTGCCGCCTCGGCCGAGCGGCTGCGCGAAAGCGCGCTTCAGGGCGCGGCCTTCGCACGCACCACGGCGGCCCTGACCGGGCATGACATCGCCGCGCTGACCTATCCCGTGGCAGTCGGGCGGGCGGCGGGGCTGGCCGGGCTTCCGCTGGAACCTACGGTGGCGATGTTCCTGCAGGGCGTGATGTCGAACCTTGTGTCTGCCGCCGTCCGGCTTGTGCCCCTTGGCCAGACCGAGGGGCAGGCCGTGCTTGCGCATCTGTCGCCGCTTTGCGCGCGTGTGGCAGCGCAAACCGCCGGGCTGACGCCCGAGGACATGACAAGCACCGCCTTCCTTTCCGATATTGCCGCGATGCGGCACGAAACCCTCACCACAAGGCTTTTCCGCTCATGACCCGAATGAACGGCCCCCTGCGCATCGGGATCGGCGGCCCGGTCGGCGCCGGCAAGACCACGCTGACCGCCCGGCTTGCCCAGGCGATGCACCCGGCCATCTCGGTCGGGGTGATCACCAACGACATCTACACCCGCGAGGATGCCGAGGCGCTGATGCGCATGCAGATCCTGCCCTCGGACCGGATCATCGGCGTGGAGACCGGCGGCTGCCCGCATACCGCGATCCGCGAGGATGCCTCGATCAACCTTGCCGCCGTGGCCGAGATGCAGGCCCGCCACCCCGAACTGGAGGTGGTGCTGATCGAAAGCGGCGGCGACAACCTGTCGGCCACCTTCAGCCCCGAGCTTGCCGATGTGACCGTCTATGTGATCGACGTGGCCGCAGGCGAGGAAATTCCCCGCAAGGGCGGCCCCGCAATCACCAGATCCGATCTTCTGATCATCAACAAGACCGACCTCGCGCCCCATGTGGGCGCCTCGCTCGAGGTCATGGACCGGGACGCGGCGCGGATGCGCGGGACGCGGCCCTATCTTTTTGCATCCCTGCGCAAGGGCGAGGGCGTGGATGAAATTCTGGACCACCTGTCCCGGATCGGAGGGCTTGCACCGCTGGCAGAGCGGGCCTGAGAAGATCCGCAACGCAACCCGCGCGGGTTTTGCAAAGCGAGGTCGAATGACCAAGGATACCGAGATGCGGCACACGGATGCCGGCCCGCCGGAGGACACTGCCCCGACCCGGCCGGAAGCAGCAGACAGGCGCGATGCCACGCATCTGCCGGGCAAGCTCGGAGAGGGGTTGCGCCAGCTTGTCGGCACGCTTTACCCCGACGCGGATGCAGGCGCGCTGGTTGATCGGATCGCAAGCACTTTCTGGCCCGACGGGCGGGCGCTGCGGCGCAAGGCGCGCAACGCGGGAAATACGCTCTGGAGCCAGGCCGACAATTACGTCATCACCTATGGCAATTCGATCACCGACGGGGAACACCGCCCGCTGGACCTGCTGCGTGATTTCGCAAGCCGCTACCTGTCGGACGCGATCCGCGGCATCCATATCCTGCCCTTCTTTCCCTTCACCTCGGATGACGGTTTCGCGGTCACCGATTATTTCGCGGTCAACAGCCAGCTGGGATCGTGGCAGGACATCGGCCGCATCGGTGCCGAGTTCCGGCTGATGTCGGATCTGGTGCTCAACCACTGCTCCAGCCAGAGCCCGTGGTTCAGCGACTATCTTCAGGGCCATGCCCCCTATGACCGCTTCTTCTTCGAGGCCGACCCCGCTGCGGATCTGAGCGAGGTCGTCCGCCCTCGCGCCCACGCACTTCTGCGCAGGGTGGAAACCGCGAACGGCCCCCGGCATGTCTGGTGCACCTTCAGCCAAGATCAGGTGGATTTCGACTTTTCCAACCCTGAGGTCTTGCTGGCGTTCCTCGAAGTCCTGCGCGCGCATGTCGATCACGGTATCGGCACCGTGCGCCTGGATGCCGTGGCCTTCCTGTGGAAAGAGATCGGCACCCCTTGCGTCCACCTGCCCCAGACCCACGCCGTCATCCGCCTCATGCGGCTGTTGCTGGACTACAATGACAAGCCGGTGGTGATCGTCACCGAGACCAACGTGCCCAATGCCGAGAACCTGAGCTACTTCGGCAATCGCAACGAGGCGCATGTCATCTACAACTTTCCGCTGCCGCCCCTTGTGTTGCACGCGCTTCTCAATGGCACCGCGCGCCATTTGCGCAACTGGCAGATGGCAATGCCCCCGGCCCCGCTTGGATGCACCTACCTGAACTTTACCGCATCGCATGACGGGATCGGGATGCGCCCGGCCGAGGGGCTGATCCCGGAAGAGGACATCGCCGGCATGATCGCGGCCGTGCAGGGGTTTGGTGGCCTCGTGTCGATGCGGGGCACGCCCGATGGCGGCCAGAAGGTCTATGAGATGAACGTCTCGCTTTACGATGCGCTTGGCGGCACGGTGCACGGGCGCGACGAGTTGAACATGGAGCGGTTCCTTTGCTCTCAGGCCATTGCCATGGCGCTTGAAGGAATTCCGGCCTTCTACATCCATTCTCTTCTGGCCACGCCCAACGATACCGACGGCGTCGAGAAACTGGGCTACAATCGCGCCATCAACCGGCGCCCTTTGGATTACCGGGAATTGCAGAACCTGTTGGCCGATCCGGACAGCACCACCGCACAGGTTTTCGGCACACTCAAGCGCATGATCGGGCTGCGTAGCCGACAGGCAGCCTTCCACCCCAATGCCACCCAGTTCACGCTGCAACTGCCCGATGAGATCTTCGGCTTCTGGCGTCAAAGCCTCGATCGCGCCCAAAGCATCTTCGTGCTCAACAACGTCACCGACCAGCCGCAAGAGATTCCGGCGCTGTCGCTCAACCTGATCGACGGGCACAACTGGTTCGATCTTCTGACAGACGAGCCGGTTGACGAGAAAGGCGGCACCATCCGCCTTGCGCCCTATCAGTCGCGCTGGATCACCAATGGGGCCGCTTGATGAAGCGTGCACCCCGGATCATCGTCTTCACGGACCTTGACGGCACATTGCTAGATCATGACAGCTACAGCTATGCCCCCGCGCGCCCCGTTCTGGAACGGATGCGCCGCGAGGGAATTGCGCTCATCCTCGCCTCCAGCAAGACCGCCACCGAAATGTCCGGGCTGCGCGCCGATCTGGGCTTTGCCGATTGCCCGGCGATCGTGGAAAACGGTGCGGGGCTTCTGCCTGCCGGGCAAGTCCGCCCCGGAGATACGGCCACGCATCGGCGGCTGCGCGCGGCGCTAGATACCCTGCCCGCGGTGATGCGCGCGCAGTTCAGCGGATTTTCCGACTGGACTGTGGAACAGCTTGCCGCGCTTACCGGCCTTTCGCCGCACGCTGCCCTGCGAGCACGGGCGCGCGACTTCTCGGAGCCGGGCCTGTTTACTGGTGACGATACCGAAAGGGCGCGCTTCCTTTCCGCGCTTGAAAAGGCCGGTGTGCATGCACAATCCGGCGGCCGTTTCCTGACCCTGTCGCTCGGCAAGGTTTCAAAAGCCGACCAGATGGCGGGCATCGCCGCGCAATATCCCCTGCCCCGCATCACCGTGGCGCTCGGTGATGCGCCCAACGATACAGCGATGCTGGAAACGGCCGATTACGGCATTGTCATCCCCAACCCCGCGCATGCGCCCCTGCCGATGCTGCGCAACGAGGCCGCAGGCCGCATTCGCCGCGCCCGCCTTCCCGGACCCGCGGGATGGGCCGCATCGCTATCGGCCCTTATCGACGAGTTGCACCAAAGCACCGACCAGGAGGTATAGTGTCCGATTTTCACCAGACAGGCAGCGTCGCCACGCTTCACAGCCTCAACCAGCGCCCGATCGACGATCTGGAACGCCACCTGAAGATCTTTGCCGAAAAGCGCAAGATCACGTTGATCCTGCCCTCCTTGTTCTCGGAGCTTGAAACCCCTGCCCTTGCCGGCATCCTGGATGAGTTGGAGGGCGCATCGTATATCAACCATATCGTCATCGGCCTCGACCGGGCCGACGCCGAGCAGTTCGCCTTTGCGCGCAACTATTTCGCACGCCTGCCGCAACGCCACGACATCCTTTGGAACGATGGCCCGCGTCTGCGCCAGATCCATGACGGCCTGCAAAGGGCCGGCCTTGCCCCGGCCGAACCCGGCAAGGGACGCAATGTGTGGTATTGCATCGGCCACACGCTCGCCTCGGCCAATTCCGACGTGGTCGCGCTGCACGATTGTGACATCGTCACCTATAAGCGCGAGATGCTGTCCCGCCTTGTCTACCCGGTCGCCAATCCCGAATTTCCCTATCAATTCTGCAAGGGATATTATCCACGCATCGCCGATCAGCGGCTTGGCGGCCGGGTAACGCGCCTTCTGGTGACGCCGCTTCTGCTGGCCCTTCAGAAATGTTTCGGCGCGCATGACTACCTGGAATACCTGAAAGGCTTTCGCTACCCGCTGGCCGGAGAGTTCGCCATGCGCACCGCTATCCTGCCGGACATGCGCATCCCCTCCGACTGGGGGCTGGAGATCGGCGTGTTGTCCGAGGTCTGGCGCAACCTGTCGCGCCACGCGATCTGTCAGGCCGATATCTCGGACCGTTACGATCACAAGCACCAGCCCCTGTCCGAAGACGATGCGACCAACGGGCTGTCGCGGATGTCGATGGACATCTCGAAATCGCTTTTCCGCAAGCTGGCCACCGACGGGGTAACCTGCTCGAACGAGCATTTCCGGACGCTCAAGGCCACCTATTACCGCATCGCGCTGGACCTGCTGGAAGCTTACTATAACGACGCACGCATGAACGGCTTGACGCTCGACCGCCACGGCGAGGAAAAGGCGGTTGAACTTTTCGCGGCAAATATCGTCGAGGCAGGCAACGTCTTTCTGGAAAACCCGATGGAGACGCCCTTCATCCCGAACTGGAGCCGCGTGCTGGCGGCCAATCCCGACATCCTGCAACAGATCGCCACGGCAGTCGCCGAGGACAGCCTGACCCGTTAGGCACCGCGCCTGCGCCCGGCAATCCGGGGCGCCGGGCGATCACATTCTGCCACCATCCTTTGCATAGCAGCCGGCAACTGCCAAGAATTCGGGCAATACCCGCGATCTGGCGCCTTTGCTTGCGGAATCCCCCAGCCCGCCATTGCCGCATTGCAGCATTACCGGCTTCATCGTCACGCCGGGCATCGGGCCGGGCAAATGGGTGTGCGGTGGAGAATGGCCTGCAACTCCGTCCCCACCGCACTGGGTGCAATGAACATTGCCGTCCAAGGATAAGCCGATTTTCCGCTGCCGGAAAGATACGGACGGCTCTTGAAGGGGACACAGATGACGCGACTTAAGACATTTCTGCTCAGCAGCGCGATGGGCGCACTGGCCGCCGGCTCTGCCTGGGCCGCGGATGACACGATCAAGATCGGCGTGCTGCACTCCTTGTCCGGGACGATGGCGATCTCGGAAACCACGCTGAAGGATACCGTCCTGATGCTGATCGACGAGCAGAACGCCAAGGGCGGCGTGCTTGGCAAACAGCTTGAGGCCGTGGTGGTCGACCCGGCATCGGACTGGCCGCTTTTCGCCGAGAAGGCGCGCGAGCTGATCACCGTGTCGGATGTGGACGTGATCTTCGGCTGCTGGACCTCGGTCAGCCGCAAATCGGTGCTGCCGGTCATCGAGGAGCTGAACGGGCTGCTGTTCTACCCGGTGCAGTACGAGGGCGAGGAAAGCTCGAAGAACGTCTTCTACACGGGCGCGGCGCCGAACCAGCAGGCGATCCCGGCCACCGACTATTTCCTGGATGAGCTGGGGGTAGAGAAGTTCGCGCTTCTGGGGACCGATTATGTCTATCCGCGCACGACCAACAACATCCTTGAAGCCTACCTCAAGTCCAAGGGCATCCCGGCCGAGGACATCTTCGTGAACTACACGCCCTTCGGGCATTCCGACTGGTCCAAGATCGTGGCCGACGTGGTGGCCCTTGGCGCGGACGGCAAGAAGGTGGGCGTGATCTCCACCATCAACGGCGACGCCAATATCGGGTTCTACAAGGAACTGGCCGCCGCCGGCATCAGCGCCGACGATATTCCCGTTGTGGCCTTCTCGGTCGGCGAGGAAGAGCTGTCGGGCCTCGATACCTCGAACCTCGTGGGGCACCTGGCGGCGTGGAACTATTTCGAAACCGCCGAAAGCGAGGCCAACGAGGCCTTCGTCGCCGCATGGAAGGCGCGCATGGGGGAAAACCGCGTGACCAACGATCCGATGGAGGCCACCTATATCGGCTTCAACATGTGGGTCCAGGCGGTCGAGGCCGCGGGCAGCACCGACACCGATCCGGTGGCCGCCGCGATGATCGGGCAGGAATTCCCGAA
>CALMEG010000020.1 GCA_937863185.1 uncultured Paracoccaceae bacterium | reverse complement strand
GCTTGGCGACCGCAACGCGCCGACCGCGGCCTATGCGAAGTTCTCGCCCGCCTTCACGCGCACGCCCGAGGGCAAGTGGAAAGGCGGCCATTTCCATGACGGGCGCGCCGCCACGCTGGCCGATCAGGCGGCGGGCCCGCCGCTCAACCCGATCGAGATGGGCATGCCCGATGCGGCCGCGGTCGCGGCGCGCCTGGCCGAAGATCCGCGCCATGCGGCGACGCTGCGCGCGCTTGGCGGTGCGGGCGCGGCCTCCGATCCCGATCTGGCCTTTGCCGCCGTGGCCAGGGCGATCGCCGCCTTCGAGCAGACCGAAACCTTCGCCCCCTTCGACAGCAAATACGACCGCTACCTGCGCGGAGAGGCACGGCTGAGCGACGAGGAAGAGCTGGGGCGGCTTTTGTTCTTTTCGCAGCAGTTTACGAATTGCCACCTTTGCCACCAGTTGAATCCCGGTCCGCTGACGGAAAAAGAGACGTTTTCGAACTATGAGTATCACAATATCGGCGTTCCCCCGAATCCCGCGGCGCGTGCGCTGAACGGGCTGGGCGCGGGGCATGTCGATCACGGGCTTCTGGAAAATCCGGCCATCGACGACCCGGCCCAGGACGGCCGGTTCAAGGTGCCCACGCTGCGCAATGTGGCGGTGACCGGCCCTTACATGCATAACGGCGTCTTCGCGGATCTGCGCACGGTCATCCTGTTCTACAACAAGTATAATTCGCGCAAGGCCTCGGCCGGGATCAACCCCGAGACCGGCCAGCCCTATGACGCGCCCGAGGTGCCCGGCACCCTGTCGCTGGAAGAGCTTGAGCATGGCCCCGCGCTTGACGATGCGCGCATCGACGCGATCGTGGCCTTCCTCAACACCCTGACGGATGCGCGCTACGAGCATCTTTTGCCGCAATAGCCCAACGCAGGCGTGAGCGCTCTGCCCTTGACCTTTGATCCGGCCGCATCCAGTTTGCGCGCGATCTAGGGAAAGACCCGCATGGCCCAACGCACCGCCCCGTTCTCCGGCTTCGAATTCATGATCGCCTGGCGCTACCTGCGCGCGCGCCGCGCCGAGGGCGGGGTCAGCGTGATGACATGGATAAGCCTGACCGGCATCACCCTTGGCGTGGCCGCGCTGATCCTGACGCTGGCCGTGCGCGCGGGGTTCCGCGCGGAATTCGTGGATACGATCCTTGGTTCCAACGCGCATATGACGGTCTATTCGGCCCCGCAGGAGGTGGTGCCGGGAAGCGGTGTCACCTCAAGCCTGCTGCGCGATTATGCCGAACGGGCCGAGCGGATCCGTGCCGTGCCCGGCGTGACGCGCGCGGCCCCGCTGGTGCGCGGGCAGGTCATGGCCACGATGGGCGAACGCGCGAACGTGGCCGAGGTTTTCGGGATCTCGGGCGCGGATCTGGCGACCATCCCCCGCGTGGCGAACCCCGAAACCGCGCTTGGCGACCTGGCGCGTTTCGGGGACGGGATCGCCATCGGCTCGGGCCTTGCGCGCGAGCTGGGCGTCGGAATCGGCGACCGGGTGCGCCTGATCTCGCCCAATGGCGCGAAGACGGCCTTCGGCACCAGCCCGCGAGTGAACGCCTATGAGGTGGTCTATATCTTCACCGCCGGCCGGTGGGATATCGACCGCACGCGCATCTACATGCCCTTTGCCGAGGCGCAATCCTATTTCAACCGCGAGGGCGGCGCCGACGAGATCGAGGTTTCGGTCACCGATCCCGAGGCGGTCGAGGACTGGGCCGGACCGCTGATCGCGGCGGGCGGGCCGGGCACCCTTCTGTGGAGCTGGCGCGACAGCTCGGGCAGTTTCCTGCGCGCGCTCGACATCGAGGATAACGTGATGTTCGTGATCCTGTCGGTGCTGGTGCTGATCGCGGCGATGAACATCACCTCGGGGCTGATCATGCTGGTCAAGAACAAGGGCCGCGATATCGGCATC
>CALMEG010000019.1 GCA_937863185.1 uncultured Paracoccaceae bacterium | reverse complement strand
TCAGGGCGGCGGCGGCGTCGGCCTCTTTCGCCGGGTCGAACCAAGTATAGGCCCAGACCACCTTCATCTCGACATCGGGGTTGACCTTGCGGGCGTGGATGAAGCTTGAGTTGATGCCCTGCACCACCTCGGGGATCGGGAACGAGCCGATATAGCCGATCTTGTTCGATTTGGTCATCCGGCCCGCGATGGTGCCGATCACCGCGCGGCCTTCGTAGAAGCGCGCGTCATAGGTGGCCACGTTGTCGGCGCGCTTGTAGCCGGTGGCATGTTCGAATTTCACATCGGGGAATTTCGCGGCGACATTCATCACCGAATCCATGAACCCGAACGAGGTTGCGAAGATCAGCTTGTTGCCTTCCAGCGCCATCTGGGTCAGCACGCGCTCGGCGTCGGGGCCTTCGGGCACGGATTCGACGTAAGAGGTGACGACCTTTTCGCCATAGGCCTCCTCGATCGCCTTGCGGCCCAGATCGTGCTGGTAGGACCAGCCCATATCCCCCACCGGCCCGACATAGATGAAGCCCACCTTCAGCGGTTCCTGCGCCAGGGCGGGCAGGCCGGAGGCGGCGGCAATGAGGGCCGTTGCGGCGGTGGTGGTCAGAAAGGATCTGCGGTTCATGGGAACTCCCCGTTGGTTGGGCCCCGTGTTGGGGCGGTAATCCTGCCTCAGCTTGAGGCGTGGAAGGCGCGGCCAAGGCTGGCCGGTGCGGCCTGCGATCCCTGGCGGTGCAGCGCCGTGATCAGCACGAGCGCCACGATGGTGACGACGAAGGGCGCCATCGACAGAAGATGCACGGGAATGGCATAGCCCGCGGCCTGCAACTGCAACTGTGCCGCCGTGATGCCGCCGAACAGATAGGCGCCAAGCAGCACCCGTTCGGCCCGCCAGCTTGCGAAGACCACGATCGCAAGGGCGATCCAGCCGGCGCCCGCGGTCATGCCTTCGGTCCATTGCGGCACGCGCACAAGGCTGAGATAGGCGCCGCCAAGCCCGGCAAGTGCGCCCCCGAAGGCAAGCGCGCCGATCCGCACCGCCACCACCCGATATCCAAGCGCATGGGCCGCGTCATGGCTTTCGCCGACCGCGCGCAGGATCAGCCCGGCGCGCGAATGGCGCAGGAAGGCCCAGGTTGCCGCCACCAGCAAGAGCGAGAAGTAGACCATCCAGTCATGCGAGAACAGGATGCGCCCAAGGCCCGGGATCTCGGCCAGCGGGCCGAAGGGCACCTTGGCGGTGGGGGGCGGGCGGATGCCCTCGAACCCCTTGCCGATCAGCGCGGAAAGGCCAAGGCCGAACAGCGTCAGCGCAAGCCCCGTGGCCACCTGGTTGGACAAGAGAACCTGCGTGAGAAAGGCGAACAGAAGCGCCAGGACCGCGCCCGCGACCGCGCCGGCCGCAAAACCCAGGACCGGGCTTCCGGTGCTGACGGCGGCGGCGAAACCGCCGACCGCACCCATGATCATCATCCCCTCGACGCCCAGGTTCAGCACGCCCGACTTCTCGGCCACCAGCTCACCCGTGGCGGCCAGAAGCACCGGGGTCGAGGCCGCCATGAGCGTGGCGACAAGCGCGATGATGTCGATGCCGCCGATGATCATGCGAGCGCCCCCCGGATGCGGATGCTGTAATTGGTCAGGAAATCGAAGCCCAGAAGGAAGAACAGAAGCATCCCCTGGAACACCTGGATCGCGGCGGCGGGCAGTTGCAGCATCAGCTGCGCCATGTCCCCGCCGATATAGGTCAGCGCCATCAGAAGCCCCGCCAGCAGGATGCCGATCGGGTGCAGCCGGCCCAGAAAGGCCACGATGATCGCGGTAAAGCCGTAGCCCGCGTTGAAGCTGTCGGTGATCTGGCCGGCGGGGCCGGCCACCTCGAACAGGCCCGCAAGCCCCGCGGGCGTGCCCGAAAGCCCAAGGCAGAACGCCACCAGCCGCGCGGGCACCACGCCCGAGAAACGCGCCGCGCGGGGGGCCTCGCCCGCGACGCGGATGCGGAACCCCGCGATGTGGCGATGCATCAGCACATAGGCGCCCGCAACCGCCAGAAGGGCCGCCACGACGCCCCAGTGCATCCCCGTCCCGGCGATCAGTTCGGGGTTATGCGCGGCCGGATATTGTTGCAGGTTGCGCGAGCCGGGAAAGCCGAAGCCTTGCGGGTTCTTCAGCGGCCCGAAGGCCATGTAGGCCAGAAGGTTCTCGGCCACATAGACCAGCATCAGCGACACGAGAATCTCGGACACCCCGAAACGGTTCTTCAGGACCGCCGGGATCATCCCCCAGGCCCAGCCCCCGATCGCCGCGGCCAGCACCATCGCGGGAAACAGAAGCCCGCTTTCGGCCGGATAGGCGGCAAGCGCCACCGAGGCGCCGCAGATCGCGCCGATGACATATTGCCCCTCGGCCCCGATATTCCACACGCCCGCCCGGAACCCCACCGCCAGCCCCGAGGCGATCAGGATCAGCGGCCCCGCCTTGACCAGAAGCTGGCCCCGGAAATAGGCGGCGTTGGGGCCGAAAAGCGGGTCCCAGAAGATCGTGCGGATCGCCTCGAACGGGTTCTTGCCCAGCAGGGCGAACAACACCCCACCCGCGATCATCGTGGCCAGAACGGCCAGAAGCGGCGTCGACCATGCCCACAGACGCGAGGGGGCGGGGCGTTTGACCAGGGTGATCATAGCGCGGCCTCCTGCATGCCATGGGCCCCGCCAAGCATCAGGCCGATCTCTTCCAGCGTCAGGGCCGCGGTTTCACGCGGCGCGGACAGGCGCCCTTCGTTCAGGGCGGCGAAACGATCCGAAATCTCCAGCAGCTCGTCAAGGTCCTGACTGATGGCGATCACCGCCGCGCCGCGCGCGGCCAGGTCCAGCAGCGCCTGGCGGATCGCGGCGGCGGCGGCGGCATCCACCCCCCAGGTGGGCTGGTTGACGATCAGCACGCGCGGCTCTTGCAGAACCTCGCGGCCGATGACGTATTTTTGCAGGTTCCCGCCCGAAAGCGCGCGCGCCGCGACATGTGCGCCCGGCGTGCGGACATCGAAGGCGCGGATGATCTCGTCGGCGAAGCCGCGGGCGGCGGCCATGTCGATGAAGCCGTTCTTCGTCAGCGGCTTGCGCACGCTGCCGGTCAGGATGGCATTTTCTGTCAGGCTCATGTCCGGCACGGCGGCATGGCCCAGCCGTTCCTCGGGCGCGGCCAGAATTCCAAGCGCGCGGCGCGGGTTGGGGCCAAGTGCCGCGATATCCGCCCCCCCCAGCATGACCGTTCCGGGGGCCGTCGGCCGCTCGCCCGAGAGGGCGGCCAGCAGTTCCTCTTGTCCGTTGCCCGCGACCCCGCCGATCCCGAGGATCTCGCCCATGCGCAGCTCGAACCCCACATCCTTGAGCGAGGGCCCGAAGGGCGACAGCGGTGCAAGGCTCAGCCCTGCGACCTCCAGCGCCACCTCTCCGGCGGTGCGCCCGGCGCGGTCGGTCAGTTGCAGCTCGGCGCCGACCATCATCTCGGCCAGCTCGCGGGCGGTCTTTTCGCGCGGGATGCAACTGCCCACCACGCGGCCGCCGCGCAGGATGGTCGCGTGATCGCAAAGCGCGCGGATCTCTTCAAGCTTGTGAGAGATGTAAAGGATTGCCGTGCCTTCGGACGAGAGCTTGCGAAGGGTGTGAAACAGGATCTCCACCTCTTGCGGGGTCAGCACGCTGGTCGGTTCGTCCATGATGAGCAGCCTGGGGTCTTGCAGCAGGCAGCGGATGATCTCGACCCGCTGACGCTCGCCGGCCGACAGATCGCCCACCAGGCGGTCGGGATCGAGCGGCAGCCCGTAGGTCTGCGAAACCTCACGGATGCGCTGCCCAAGCGTGCGCATGGGCGGCGGGTTCTCCATGCCAAGCGCCACGTTCTCGGCCACGTTCAGCGCCTCGAACAGCGAGAAATGCTGGAACACCATGGCAACGCCCGCGGCGCGCGCGGCGCGCGGCTCGGCCGGGGCATAGGGGGCGCCGCGAAAGCGCATCGTGCCCTGATCGGGCCGCACGAGGCCGTAGATCATCTTGACCAGCGTGGATTTCCCCGCGCCGTTTTCACCCAGAAGCGCGTGAACCTCGCCCGGAGCGACGGAAAAGCTGACCCCGTCATTGGCCACGACACCCGGATAGGCCTTGGTCAGCCCGTCGACCGCAAGCAGCGTTTCATCCCCAGTCAAACGGCACGTCTCCCCTTGGTGGCGGCGCGTTCCGTGCGGGCCGCATTCTGTTCTTTCAGTAGCGCGGCGACGGCGCCGACAGCAATGGCCTGCGGATGCTTTCCAAGCGCCGGTTCTCCGATTGGGCAAATCAGATGCGCGATATCGTCGCCCTGATGACCCAGAAGGCGCAATCGGCGGCGGAATCGCTCGCGCTTGGTGGCCGAGCCGATCAGGCCAAGAAAACGCGATCCGTGCAACAGGATCCGGTGACACAGTTCCAGATCCAGCGCATGCGAATAGGTCAGGACAAGATGCGCGGCATCGCGCGGGGCAAGCGGCACAAGCGTTTCGGGCGATTGCGCCATCAGCCGCGTGGTGCCCGGATCGTCATCGGGAAACCGTGCCGGGTCGGTGTCGATCCAGTGGATCGCAAAGCCCGGAAGCGGCGCAAGAACGCCCGCGATGGCGCGCCCGACATGGCCCGCGCCCCAGATCCAGACCGGCATGGGCGCAGCCGCGACCGCCTCGATCAACCAGCCATCCACAAGGGCGGGCGCCGCCATCCCCTGCCGCCGCATGGCCGCAAGGGCGCGGTCGGCGGCCGGGGGCATGCGTTCGGGGCCGTCGATGCGACGCGCGTGAAAGCCGGGGGGAATGGCACCCACGTCTTGCGCGTCGAACCGCTCCATCACCAGCGTGACCGCGCCCCCGCAGCACTGGCCAAGCGCGGGGCCAAGCGCGATGCGTTCGATGCGCGGAAGCGTTGCGCGCCGTGCGGTCTCGATCGCGGCCCATTCCAGGGGGCCGCCGCCGATCGTGCCCTCGGTCCCGTCCGGCCAGACGAGCATTTCCGCTCCCGCCTCGCGCGGCGCGGAGCCCTGCGTGCCCGCGACCAGCACGCGCACGAACGCGCCCCGGCGCGCGGCCTTTGCAAGCAGATCGGGGGACAGGCTCATGTGCCCTCCGCGCGGTGAATCGCGGCCAGGATCGCCTCGGGGGTGGCGGGGGCGCGCAGGTCGGGATAATGCGGCCCGCAGGCCGCGCAGGCCGCCGACAGCGCCATGAGCACCGAATTGGCCAGCATCAGCGGCGGCTCTCCCACCGCCTTGGAGCGGTAGATCGTCTCTTCGCGGTTCGCCTCGGGCCAGAGCGCGACGTTGAAGATGCGCGGCCGGTCCGCGCAGGCGGGGATCTTGTAGGTCGAGGGCGCATGTGTGCGCAGCCGTCCGCTGTCGTCCCAGACCAGCTCTTCCGTGGTCAGCCAGCCCGCGCCCTGGACATAGCCGCCCTCGATCTGGCCGATGTCAATGGCGGGGTTCAGGCTGGTGCCCGCATCGTGCACGATGTCGGCGCGCAGGATGCGGTTCTCGCCGGTCAGCGTGTCGATGACAACCTCGCTGACCGCCGCGCCATAGGCAAAGTAGAGAAACGGCCGGCCGCGCCCTGCCACCCTGTCCCAGGCGATCTTCGGGGTGGCATAGAAG
This sequence comes from uncultured Paracoccaceae bacterium, assembly GCA_937863185.1. Taxonomy (GTDB): domain Bacteria; phylum Pseudomonadota; class Alphaproteobacteria; order Rhodobacterales; family Rhodobacteraceae; genus CALMEG01. The sequence continues at coordinate 1,964 of CALMEG010000019.1, read as the reverse complement.
CCGGTGGAGGACAGGCTGACCCGCGCCTGATAGGCGGCCTGCACCGCCTCGTCGAAGCGCATCTCGGCCAAGCCTGCAAAGACGCGGCCGTCCTGGAAATGCACCTCCTGCGGGTCGCAGCGCTCGCGTCTGGCCAGAAATTCCGCGATGCGCGTGCGGATCGTGTCGCAGGCGGCCTTGACCGCCATGCCGTTCATGTCCGCCCCCGAACTTGCCGCCGTGGCCGAGGTGTTGGGCACCTTGCTCGTGTCGCTTGCGGTGATGCGCACGCGCTCCACCGGCAGGCCGAAGGCGGAGGCGGCCACCTGAGTCATCTTGCGGTGCAGGCCCTGGCCCATCTCGGTTCCGCCGTGATTGAGCACGACCGAACCGTCCTGATAGACATGCACCAGGGCGCCGGCCTGATTGAGATGGGTCAGCGTGAACGAGATGCCGAACTTGACCGGGGTGAGGGCGATCCCGCGCTTCAATGTCCGGTTCTTGCTGTTCCAATCGGCAATTTCGGCCTTTCGGCGGGCATATTCGCTGGTTTTCTCCAGTTCCGCGATCAGCGGGGACAGGATGAAATCGCACACCTCCTGCCCGTAATGGGTGTGCTGGGTCGGGCTGTCCGGCGCGGCGTAGAAGTTCCGCCGGCGCAATTCCAGCGGGTCAAGCCCGAGCCGGTGCGCGGCATGGTCCATCACCCGCTCGATCCCCAGCATGCCTTGCGGGCCGCCGAATCCGCGAAAGGCCGTGGCGCTTTGGGTATGGGTGCGCAGCCGGTGGCTTTCGATCCGCAGGTTGGGGATGAAATAGGCGTTGTCGGCATGCAGCATGGCGCGGTCGGCCACCGGCAGGCTGAGATCCTGCGACCAGCCGCAGCGCGCAAGCTGCACGAATTCGACCCCGAGCAGCCGGCCGTCGCCGTCCAGCCCGGCGCGGTAGCCGATGCGGAAATCGTGGCGTTTTCCGGTGATCGTGAAATCGTCGTCGCGGTCATAGCGCATCTTGCAGGGCCGGCCGGTCAGGCGGGCGGCCACGGCGGTTGCCACGGCAAGCGCGTTGCCCTGGCTTTCCTTGCCCCCGAAACCGCCCCGCATGCGGCGCATTTCCACGCGCACGTCGCGCATCGCAAGGCCAAGCGCCTCGGCCACCTTGTGCTGGATCTCGGTCGGGTGCTGCGAGGAGCAGTGGATCACCATCCCCTCGTCGCCGGGCAGGGCAAGGGCGGCCTGGCCCTCGAGGTAGAAATGCTCCTGCCCGCCGATCTCGATGCTGCCCTCGATCCGGTGCGGGGCGGCGGCGATGGCGGCGGCGGCGTCCCCGCGCGCCCAGATCACCGGGCCGTCCTCGAACCGGCTGTTTGCCTGCATGGCCGCGTCGATCGTCAGGACCGGGGGCAGGGGCGCGATCTCGATGCGGGCCTTGCGGGCCGCGATCCGCGCCGCGCGGTGGCTTTCGGCGATCACCAGAAAGATGGGCTGGCCGATGTAATGGACCTTGCCGGTGGCCAGCAGCGGTTCGTCATGCGCCGAGGGCGAGACATCGTTGGCGAAGGGCAGGTCGCCCGCGCGCAGAACGGCAACCACGCCGGGGCTGCTTTGCACCTCGTCGAGGTCGAGCGCGGTGATCGTGCCATGGGCCACATCCGAGAGGCCGAAGGCCAGGTGCAGCGTGCCCGCGGGCGTCGGCTGATCGTCGGTATAGCGCGCGGCGCCGGTCACATGCCAAAGCTCGGAATCATGCGGCAGGAGGCGGGTCACGCTCATGGCTGCACCCGCAGGATGGCGGTGGTCTCGCCCATGCTGTCGCGCCAGTAGCGGCGCAGCATGTTGCGTGCCGTTTCCAGCCGGTAGCCGGCCGAGGCGCGCATGTCGCTGAGCGGCGAGAAATCTTCGGCGAAGGCGGGCAGGGCAGCCTCGATCGTGGCTTCGGACCAGTCGGCGCCGATCAGCGCCGCCTCGACCGTGCGGGTGCGCTTG
>CALMEG010000018.1 GCA_937863185.1 uncultured Paracoccaceae bacterium | reverse complement strand
AGGATGCGGGGTGGATCGTGGGCAAGGCCGGGCGGCGCCGCAACGCGCGAGGCGAGACGCTGCGCGGCGAGTTCCGCAATGACAGCCAGACCTTCGACCGGGTGATCAACCCCTATGTGGAAAACCTGCGCGCGCTCGGGGTGGATGCGGTGCATTCGCGGGTGGACGACGCGCAATTCACCAACCGCGAGCGTGGTCACGATTTCGACGTGGTGACCGACCAGCTTGGCCAGGACTATATCCCCGGCGCGGGTTTGCAGCAGTATTTCGGCTCGGGCGGGGTGAATGATGCGTTCAACTCGATGGGCCTTGCCAATCCCGCCATCGACGCGCTGATCCGCCTTGTGGAAGAGGCCGAGACCCGCGAGGAACTGACCGTCCGCGTGCGGGCGCTGGACCGTGCGCTGCGGTCGCTGCGCTTCTGGGTGCCGCAATGGGTGAAACTGACCCATACGGTTGCCTATTACGACATGTATGAGCATCCCGAGACCCTGCCGCCCTATTCTCTGGGCGAGCTGGACTTCTGGTGGTACAACGCCGAAAAGGCCGAAAAACTGAAAGCCGCGGGCGCGTTCTGACCCGTGCGATGACAAGAGCAGGGCAGATATGGGCGCCTATATCCTGCGGCGGTTGCTGCTGATCATTCCGACGCTGATCGGGATCATGGTGGTCAACTTCACGCTGACCCAGTTCGTGCCGGGCGGGCCGATCGAACAGATCATTGCCCGCGTCGAGGGCGACGCCGACAGCCTGCGCAACATTGCAGGCGGCGGCGACGCGGGGGCCGGCGGCGGCGGGGCCGAGCAAAGCGGCTATCAGGGCGCGCGCGGCATCTCCCCCGACCAGCTGGCCAGGCTTGAGGTGCAGATGGGCTTTGCCCGCATCGCCTGCGAGAAGGGCTATCAGGGCACGCCTGACCTGAAAGCTCCGGAATGTTCGAAAGAGGCAATTCCCGCGGTCGAGCGTTTCTTCATCATGATGGGCAATTACCTGACCTTCGATTTCGGTCAGAGCTTCTTCCACTCGAAATCGGTGATCGACCTGGTGCTGGAGAAGATGCCCGTCTCGATCACGCTGGGGCTGTGGTCGACGCTGCTGGCCTATCTGATCTCGATCCCGCTTGGCATCCGCAAGGCGGTGCGCGACGGCACCCCGTTCGACACATGGACCTCGGGCGCGATCATCGTGGGCTATGCCATTCCGGGGTTTCTGTTCGCGGTGCTTCTGATGGTGCTGTTCGCGGGGGGCTCCTACTGGAAGATATTCCCGCTGCGCGGCCTGACCTCGGATGACTGGTACAGCCTGAGCGCGTTCGGCAAGGTGCTGGACTATCTATGGCATATCGCGCTGCCGGTCACCGCGACGACGATCGCCAGCTTTGCCACGATGACGCTTCTGACGAAGAACTCGTTCCTTGACGAGATCAACAAGCAATATGTCGTGACCGCGCGCGCCAAGGGGCTGTCGGAACATGCGGTGCTTTACGGCCATGTGTTCCGCAACGCCATGCTGATCGTCATCGCGGGCTTTCCGGCCACCTTCCTGGGCGTGTTCTTCGGCGCCTCCATCATCGTCGAGACGATCTTCTCGCTTGACGGGCTGGGCCTTCTGGGCTTTCAGGCCGCGGTCGAGCGGAACTATCCGGTGATCTTCGGCACGCTATACGTCTTTGGCCTGATCTCGCTGCTGGTCGGCATCCTGTCGGACCTGATGTATGTCTTCGTCGATCCGCGCATCGACTTCGAGCGGAGGGCCGGCTGATGGCGCTTTCCCCGCTCAATGCGCGCCGCTGGCGAAACTTCAAGGCCAATCGCCGGGCGTTCTGGTCCCTGTGGGTGTTTCTGGCGCTGTTTCTGGGCTCGCTCTGCGCCGAGATGCTGGCCAATGACAAACCCATCGTGGTGAACTATCGGGGCGAGTTCTACTTTCCCGCCTATCGCTTCTATCCCGAAACCGCCTTCGGCGGCGATTTCCGAACCGAGGCGATCTATCGTGACGAGGCGGTGCAATGCCTGATCCGCACCGGCGGGCGCGAGGAATGTTGGGACGACCCCGAAGGCGTGATCGAAGAGGCGCGCACCGGCAGCGTCTCGGGAGAGGCGATCGAGGCGGGCTGGATGATCTGGCCGCCGATCCCCTATCACTACCGCACCATCAACAATGTGGGCACCGCGCCCTCGGCGCCGGATGCGGACCACTGGCTGGGCACCGACGATACCGCGCGCGATGTGGCCGCGCGGGTGATCTACGGGTTCCGCACCTCGATCCTGTTCACGCTGATCGTGACCACCGTCGCCTCGGTGATCGGCATCGCGGCAGGCGCGGTGCAGGGCTATTTCGGCGGGCGTACCGACCTGATCTTTCAGCGCGCGCTGGAGATCTGGTCCTCGACGCCCTCGCTTTACGTCATCATCATCCTGTTCGCGATCCTCGGGCGCAGCTTCTGGTTTCTGGTCTTCGTGGCCATCCTTTTCGGATGGCCCGCGCTGCCCGGCGTGGTGCGCGCCGAGTTCCTGCGCGCGCGCAACTTCGAATATGTCCGCGCGGCGCGCGCGCTTGGCGTATCGGACAGGGTTATCATGTTCCGCCATATCCTGCCCAACGCCATGGTGGCCACGCTGACGATGCTGCCCTTCGTCATCACCGGCACGATCTCCATGCTCGCCTCGCTGGATTATCTGGGTTACGGGCTGCCCTCCTCGGCGCCCTCTCTGGGAGAGCTTGCGCTACAGGCCAAGCAGAACCTTCAGGCGCCGTGGCTGGCTTTTGCGGCCTTCTTCACATTCGCGATCATGCTGTCGCTTCTGGTCTTCATCTTCGAAGGGGTGCGCGACGCGTTCGATCCGCGCAAGGTGTTCAAATGACGGCGGTGCTGGAAGTCAGCGATCTGCGCATCTCGTTCCGGCAGGACGGCAAGGTGATCCCCGCGGTGAAGGGGGTCAGCTTCACCGTGGGCAAGGGCGAAACCGTGGCGCTGGTGGGCGAATCCGGTTCGGGCAAATCGGTGACGGCGCTGTCCACCGTGGCGCTTCTGGGTTCGAACGCCGAGATGTCGGGCTCGGTCCGCTATGAGGGGCAAGAGATGATCGGCGCCCCCGAGGCGCGGCTGCGGCAGGTGAGGGGCAACGACATCAGCTTCATCTTCCAGGAGCCGATGACCTCGCTCAATCCGCTGCACACGATCGAGAAGCAACTGGGCGAAAGCCTTGCGCTGCATCAGGGCGTGACCGGAGAGCCCGCCCAGGCCCGTATCGTGGCGCTTCTGGACAAGGTCGGGATCGACAGCCCCGAACGCCGGCTGAAGGACTATCCCCACCAGCTTTCGGGCGGGCAGCGGCAGCGCGTGATGATCGCCATGGCGCTTGCCAACGGCCCCGAGCTGCTGATCGCGGACGAACCGACGACCGCGCTCGACGTGACGATCCAGGCGCAGATCCTCGATCTGCTGAGCGATCTGAAACGCAGCGAGGGCATGAGCCTTCTGTTCATCAGCCACGATCTGGGCATCGTGCGGCGCATCGCCGACCGGGTCTGCGTCATGCAGAACGGAGAGATCGTCGAACAGGGCCCCGTCGAGAAGATCTTCGCAGACCCGCAACACCCCTATACCCGCAAGCTTCTGGCGGCCGAGCCGAAGGGGCTTGCCGATCCGGTTGCCGAGGATGCGCCCGAACTGGTGCGGGCCGAGCACCTGAAGGTCTGGTTCCCGATCCAGCGCGGGCTGTTGCGCCGGACGGTGGGCCATGTGAAGGCGGTCAACGATGCCTCCTTCGCCCTGCGCGCGGGAGAAACCCTTGGGATCGTGGGGGAAAGCGGCTCGGGCAAGACGACACTGGCGCTTGCGATCATGCGCCTGATCGGGTCCGAGGGGCCGATCCTCTATGACGGGCAGGACATCTCGGGCTGGGGCGCGGGCCAGTTGCGCCGCCTGCGCCGCGACATGCAGATCGTCTTTCAGGACCCCTATGGCAGCCTGTCGCCGCGCATGACGGTCGAGCAGATCATCGCCGAGGGGCTGAGCGTGCACGGCACCGATCCGGGGCGCGACCGGCGCGAGATGGTCACCGAAATCATGGAAGAGGTCGGCCTCGACCCCGCCGCGATGAGCCGCTATCCGCATGAATTCTCGGGCGGGCAACGGCAGCGCATCGCCATCGCGCGCGCCATGATCCTGCGCCCCCGCGTCGTGGTGCTGGACGAGCCGACATCGGCGCTCGACATGACGGTGCAGGTGCAGATCGTGGATCTCTTGCGCGAATTGCAGCGCCGCCACGGGCTGGCCTATCTTTTCATCAGCCACGATCTGCGGGTGGTGCGCGCCATGGCGCACAAGGTCCTGGTGATGAAGCGCGGCGATATCGTCGAGGCAGGCCCCGCCGCGCAGATCTTCGGCGCCCCGCAAACCGATTACACCCGCACCCTGATGCGCGCGGCCCTGGGCGAGAGCGCCGCGTGAAGATCCTGTTCGTTCACCAGAATTTCCCGGGCCAGTTCGTTCACCTTGCGCCCGCCCTGAAGCAGCGCGGCCATCAGGTGCTGGCGCTGACCTGCGAAAGCAACACCCGCCCCTCGCCGGTCGAGGTTGCCAAATATCGCACGCCGCCAAAGGTCAATACCGGGCCGGGCCTGTCGCGCCATTTCGCCAGCTGCGCCGAACGCGGCGCCAAGGCGGCGCTCGCGGCCCGCCAGTTGCGCGACCGCCACGGCTTTGTGCCCGATGTGATCTTCGGGCATTCCGGCTGGGGCGAGACGCTGTTTCTCAAGGAGATCTGGCCCGAGGCCCGCCTCCTGATCTATGCCGAACTCATGTATCGCGCGACCGGACTCGACAGCGGCTTCGACCCGGAGTTCCCCAGGAGCGAACTCGATGCCCGCCTGCTGATCACGGCGCGTTCCGCGCATCTCGTGCAGGCGATGGTGCAGGCCGATGCGGCGCTTTGCCCGACCGCGTTTCAGGCCGCGACCTTCCCGAAGATACTGCGCGACAAGATCACAATCTGCCATGACGGTATCGACACCGATGTCGTGCGTCCGAACCCCGAGGCACGGCTGGATATTCCGGGCACCACGCTCAGCTTCCGGTCGGGGGATGAGGTGATCAGCTTCGTCAGCCGATCGCTCGAACCCTATCGTGGCTATCACAGCTTCATGCGCGCCCTGCCGCAGGTCCTTGCCACGCGCCCCGGCGCGCATGTGGTGATCGTCGGGGCCGAAGGCCAAAGCTACGGCCCCGCGCCGCGTGACGGGCTCAGCTGGAAAGCGCGCTACCTCGACGAGATCCGGGGCCGGTGCGACCTGTCGCGCGTCCATTTTCTCGGCCGCGTGCCCTATGCCCGGTATCTTTCGCTTCTGCAGGTCAGCCGCGCGCATGCGTACCTGACCTATCCGTTTGTCCTGGGATGGTCGCTGCTCGAGGCGATGGCGGCGGAAGCGCATGTCATCGCCTCGGATACCGCGCCGGTGCGCGAAGTGATCGAGGACGGACGGAACGGGCGGCTTGTGGATTTCTTCGATATCAAAGGCTGGTCACGCACCCTGACCGAGGCCCTGGCCGATCCCGCAGCGGGGGTACCGCTGCGCGCCGCTGCACGCCGTGACGTGATCGCGCGCTATGACCTGCGCAGCCAATCCTTGCCCTGCCTGATGGATTTCGTGGAAAACGCGGGCCAATGAACCAGCGCCGTGCATCAGAGGCATGGCGGACGCTCCGCGGGGGATATTTCATACTCTGAAGAAACATGTGCCTTCTTCAGAGCGACAAATATCCCCGCCGGAGGCTTCCGAAGCCGCCCACGGGCGCGCGGGCGAGGTCAGATCGCCGAGGAGTGGCCGGCTTTCGACAGATCATAGGCATCGAAGCTGCGCGCGATCATGCGGGTCAGCGGGCGGCCTTTTTCGGGGATGAAAAGCCCCTCGGGCGTGATCTCGACCATATCCTCGAATTGCTGCGCGCAGCTGGCGAACATCTCGCCCAAGCGTGCGGGCGTTATTGCAAAATCGTGCAGGATCTCGGCCGAGGAGATGCGGAAATCGCACATCAGCGCCTCGATCATGCGCGAGCGAAGGCGGTCTTCGCCGGAGAAGACATGCCCGCGTGCGGTCGAGAAACGCTGGTCCCGTATCGCCTTGATATGTGCCGAGGTGGCCGAGGCGTTCTGGGCGAAACCTTGCGGGAAGCGCGAGATGGACGAGGCCCCCATGCCGACGAGTACCGGGGCAAGGTCGTCGGTATAGCCCTGGAAGTTGCGGCGCAGCAGCCCCGATTTCTGCGCTTTGGACAATCCGTCAGTGGGCAACGCGAAGTGGTCGATGCCGATCTCGTCATAGCCATCCGCCACGAAAAGCGCGCGCGCGGTGTCAAACAGCGCAAGCCGTTCCTGCGGGGTGGGCAGGTGGTCCGAGGGGATCATCGTCTGGCGCCGTGCCATCCACGGCACATGTGCATAGCCATAAAGTGCGACCCGGTCGGGGCCGAGCGACAGAAGCTTCTGCACGCTTTCCGCGATCTTGCGGTTGGTCTGGTGCGGCAGGCCGTAAAGGATATCGGCGTTGAGGCTGGCTACGCCGCGTGCGCGGATCATCTCGACCGCACGACGCGTCACCTCGTAGCTCTGGTCGCGACCGATCACCTTCTGGATCTGTTCGTCGAAATCCTGCACGCCGATCGAGGCGCGGTTCATGCCCGCTTCGGCAAGGGCATCCATCCGCGCATCGTCGATCTCGTTCGGGTCGATCTCGACCGAGAATTCGGCGCCTTCGCCCATGGGGACGGCCTCGAACACGGCCCGGGCGACGCGGCGCATCATGTCGGCGGGCATCAGCGTCGGTGTCCCGCCGCCCCAGTGCAGGCGCGACAGCGTGACACCGGGTGCGAGCCTCGCCTTAAGCATCTCGAGTTCCGCCAGCAGAACTTCGGCATAGGCGCGCACGGGATCGTCGCTTTGCGTGCCCTGCGTGCGGCAGGCGCAGAACCAGCACAGCCGCCGGCAGAACGGCACATGCATGTAAAGCGAGATCGAGGAGCCGGCGGGGATCGCCGACATCCAGTTTTCAAACTGAGCTGCCCCGACATCGGCCGAAAAATGCGGTGCCGTGGGGTAGCTGGTATAGCGGGGCACCCGTGCGTCGAAAAGCCCGAGCCGGGTGAGTTGCGATTCCTGTTCCATACCGGTATCCTTAGGATACAAACGCGCAACAGAACTTGACCCAAATCAAGAAAGCCATGATGGCCCCTGACGATGTTCACCCGGTCTCGCTGCAATGCGGGGACTGTCCGATCCGCCATCGCGCCGTTTGTGCCAGATGCGAATCGGATGAGCTCGAACTGCTGGAAGAGATCAAGTATTACCGCAGCTTCGAGGCGGGGCAGACGGTCATCTGGTCGGGCGACAAGATGGATTTCGTGGCCTCGGTGGGGTCGGGCATCGCCACCCTGACCCAGACGCTTGAGGATGGGCGCACGCAGATGGTGGGCCTGTTGCTGCCTTCGGCTTTCGTGGGTCGCGCGGCGCGCGAGGCGGCGGCCTACAACGTCACCGCCACGACCAATATCCTGATGTGCTGCTTTCGCAAAAAGCCCTTCGAAGAGATGATGATCCGCACGCCCCATATCGCGCAGCGTCTGCTTG
>CALMEG010000017.1 GCA_937863185.1 uncultured Paracoccaceae bacterium | reverse complement strand
CGGGCGCGAACCCCTTCGCCTGCATCGCGGCCGGCATCGCCTGCCTGTGGGGTCCGGCGCATGGCGGCGCCAACCAGGCCTGCCTGGAAATGCTGCGCGAGATCGGCACCGTCGAGCGTATCCCCGAATTCATCGCGCGCGCGAAGGACAAGGACGATCCGTTCCGCCTGATGGGCTTTGGCCACCGCGTCTACAAGAACTTCGACCCCCGCGCCAAGGTGATGAAGGAAAGCGCCGACGAGGTGCTGGACCTTCTGGGCATCCACAACAACCCGACGCTTCAGGTCGCCAAGGAGCTGGAGCGGATCGCGCTCGAGGACGAGTATTTCGTTTCGAAAAAGCTCTACCCGAACGTCGATTTCTACTCGGGCATCATCCTCGAGGCGATGGGCTTCCCCACCTCGATGTTCACGCCGATCTTCGCGCTGTCGCGCACCGTCGGCTGGATCGCGCAGTGGAAAGAGATGATCTCGGACCCGCAGAACAAGATCGGCCGCCCGCGTCAGCTTTACACCGGCCTGACCAAGCGCGACTATCTTCAGGTTGCGGCCCGCTAAGCGGCCTGCACCGCGGATTTGCGGGGCCGGGACGGCAAGTCCCGGCCCCGTGCCGTTTCGGCGCCCCGGCCGGGCGCCATGTCCCGAAGGATGCCCGCGATGACCGATCAGCCGATCCGCTTTCGCCCCCATCATTTCCTTTGCGCGCTTGGCTTCGAGGGCAAGGGATATTCGGCCGGGTTCACGCAGAACATGGCCGGGATCGTGGTCGGGCGTTTGCGCGCGCCGGGGGGCGGCACGACCGAGATCGAGGTGGTGGGCGCGGCGGACGACATCTGCGCGCCCTGCCCCTCGCGGCGCGGGACGGGATGCGAAAGCGCCGCGCGGATCGGCTGGCTGGACGCGGCACATGCCCAAGCGCTTGGCCTGAAGCCGGGCACGCGGCTGAGCTGGGCCGAGGCGCAGGACCGCATGAAAACCCTGCCCGACGACGCGCTGCAACAGATCTGCACGCCCTGCCAATGGCTTGCGCTTGGCATGTGCGAAGCCGCCCTAAAGCGCCTCAAGGCCGGAAAATGAAAACGCCGCCCCGAAGGGCGGCGCTTCCGGATCTGGTTGGACGGGTGCTTAGCCCTTGCGCCCGCCGAGGGCGGCCCAGCCCCCCATCAGCGTGACCGCGGCGATCGCCGCCTTGACCAGCGCGCCCAGGACGAAGGGCGTCATGCCGACGGCAAGCGCCTTGCCCGCGGCCATGCCGGTGACCAGCATCAGCGCGCCCACGCCCGGAACGAACAGCAGCATCGCCGGCACGATCGCCGCCGCGAACAGCCGCAGGAAGCCGCGGTCCAGACCGCGCTCGACCAGCCAGCCGGTCAGCCAGGCCATGCCGACAAAGCCCCACAGGAAGCCCGCCGTCGGGCCCATCAGGTGCTGCGCCCCCGCCGCGCCGCCGGCAAAGACCGGCAGGCCCATCGCGCCCTCGGCCAGGTAGGCGATCAGCGTCACCGCCGCCAGCCGCGAGCCATAGCTGAGCCCGATGACCGAGATCGCCAGCGTCTGAAGCGTCATCGGCACCGGGAACATCGGCACGCTGACCTGCGCCGACATACCCACCACGAGCGAACCGCCCAGAACCATAAGAGCCTGCGTCAGAAACGACTGACGGGCGAGGAGAGCCTTGGAAAGCGTCATGAGAGGAGCCTTTCACCTGAATGCCGCGTTGGCGTGCACTTTTGCCGCAGGCGCGCGCAATGTCAACGGCGTGACGCAAGCGATGCGCGATGTTGCAAAGCCGTTGCAAGGTCAGGGCTGCAAATTCGCATAACTGCAAACCCCTTCGGCCGCGCCCTCGGGTCGCACCTTCGCGCGGCGCTCTTGCGCGAAGCGCGCGGCTGTGCCAAAGCGCCGCCATGGAACCCACAACGCAAACGCCCCCGACGATGCCGTCCCAGAAGATCGCCCTTGTGACAGGTGCCTCGCGCGGGTTGGGCGCGGCGCTTTCGCTGGTCCTGGCCCGCGATGGCTGGCATGTGCTTGCCGTCGCGCGCACCACCGGCGCGCTGGAAGAGCTGGATGACAGGATCCAGGCGGCGGGCGGTTCGGCGACGCTTGCGCCCATGGACGTGACCGAACCCGAGGCGATGGCCCATCTTGCGGCCTCGGTCGCGGGGCGTTGGGGCGGGTTGCAGCTTTGGGCGCATTGCGCGGTGCATGCGGCACCGCTGGCGCCCGCGGGCCATATCGACGCCAAGGACATGACCCGCTCGATCGCCACGAACCTGACGGCCACGGCCACGCTCGTGCCGCTGATCGAGCCGCTCCTGCTGGCCGGAAAAGGCAGCGCGCTGTTCTTCGAGGACGACCACGCCGGCCAGAAATTCTTTGGCGCCTACGGCACCACCAAGGGCGCGCAGATCGCGCTTGCCCGCAGCTGGCAGGCCGAAACCGCGAAGATCGGCCCGCGCGTGCTGATCGACCGTCCCGCGCCGATGCCCACCGCGACACGGGCGCGTTTCTTCCCCGGCGAAGACCGCGCAGGCCTTGCCGATCCGCAGGCCGAGGCCGAACGGATCCTGGCCCTGCTCTAGGCCGGGCGCCGAAATCGCACCAAACGCCCGCCATTCCCTTTACGCCCCCGATTGCGCGGGCTAATCAGGGACGACGCGGCAAATTCGGGGGCGGTATGCGTATTCTCATCACCAATGACGCTGGCATCAACGCACCGGGCCTGAAGGTCGCCAAGGATCCTTTCGCCGAACTCGCCGGCCCCGATGGCGAGGTCTGGGTGGTCGCGCCCGCCTTCGA
>CALMEG010000016.1 GCA_937863185.1 uncultured Paracoccaceae bacterium | reverse complement strand
TAGCGGCCTCGTCCAGCGCGGCATTTCCCGAAGACCTTGCCACCGACACGCCCGAGAGCGCCCCCGCCCGGCTGACCGTCAGGTGAACGGTCACGGTGCCAGCAGCCCCCTGAGCCGCCCGGGGATAGGATTTCCGCCGTTCGATGCGGCTGCGGATCGCGGCCCCCCAACCGGCCTTCAAATCGTTGACGCGCGCCTTCGACAGGGTGGCCGACTGGGCCGACCCACCGACGCCGGCCTGAGCACCGCCACCCGATCCGGCGGCCTGCTGCGCGGGCCGGGCCGCGGCGGCGGGCTGCTTTTTCTTTGCCGCCGGTTTCGGCTCCGCCTTGGGTTTGGGTTTCGGCTTGGGCTTTTCCTCCACCTTCTCGGGCTCGGGTTCCGGCTTTGACGGCGGAGGCGGGCTGACCGAGGGCAGCGCTTCGGACAGTTGCGGCACTTCAAGCGCCTCGGTCATCTGCACCGGCGGCGGGGCGATCTCGGGCGGGGTATCAAAGCTTGGAGGGGGCTCGAAGGCCTGCGGCACCTCCGGCTCGGGCGGAGTTTCCTCCACCACTTCCGGCGGCTTGTCCCAATCCTCGACCAGTGCCGCGATCGAGGCATCGGCAGCCTGAAGCGACACGAGGTCTTCGCCCCCCGCACCGGCCGAAACCGCCCCGGCCTCGTCCGGCCGAAGCGCGAAACCCGCCATATGCAGCCCCAGCGCCGCCGCGACCGCAAGACCAGCCTGCCAACGCCCCCCAGTCATGGCCCGTCCCCGGATCTGGCCACCAGTTCCATCTGCGCAAAGCCGAGTTGCGAAAGCTCGGGCAGCAGCGCGGCAAGCCGGGCTGCGGGAAGCGCGGCATCGGCACGGGCGGTCAACCGAGCAGGCATCGCCACGCAATCGCTTTCGGCGCAATAGGCCTCGCGCGCGGCGCTTAGGGCGGCAAGCGCCGCCGCCTCGCGCGCCTCGCCATAGCCAAGCGCACCCTCGGGCCCGACATAAAGCGTGAACTCGCCCTGCGCCTCGGCCTCGGCCTGTGCCTGGGGGGGCAGCACCTCGAAGGGTTCGGGCGGGGTCATGCGGGCCGAGATCAGGAAGAAGATCAGCAGAAGGAAGACCACGTTGATCATCGGCAGCAGGTTTTCCTCGCGGCGGCGGCGGGGGGCGTCCCGAAAATCCATCGCCTACTCCACCAGAACCAGACGGGTGAACCCGGCCGCGGCCAGATCGTCCATCACCGCGACAAGGCCCTGCAACGTCACGCCGTCGCGCGGGCGCAGGACGATCGCGTCATCGGGGCCCTGCATCAGCGCGGACAACCCCGCCTCAAGCGCCTCGGGGGTGATGGCGACGCCGTTCAGCGTCAGGCCGTCTTCGCGCAGCTCGACCAGGCGCGGCGGGCCGGAATATCCGCCCCCCGCCCCGGCCGCCGCCAGCGGAAGGGCGTGATCGACACCGAAACGCGAGGCCAGCATGAAGAAGACCAGCAGCAGGAACACCACGTCGATCATCGGCGTCAGATTGGGCCGCCTGCGCGGCCTGTCCATACCGAAAGAAATCATTCCGCGGCCTGTCTGATCCGGTTTTCGACATGGGTGCCGTGCAGGATGCGGGTCGCGGCATCCTCCATGTCATGACGCGGGCCGCCAAGGACGTTTTCGACCCAGGTCGGCGCGCCGGGGGGGGGAAGGAACCTCGCCATGCCCGCGGCGGTGGTCAGAAGCGCCTCCCAGATGCCGCCGGCCAGGGTGGCGGGATCGGCGCGGCTGCCGGCTTCCTGCAAGGCCTGGAACGCCGCGATCATGCCGGTGACGGTGCCCAGCAGGCCCAGAAGCGGGCCGATCGTCGCGGCCAGTTCAAGCCCGCGCAACCCGGCCCGCGCCCGGTTCAGAAGCTTGCGCGCGACGCGCCCGGTTTCGGCCTCGGCGGCCTCGCGGTCCAGCGCGGGGTTCAGCGCGGCCTCCATCGCGGCATGCACAAGCTGCGCGCGCAACGACCTGCGCTTTGCCACCACGGCCACCGCATCGGCCGTCCGGCCCTTGCGCCACAGATCCAGCGCGGCCTCGCTGTGGCGCCCACCCGACCATGCCCCGAAGGACATCAGCCGCATCGCCTTCCAAAGGATCAGCGCGATGGTGGCTACGGACAAGACGGCGATGGCCCACATCGCAAGGCCACCCATATCAAGAAAGGCAAGCATGCGGCCAAGCGTGTCTTGCATGAGCGGGGCGGATGTCGGGACTGCGGGTTCCATATGCACTCTCTTGAGGCTTCTCTTATGCTGCTACTGTTCATGACTGATTGCGTCAACGAAACATGCCATGACGCGACACAGTGCCACCGACCAACGGATGTCGGCGCGCGGCCTTCCTTAGCATGGGCAGGCGGGGCGGCACACCGCCCCGCCGCGGTTCAGAAGCGATAGTTCGCCGTCAGGCTGACGGTCCGGCCCGGCGCTTCCACCGCGTCGATCGCACGGCCAGGGAAATCTGGATAGGTGCCGCGCGCGACATAGGTTTCATCCAGAAGGTTATCGATCGCAAGGCGCAGGGACAGACCATTCATACCCACCGGCGTCCATTCGCCATAAAGGTCGATCACGGTGTAGTCGGGCTGCACCAGATATCCCCCGGCCAGCAGCGCCACATCGTCAAGTTTCAGCGCATGTTCCACGCTGGCGCCGACAGTCAAATCCAGTCGGTCGATCCGGTGATCGGCAAAAAGCGACACGGTGGTGCCCATCGGCGCAGCATCGGTTGCACCGGGCAAGACCGTGGTACTGTCGAAGGTGACATCGGCATGGCTGATCTTGACCCCGGCGCGCCCCGTATCCCAGCCATAGGCCAGCGAAAGCTCTGCCCCGCGCGAACGCAGGTCAGGCCCGCCCAGCCGCGTCGGAACCGTGGTGAAATCATATGCCACCGGATTGTGCAGCGTGGTGTCGAACACTGTGACAGCGCCTTCCCACGGCCCGCGCTCCAGACTCAGGCCAAGCCGGTAATTCGCGGCCCAAGCGGCTTTCACATCGGGGTCGTAGATGTAGTCACGGGCGTGAAACAGTGCCATCTCCCCCTGTTCGAGCCCCATCCAGCTGCGCCCCGCGGAGGCAAAGACCTGCACCCCGTCCGCGACCTCGTAGGTCAGCGTCGCGTTGGCCGAAAGCCCAGAATTGTCGAAGCTCTGGCCATCCATCGCATCGAATCTCTGCTTGTCGGCCCTGATCCCCGCCGAAAGGCCGAAACCCCGGCCCAGATCGAAATCGCCCTGAACAAAGACACCCATCTGCCGCGTGCTTTCCCGCACCATCCCGGCGGGAAGCGTCGGATAGGCAAAGCGCTCCAGGTCGGTATCGGCGCTCATGAAGTCGATGCCCGCGGTGATCTGGCCACTGCCAAGCGTGAAGCTGTTCTGGAACTTGCCGCCAAAGCTTTCGCTTTCCAGGTTGAAGGCCCCCGAAGGCCGGGCATAGCCGTTATCCGGCCGGTGTAGCGCGAAATCGTTGAACCACAGCTCTGCCACCGGATCCCAGCCGGCACTTGGCACAACGGTCGAATAGCGCAGCACGGTGGTCGTGCGCCGCATGTCGTTGCGGTTCAGCGGCAGCGCACCGCCAACCGTGTCCATGTTCATGCGCAGGGGACGGATCGCATCATCCCGGCTGTGATCGACCGACAGTTCCAGCCGGTGACCTTCCTGACTGGTATAGCCCAGCTTGAACAGGCCCGAGGCAAGCGCGGGCGCGGTGCCGCCCTGTTCGGCCCCATCGCCGTTCTCGTAGGCGTCGCCCTCATGCTTGCCCAGCATCGCCAGCCAGTCCCAGGCACCGCCGCGCCCATAGGCCGCAATCGTACCCTTGGCGCCATAACCGTTCGACCCGAACCCAAGCGAGACCCGCGCGCCGAAATCCTGGCCGTCCGACAGAAGGTCGGCGGCATCCAGCGTCTCGTAGCGCAGCGCCCCTGCACCGGTAGCAAAGCCCGCATCCGCCGACGCCACGCCGGGCCGAACCTGAACCGATTTCAGGAAGGCCGGGTCGATCTGCGAGGTGCCGCTGTGATGCCAGAAATTCCCCGGCTGGCGCGCACCGTCGACATTAACGGACAGCTTCGATTCCTCGAGCCCGTTCACATGGACCCGCTGCGAGGCCGCCGATCCGCCCCCCACGGCAATCCCGCTTTCGCGCCGGAAGACATCGCTCAGCGTTGAAGGTTGCAGCCGCTCCAGATCCTGCACCGTCAGTGACACGGCGCCCGCATCCGCGGTTTCCTCGGCGTTCTGGATCACGATCGCATCCAGTTCGGTGGCCTGTTGCGCCCCCGCCATGCCCGCCGCAAGGGCAAGCAGGCTCACGCCAAGCAAGATGCGTCCGTTGGATTTCATGTCAGTTCCTTTCGATGTGCATGGCGGATCAACCCGGATCCGGGTTGCGCCAATTCCGATTCTTATTGTAAGGATTTATTTAGCCGAGCCGCCCCCGCCCTGCCGCGGGAAGGTTTATGCCAGCAACGCAACAGGTTTTGCAAAAGAAGCAGGCACCCTTGGCACGCCATACAAACCACAACGAAGCCATGGCGCGCGCGCCGCGCGTTCCCGACATGCTGTTATGCCGGCGCCTGACCGGGGCCGATGTTTCGCGCAACGGGGACGTATATGTGCTTCGTGCCGGGGGCTGGAACGACATGGTCGTGCTGCGCCCCGAGGCCGGGGCCTTCGATCTTCCGGGCGGCATCAGCCTGCATTATGCGCGCGAGATGCAGGTGGCACACCTGGAGACAAGTGCCACGTTGCGTCCCTGCGCGTCCTTCAAGCTGTTTCTGGAGGGTGCGGTCGATGCCTGGATCGAGGACACCACCCTGCCGATGCCGCAACGTGACGGCACATCGGGCTGGATTGCCAGCGGCGCAATCGTGGCGCATCGCGGCCCGGTGCGGTTTCGGCGCCGGGCCGCGCGTGGCACGCATCTGGCCAAGGTCGTCATCGATATTCCACATACGTGGCTGCGCAGCACCCTGGCGGGGCCGGAACTTGCCGCGCTCGACAAGATCCTTGAGGCCGATCTGGTCGTGCTGCCATGGCAACCCCGCCCGACCCAAGGGGCCCTGGCCGCACGGCTTTTCCGCCTTCCCGCAGAGGCGCGCGATGGCATCGCGGCGCTACATGCACAGGGGATCACGCTTGCCCTGATTTCGGCTGTGCTTGATCAGGTGCTTGATCCGGCCGGCACGACACAGGATGCCCCCCTGCCCCGCGATCACCGCTGGCTGTGCCGGATCAACGACACGATCAACGGCCTGCCCGGCGGTCCGGTCAATGTCTCGGACCTCGCGGAAAAGATGAACCTTTCACCATCGACCTTGCAACGGATGATGCGCCGCGCGACGGGGCAAAGCGTGCAGGCCTTCGTCCGGCAGCGGCGTCTGGCCGAGGCGCGCCGCAGCCTTGCAGCGGGAACCGGTTCGATCGCGCAGATCGCATGGCAGGCAGGCTACAGTGCGACGGCGAATTTCTCGACCGCGTTCCGGCGCGAATTCGGGGTCTCCCCGTCGGCCGTCAGGGGCGACGCCCGCTAAAGGTGATGCAGGACCAGCGGGCGCCCCTCGAACTCGGTCACACGCAGATCCATGTCGTAAAGCGCCCCCAGCCTCGGCGCGGTGAAGACCTTGGCGGGGGGGCCTTCGGCCACCACGCGCCCCGCCTTCAGCGCGATGACATGGTCGGCCCATGCCGCGGCGTGGTTGATGTCATGCAGCACCACCACGACCGAACGTCCGGTCGCCCGCAGCCCCACCAGTTTCGCCATAACCGCGCGCGCGTGGGCCATGTCGAGCGCAGCCAGAGGCTCATCCAGCAGCAACCAGTCCGCGCCTTGCGCAAAGGTCATGGCAATGAAGGCCCGCTGACGCTGCCCGCCGGACAGTTCCTCGATGAACCGCTCGGCAAGGGGCGTCAGGTCCAGCGCCTCCAGCGCGGCGCAGACATGGGCCGCATCTTCGGGGCGCGGGCGGCCCTGGTGATGCGGCCAGCGGCCGAACGCCACCAGTTCGCGCACCCGAAGCCGGCTGCCAAGCGGGTTCGACTGCGACAGGATCGCCATCCGGCGCGCAAGCAGATGGCTTGGCGTGCGGGTGATATCGTCGCCATCCACCTCGATCCGGCCCGCCTGCAACGCCTGCAACCGCCCGACAAGTGTCAGAAGCGTGGATTTTCCCGCCCCATTCGGCCCGATCAACGCGGTCACCTTGCCCTTGGGAACATCCAGGTCGACATCCGACAGGATCGCGGTGTTGCCAATCCGATGGCCGACATTGCGAAGCGAGATCATCGCACCTTCCCCTTCAAAAGCAGCCACAGGAAGAACAGTCCGCCCGCGAACTCGATCACCACCGACATGGCCGATTGCAGGCCCAGAACACGCTCGAACACGGTCTGTCCGGCCACCAGGGTGATCCCCGCGATCAGGATCGCCATGGGCAAAAGCGTCGCGTGCCGCGCGCTTCGGCCCAGTTCATGCGCAAGGCCCGCGACGATCAGGCCCAGGAAGGCCATCGGACCGACCAGCGCCGTCGAGACCGAGACCAGCACCGCCACCAGCGCCAGCACCAGAAGCACCAGCCTGTCATGCGCCAGCCCGAGCGAGACCGCGAGCGGCCGACCAAGCGCCAGTACGTCCAGCCGTGGCGCAAGGTGGAAGGCGGCAGCGATCGCGGCAAGGCACAGCGCACCCCCCACCGGCAAGAGCGCCGTTTCAACGCGCGCAAAGCTGGCAAAGCTTGCCGCCTGCACCACGGCATAGGCATTCGGGTCGATCACCCGCGCCAGAAACCCTGCGGCCGAGCGGAAAAGCACACCAAGGATCACCCCGGTCAGCACAAGACGCGCAATATCCTGCCCTGCACGTCCCAGCAGTGTGCCGAAAAGCGCAAGCGCGGCCACGACCATGACCACCACCTCGGCCGCGAATTTCACCTCTCCTCGAAGGGTGGCAAAGCCGGTCAACCCCAGCACGGCCACAAGCGCGGTCTGCATCAGGATGTAAAGCGCGTCATATCCCATGATCTGCGGCGTCAGGATGCGGTTGCGCGTCAGCGT
>CALMEG010000015.1 GCA_937863185.1 uncultured Paracoccaceae bacterium | reverse complement strand
CGGTGCGGGGGCCGGCCTCTTCCTCGGTGACTAGCTTGGCGCGCGGATCGCGGAACAGGCAGACCGCGCCGCGCCCTTCCTTGGCCACGATCCGCATCGCGCGGGCGAATTCGCCCTCGGGCGAAGGGCCAAGCGCCAGCACATCCTCGATCACGTTCAGCGAATGGGTGCGCACCAGCACCGGCTCGGGCGTGGTGATGTCGCCCTTGGTCAGGACCACATGCTCCACCCCTTCGGTCTGGTCGTTGAAGACGCGCATGACCCAATCGCCGCCATGCGCGGAGGTCACCGTCCTGCGCAGGGTTTCGCGGATCAGGTTGTCGTGACGGCGCCGATAGGCAATCAGATCCGAAATCGTCCCGATCTTGAGCCCGTGCTTCTGCGCGAAGGAGACCAGGTCAGGCAGGCGCGACATGGTGCCGTCCTCGTTCATGATCTCGCAGATCACGCCCGAGGGGTTGAGCCCGGCCAGGCGCGCGACATCGACGGCCGCCTCGGTATGGCCCGCACGCACCAGAACCCCGCCTTCGCGCGCGCGCAGCGGGAAGATATGGCCCGGCGTCGCAATATCGGCGGCACCCTTGGACGGGTCAATCGCCACCGCCACCGTCAGCGCCCGGTCATGGGCCGAAATGCCGGTGGACACGCCTTCGCGCGCCTCGATCGACACGGTGAAGGCCGTTTCATGGCGCGAGGAATTCGAGGTCGCCATCAGCGGCAGGCCAAGTGCATCCAGCCGCGCGCCCGTCAGCGTCAGGCAGATCAGGCCGCGCCCGTGCTTGGCCATGAAGTTGATCGCGTTGGGCGTGCACATCTGCGCCGGGATCACCAGGTCGCCCTCGTTCTCGCGGTCTTCGTGATCGACAAGGATGAACATCTTGCCGTTGCGGGCATCCTCGATGATCTCTTCGGTGGAAGAGATCGCGTCGGTGTAATCGGTGCGTTCGGCTTCGGCCATCTCAGTTCTCCTTGGGGACCGGCCCGCCCCGACAGGGGGCAACCGGAGCAGCGGTCCGCGGCGTGGTTCGGACAGGTGGATCGGCCCTTGGCGCGGCGCTGTCAAGCGCAGACACCGGGGGCAGACTCACCTCAGCGCCCAGTCCTGCAGGCGCGCGACATAGCGCGCCAGCGTGTCGATTTCCAGATTCACGCGATCGCCGACCTTCACCCCGCCCCAGGTCGTGACCGTCTTGGTATGGGGGATGATGTTGACCCCGAATTCGGTGCCGGCAACCTCGTTCACGGTCAGCGATGTGCCGTTCAGCGCGACCGAGCCCTTGGGCGCGATATAGCCCGCAAGGGCTTCGGGCGCGCGAAAGGTAAAGCGGGTGCTGTCACCCTCGTCCCGCATGGCGACGATCTCGGCCACGCCATCGACATGGCCCGAGACGATATGCCCGCCAAGCTCGTCCCCGACCTTCAGCGCGCGCTCAAGGTTGAGCCTGCCCCCGACCTTCCAGCCCCCGATCGTGGTGCGCGCCACCGACTCGGCCGAGATCTGCACGTCGAACCAGTTGCGCGGGCTGGTGCCCCTGGCGATCACCGTCAGGCAAACCCCGTCACAGGCGATCGAGGCGCCGATATCGACCCCCGCCACGTCATATCCCGTTGCAATGCGCGCGCGCAGATCGCCCGCCTGTTCAAGCGTCACGATCTCTCCGATATCGGTGATGATCCCGGTGAACATCCCAATCCCCCGTCCGTTTCGCCCCTGCCTAGCCCGACCCGCCGCACCGCGCAAGCCCGCAGCCCGCTGCGTCCAGAAAACCCGTGACTTCGCGCGCAAATCGTTTCAGGACGGAAGCAGGAAACGACAACCGCCAGGGATATGCATGCCGAACCGATATGCCGACCGCCGGTTCCTGCTGCTTCAGGGGCCGCACGGCCCGTTCTTCCACCAGCTCGGGCGCATGCTGCGGGCCGCGGGGGGCACGGTCTGGCGCGTCGGCTTCAACCGCGGGGACGAGGTGTTCTGGCCGCACAAGTCCTCGTTCGTCCCCTTCAAGGGAGAGACGGAGAACGCGCCCGGCCGCATCGCGGCGCTTCTGGCCGAAAAGGGCATCACCGATCTGGTCCTTTACGGCGACACGCGCCCGATCCACGCGCAGGCCATCGCCGCCGCCCGACAGGCCGGGATCAGGGTGCATGTCTTCGAAGAGGGCTACCTGCGCCCCTACTGGGCCACCTATGAACGCGGCGGATCGAACGGCCATTCGCGCCTGATGGATCTGGGCCTGGCCGACATGCGCCACGCGCTTGCGCAATCCGAGATCGATTGGCCCGAGGCCCCCGCCCGCTGGGGCGACATGCGCCAGCATGTGTTCTACGGCGCGCTCTACCATTTCTTCGTGATGGCGCTGAACGGACGCTACCGCCGCTTTCGCCCGCATCGCGGGGTGACGGTGTTGCAGGAGTTCCGCCTTTACCTGCGCAGGCTGCTGTTCATGCCCCTGCACAAGATCGAGCGCCGGATCGCCACCTTTCGAATCAAGGCGGGCGGTTTTCCCTATCATCTCGTGCTGTTGCAGCTTGAACATGACGCAAGCTTCCGGATGCACTCGCCCTTCGCCTCGCAGACCGAATTCATCGACCTGGTGATGGAGGGTTTTGCCGAGGGCGCGGCGGGCCACCATCACCTTGTCTTCAAGGCCCATCCGCTGGAAGACGGCCGCGCGCCGATCCGCAGGGCGATCCACGCGGCCGCCCGCCGCCACGGCCTTTCCGGCAGGGTGCATTTCGTGCGCGGCGGCAAGCTGGCGGCCCTTCTGGCCGCGGCGCGCACGGCCGTCACGGTCAATTCGACCGCGGCGCAACAGGCGCTTTGGCGCGGCCTGCCCCTGCGCGCCTTCGGCCAGGCGGTCTATGCCAAGCCCGAATTCGTCTCGTCCCAGCCGATCGCGGAATTCTTCGCCAATCCCGCACGCCCCGACAGCCGGGCCTACCGCGATTATCGCCACTTTCTTCTGGAAACCAGCCAGGTGCCGGGCGGCTTCTATTCGGCCCGGTCGCGGCGCGCGTTGCTGCGCCAGGTGGTGGACCTGATCCTTGCCCCCGAAGACCCCTACGAGGCGCTTATCGGCGGCAACGCGGCACCACGGCAACAGTTGCGCCTGATACGGTGATCGGACTGGCTTTTTTACGGGCGTTTTTGTAGGGTTGCACGCAAAATCGAGGCAGCATCCCGCAACGAGGAGCGCGAGCAGTGAGAGAATTGGCATCCCGTGGGGCGCATATCCTGGCCCTTTCGGTGCTGGTGGCCGGAGTGGCAGCCTGTGGATTACCCCGGCCCGGACCCAATAAAAGCGAAATCTATGCGGGTGCGGTGCAAAAGCAGGGCGATGCCTTCGTGGTGGCGGTCAACGATCATGTCGCGCGCGCGACGGCGGTCCAGCCGGCCCTGGGATTCTCGGCGGTGTTCCAGAACGCGGGCATCGTCGGGTCGGACACCATCGCGCCGGGCGACACGCTTGGCCTGACCGTCTGGGAAAACGTCGATGACGGGCTGCTGACCAATCGCGGCGCGAACGCCACCCAGCTGACCGAGCTTCAGGTCGACGGGGCGGGCAACATCTTCGTGCCCTATGCCGGGCGCATCCGCGCGGCCGGAAACTCGCCCGAGGAGCTGCGGCGGATCATCACCGAAAAGCTCGATGCGCAAACCCCCGATCCCCAGGTCAGCGTCACGCGCCTTGCGGGCGACGGATCGACAGTGTCGATCATGGGCGAGATTTCGGGCCAGGGGGTCTATCCGATCGAGCGGCCCACGCGCACGCTCTCGGCGATGCTGGCCAAGGCGGGCGGCGTGGCGATCAAGCCCGAGGTCGCCCAGATCACCGTCAAGCGCAACGGCCATTCCGGCAAGATCTGGCTGCGCGATCTTTACGAAAACCCCCGGATGGACATCGCGCTGCGCCCCGGCGATGTCATCCTCGTGAACGAGGATACGCGCGCCTTCACCTCGCTTGGCGCGATGGGATCGCAGGCCCGCGTGCCGTTCGAGGCCCCCACCCTTTCCGCGCTCGAGGCGATTGCCTCGGTGGGCGGCCTGCGCTCCAGCGTGGCCGATCCGACTGGGGTCTTCGTGTTCCGCAACGAACCCGCCGAGATCGCCAACACGGTGCTCGCACGTTCGGACCTCGTGGGGGAACAGCGCATGGTCTATGTGCTGGACCTGACCGAGCCAAACGGCGTCTTCATGGCGCGCGATTTCGCAATCCGCGACGGCGACACCGTCTATGTGACCGAGGCGCCCTATGTGCAGTGGCAAAAGACGCTGTCGGCACTGACCGGTTCGCTTGGCACGGTGGATACGATCAACAGCCTTTCGGGCGGCTGATGCCGGACCCGCATGAGGAAACGGCCGCCGAAGACCTTTCGCGGCGGCTGTTCTTCTACAACGGCGGCTTCCTGCGCCAGCCCCGCCTGCCCGCGATCCTGCGCGCCGCCGGATGGTCGCTGCATCTTGGCCTGCCCGGCCCGAAGGACCGCGTGGCGGTCTGGGGCCGCAGCCCGACCGCGCATCGCGGCGAGCATGTCGCCACGCGCCGCGGCGCGGGCCTTGTGCGGATCGAGGACGCCTTCCTGCGCTCGGTCCATCCCGGCCGCCGGGGCGAGCCGCCCCTGGGCCTGCTGATCGACCCATATGGCGTGCATTTCGACAGTTCCGCCCCTTCGCTGCTGGAACGGATACTGGCCCGCGCCCCCCTGGACGACCATGCCGTCCTGCAACGCGCGCGCGACGGGATGGCCCGCCTTCAGGCGCTCGATCTGTCGAAATACAACGGCTTCGATCCCGCCCTGCCAGCCCCCGCGCCGGGCTATGTCCTCGTGGTGGATCAAAGGCGAGGCGACGCCTCGGTCACGCATGGCAATGCCACCGCGGCCACCTTCCGCGAGATGCTGGCCTATGCCCGGATCGAACATCCGGGCGCACGGATCGTGATCAAGGCGCATCCCGACGCGCTTGCCGGCGCGCATGGTGGATATTACGGCCCCGAGGATTGCGACGACCGGACCGAGATCCTGACCGCGCCGCATTCCCCCTGGCGCCTGCTCGAGGGCGCGATCGCGGTCTATACCGTCAGCTCGCAGCTCGGCCTCGAGGCGATCTTCGCCGGGCACAGACCACGGGTCTTCGGCCAGCCCTTCTACGCCGGATGGGGCTTGACGCAGGACGAAAACCCCGTCGCGCGCCGTGAACGGCGGCTGACACGCGCCCAGTTGTTCGCGGCCAGCTACATCCTTGCGCCGACATGGTTCGATCCGTGCCGCAAACGGCTGTGCAGCTTCGAGGAGGCCGTGGATCAGCTTGAGGCCAGCCTGCGCGCCTTCCGCGAGGATCGGGGCGGGCATGTCGGGCTTGGCATCCGGCTGTGGAAGCGCCGGACGATCCAGCAGTTCTTCGGCACCGCGCGGCCGGTGCGCTTTGCCGCCAGTTTGGCAAAGGCCGAGGCCACGGCGCGCAAAGAGGGCCGCAGCATTCTGGCCTGGGCCGGGCGCCTGCCCCGGACCCTGCCCCCCGATCTGGCCGTCCTGCGCATCGAGGACGGGTTCCTGCGCTCACGCGGGCTGGGGGCCGATCTGGTGCCACCGCTTTCGCTGGTGACGGACCGGCAGGGGATCTATTACGACCCTGCCCACCCCTCTGACCTCGAAGACCTGATCGCCCGCCCGCTGACCGCGTGGCAGGAGGCGCGCGCCACCCGCCTTCTGGCAGGAATCCGCGATGCGCGATTGACCAAATACAACCTTGCGGGCCAGAACCCGCCCCTGCCCGAAGGGCGCCGCATCCTTGTCGCGGGGCAGGTCGAGGATGATGCCTCGATCCGCCTTGGGGCGGGCGAGATCTGCACGAACCTGGCGCTGCTACGGCGTGCACGCGCGGAAAACCCCGGTGCTGTTATCCTTTTCAAACCCCACCCCGATGTGGAGGCCGGCCTGCGCAAGGGTCATGTCCCCCAGGACGAGGCCCTGCGCCACGCCGATGCCGTCTTGCAGAAATCCGATATAGCTGCCCTTCTGGATCAATGCGAGGAGGTCTGGACGATGACCTCGCTACTGGGGTTCGAGGCGCTGTTGCGCGGCAAGCGCGTCACCACGACCGGGGCGCCGTTCTATGCCGGATGGGGGCTGACGCGCGATCTGGGCCGCATCCCGGCGCGCCGCGGCGGGCAGGTCAGCCTTGCGCAACTGGTGCATGCCGCGCTGATCGCCTATCCGCGCTATCTCGACCCGGTCACGCATCTGCCCTGCCCGCCCGAGGTCATCGTGGAGCGCCTTGCACAGGGCGGGGTGCCGCGGCCCGGTCCGGGCAACCGCCTGCTTGCGAAATGCCAGGGGCTTCTTGCCAGCCAGGCCTGGATCTGGCGTTAGGCGCGCAGCCAGCGGTGCATGATGTCGCCGCCGATGGGCACAGCCTCTGCCAGGCGATAGCGCGGCGCGGCATCCAGCCGGGCAAGGCCAAGCGGACCAAGGGCGGCGCGCGCGTCACCGCCAAGAACCATGCCGGCGGTAAAGCCGATCAGCTCATCCACCAGACCGGCGGCAAGAAGGCTTGCGGCGAAGGCGCCGCCCCCTTCGCAGAACACGCGGGTCAGGCCCGCATCGCCAAGCGCCGCCATCAGCGCGGCGGGGTCCAGCCCGGCCGTGCCGCCCGGCAGCTCGATCAGCCGCGCACCAAGCCCCTGCCAATGGTCCCGCGCCCCGGCCTTCGCCACCCGGCTATGCAACAGCCAGAGCGGCGCCTGCGCCACCGACCCCGCCAGCCTGCCCCCTTGCGGCAGGTCCAGCCCCGAAGAGGCAATCACCCGCACCGGCGCGCGCAAGGGGGTAAAGTTGCGCACCGTCAGCAGCGGGTCATCCGCCCGCGCCGTGCCGCCGCCCACCATCACCGCATCGTGGCGCGCGCGCAGATGATGAACCCGGGCGCGCGCCTGCGGCCCGGTGATCCACTGGCTTTCCCCCGTTGCGGTGGCGATGCGGCCATCGAAACTCGTGGCCAGCTTCAGCGTCAGCCACGGCCGCCCGGCCCGGATGCGCAGCAAGGCCAGCTCAGTGGACAAATCAACGCCGA
>CALMEG010000014.1 GCA_937863185.1 uncultured Paracoccaceae bacterium | reverse complement strand
GGCGGGCGGACGAGTTCACGGATTACGCCCCTTGAATGGCGCAATCGAAACGGAATCGCGCAGAGGGAGATTTTTTAAGCATTATCACACCTATAAGGGTAACGGGCATCTCAACACACTCAAGCACAAATATACTGCCAGTTTACTTAGTGTCCAATATGGGCGATTCTTTGACCTATTCGATCCGCACTTCATGAAGGTTGTGTATGCCCCTCGAAAATCTTGAGATTATCCTGAACGCGGTGCCCATGCCCGTCCTGCTGGTCGCGCGTGAGGAGCGGATTGCGCTTGCCAATACACGCGCCGAGGCGCTGTTCGGTGAGGGGCTGGCGGGGCGCGCACTTGTCACGGTGCTGCGCCAGCCCGCGCTTGGCGAGGCGCTCGAGGTTGTGCTGCGAAATGGTGGGGCCGAGCGGGTGCGGCTGCGCACGAGCGGCCCGCAAGAGGCGATCTACCAGGTCTCGGTCACTGCGCTGCCCGATCCGCTGATTTCGAATGGCGGAGCGATGCTGGCCTTCGAGGATGTCACGGCCCTTGAGGACGCCGAGGCGATGCGGCGCGATTTCGTGGCGAATGTTAGCCACGAGTTGCGCACCCCCCTGACCGCCGTGATGGGGTTTGTCGAAACCCTGCGTGGGGCGGCGCGCGACGATCCGGCGGCGCGCGACCGCTTCCTGTCGATCATGGAGCGCGAAGCCAGCCGCATGAACCGCCTTGTCGGCGATCTTTTGTCGCTCAGCCGCGTCGAGGCCGAGGCCCGCCGGCGCCCGGCCGAGAAGGTCGATCTGTCGGCCGTGGTCGCGGGTGCGATGCAACTGTTGAAATCCGAGGCCGAGGCGCGCGGAGTCGCGTTGATCCGCGCGGGCGAAAGCGGCCCGGCCCATGTTCCGGGCGACCCCGACCAGTTGACGCAGGTCGTCACCAACCTGATCGAGAATGCCATGAAATACGGCGGCTCGGGCGGCGAAGTGCGCATCGAGATCGCCCCCGTCGCGCATGAGCCGGTGCTGCGCGGCGCCGCGATCAGGGTCGACGTGATCGACAAGGGCGAGGGGATCGAGGCGATGCACCTGCCGCGCCTGACCGAGCGTTTCTATCGCGTCGACAGCCACCGCTCGCGCGAGCAGGGCGGCACGGGGCTGGGGCTGGCCATCGTCAAGCACATCATCGCCCGCCATCGCGGCCGGCTGCGCATCGAAAGCGAGAAGGGCAAGGGCAGCCGCTTCAGCGTGATCCTGCCGGTCGCCTAATCCGCCCCGGCGGCAAGCCAGATGCAGCCGTTCGGGCCCAGCTCCAGCATGTCGCCTTCGACCGTGGCGGCCAAGACCGGCCCCACGGCCCGGCCCGGCGGCGCCTTGATCCGCACCGGCGCGCCCGAGAGGCTGAAGACCGCCGTGACCGCCCCCGCGCCTTCGCCGCGCACGAATCCCAGAACCGGGGCGGGCAGGTTCAGGAACCGCGTCCGGCCGGTCCGCAGGGCCGGTGTCGCGCGGCGAAAGGCCAGCATCCGGCGATAGTGATGCAGCGGCGCCTGCGGGTCGGCCTCTTGCAGCGAAAGCGCGCGCGCGGCCTGCGGCGGCTTGACCGGAAGCCAGGGCCGCGCGGCGGTGGTAAAGCCGCCATGCGGTCCGTCATCCCAGACCATCGGCGTGCGGCACCCGTCGCGGCCCTTGTTCTCGGGCCAGAAACGCAGGCCGGGCGGGTCGGTCAGCTCGTGATAGTCCAGCTCGGTCTCGGTCTGGCCCAGCTCTTCGCCCTGATATAGGCCGATCGTGCCCTCGAAACTGGCCAGAAGCGAGATCGCCTGCCGCGCCACCGCATCAGGCGCGCCATGGTCCTGCCAGCGGCTTACATGGCGCATCACGTCATGGTTCGAAAACGCCCAGCTTGGCCAGCCATCCGGCGCGGCGGCAAAGAAGGCATCAATGCAGGTGCGGAAATGCGCGGGCGTATAGTCGGGGCCCAGCATGTCGAAGCTGTAGGCCATGTGCAGCCGCCCGGTTCCGGCGGTATATTCCGCCATCAGCCGCAGCGCCTTGCCCGGATCGTCGCCGACCTCGCCGATCAGGCAGCGGCCCTCGTAACGCTCGGTCAGGGCGCGGATCTTCTTCAGGAAATCAATGTTTTGCGGGCGGCTCTTGTCATGGACATGGTCCTGCATGTCATAGGTATTGAGCGGCGGCCACCGGGCCCCGTGCGGCCGGGCGGGCGGATTGTCGGCCAGCCCCGGATCGTGCATGTAGTAATTCACCGTATCAAGGCGAAAGCCGTCCACGCCACGATCAAGCCAGAAGCGCAGGATGTTCAGCATCGCCTCCTGCACCTTGGGGTTGGTCAGGTTCAGGTCGGGCTGCGCGGGCAGGAAATTGTGCAGGTAGTATTGCCGCCGCCCGGCATCCCATTCCCAGGCCGGCCCGCCAAAGACCGACATCCAGTTGTTGGGTGGGCTGCCATCGGGGCGCGGATCGGCCCAGACATACCAGTCGGCCTTGCCGCCGCGCCTGCGGCTGTCCTGAAACCACGGATGGCGGTCCGAACTGTGGCTGATCACCTGATCGAGGATGACCCTCAGGCCCAGATCATGCGCGCGTGCCAGAAGCGCGTCGAAATCCGCCAATGTGCCGAAGCGCGGGTCGATATCGCAATATTCCGCCACGTCATAGCCCATGTCGGCCATGGGCGAGGGGAAGACCGGAGAGATCCAGATCGCATCCGCCCCCAGACCGGCCACATGATCGAGCCTGCGCGCAATGCCGCGCAGATCGCCCAGGCCGTCGCCGTCATCGTCCTGAAAACTGCGCGGATAGATCTGGTAGATCACCGCGCCGCGCCACCATTCCCGCCCCATCTGCCGCCTTTCCAAGCATGCCCTGCGCGAATGGTATCGCTTTGCGCGAAAGTCGCAATCACTTGACGGGCGCGCGCTTGACGCGGGCAGGGCATGCGGCCATCAAAAGGCATTGCTACAGGAAGGCCTTGCGTGAAAGATCTGATTGCCCCGACCCCCGCAACCCTGCGCGCCGACGTGTTGCGCCACCTGACCTATTCCATGGGCAAGGACCCGGAGCATGCCGCGCTTTATGACTGGCGCATGGCGCTGTCCTTCGCGCTGCGCGACCGGATCGTGGAGCCGTGGTTCGAGGCGACGCGCCTTGTCTGGGAACAGCACCGCAAGCGTGTCTACTACCTGTCGATGGAATTCCTGATCGGCCGGCTTCTGGAAGATGCCGCGATCAATCTGGGCATGCACGATGTCGCCGAAGAGGCGATGGCGGGGCTTGGCGTCGATTTCCGCGCCCTGGTCGAGGATGAACCCGACGCCGCCCTTGGCAATGGCGGGCTTGGGCGGCTGGCGGCGTGCTATATGGAAAGCATGGCCACGCTTGGCTGCCCCGGTTACGGCTATGGCATCCGTTACGAACACGGCCTGTTCCGCCAGCGGTTCGAGGGCGGGCGGCAGGTCGAAAGCCCCGAGGACTGGCTTTCGCAGCGCCACCCGTGGGAGTTCGAGCGCCCCGAAGCCGCCTATGAGATCGGCTTCAAGGGCACGGTCGAGACCGACGCGCAGGGCCGCGCCCGCTGGCGCCCGGCCGAGACCGTCCTGGCCGAGGCCTATGACATGCCGGTCATCGGATGGGCCGGGCGTTGGGCCAATACGCTGCGGCTCTGGACGGCCAAGCCCACCACGCTTTTCGATCTGGAGCGGTTCAACCACGGCGACTATGCCGCCGCCGCCGCGCCCGAGGCGCTTGCCCGCACGCTCAGCCGCGTGCTTTACCCCGACGACACCACCTATCAGGGCAAGGAGCTGCGGCTGAAGCAGGAATATTTCCTGACGGCCGCCGCGCTCCACGACATCCTGCGCCGCCATCTGGCGGCGGGCCTGCCGCTTGCCGGTCTGGCCGATCACGTCGCAATCCAGATGAACGACACGCATCCCGCGATCGCCGGCCCGGAACTGGTGCGGGTGCTGGTCGACATTCATGGCATGAACTTCGCGCACGCAATTGAAATTGCGCAGAACTGCCTAGGTTACACCAACCACACGCTGCTGCCCGAGGCGCTGGAGAAATGGCCGACCTACCTGTTCGGCTCGGTCCTGCCGCGGCATATGCAGATCATCGAAAAGATCGACGCCTGGCACCTTGCGGCGCATCCCGCGCGCCCCGCCCATATCGGC
Organism: uncultured Paracoccaceae bacterium; assembly: GCA_937863185.1. Classification (GTDB taxonomy): domain Bacteria; phylum Pseudomonadota; class Alphaproteobacteria; order Rhodobacterales; family Rhodobacteraceae; genus CALMEG01. Next base: position 20,415 of record CALMEG010000014.1, on the reverse strand, counting down.
ATCGTGAAGCATAACGAGGTGCGCATGGGCGAGCTGGCCTTCATCACCGCGCATCGCGTGAACGGGGTCTCGGCGCTGCATACAGACCTGGTGAAGCGCACCCTTTTCCCCGAGCTTGACGCGCTGCATCCGGGCCGGATCATCAACGAAACCAATGGCATAACGCCGCGCCGCTGGCTGCGCATGGCCAATCCCGCGCTTTCGGCGCTGATCACCGACACGATCGGCCCGGGCTGGGAGGCCGACCTTGACCGCCTGCAAGACCTTGAACCCCATGCCGGGGATGCCGCATTCCGCGCCGAATTCGCCCGCGCCAAGCGCACCAACAAGGTGGCGCTTTCGGACTGGATCGGGCGCGTGCAGGGGATTTCGGTCGATCCCGACGCGATTTTCGACGTGCAGGTCAAGCGCATACATGAATACAAGCGCCAGCTTCTCAATATCCTGCAAACCATCGCGGCCTGGCACGAGATCCACGAAAACCCCAATGCCGAACATGTGCCGCGCGTCAAGATCTTTGGCGGCAAGGCCGCGCCAGGCTATCATGCGGCAAAGGAAATCATACGCCTTATCAATGATGTGGCGCGCGTTGTTAACAATGATGCAAAGGTGCGGGGCCTTCTGCGCGTGGTCTATCCCGAGAATTACAACGTCTCGATGGCCGAGCGTCTGATCCCCGCCGCGGACCTCTCCGAGCAGATCTCGACCGCCGGGCAGGAGGCGTCGGGAACGGGCAACATGAAGCTGTCGCTGAACGGCGCGCTGACGATCGGCACGCTGGACGGCGCGAATGTGGAAATCCGCGAGCGGGTGGGGCCCGAGAACTTCTTCCTCTTCGGGCTGAGCGCCGACGAGGTCGTGGCCGCGCGGCGCGACCCGCAGCATGCGCGCCACGCCATCGTGCAAAGCCAGCCGCTTCAGGACGTGCTTCAGATGATCGCCGAGGGCCGCTTCAGCCCCGACGAACCCGAGCGTTATCATGGCCTTGTGCATAACATGTGGCATTCGGACCATTACCTCGTCGCCTCGGATTTCACCGCCTATCAGGAGGCGCAGCGCGCCGTCGATGCGGCCTATCGCGCGCGCGACAGATGGTGGCATATGGCCGCGCTGAATACCGCGCGCATGGGATTCTTTTCCTCCGACCGGGCGATCCGTGGTTACATGAAGGACATATGGGGCACGGATTCGGCCCTGTGAAAGGGAAGCGATGCCGGGGATTGATCCGAAGGTCTTGCGCGACCTGGCCGAGGGCCGGACGGACGATCCCTTTGCCGTTCTCGGCCCGCATGACGGGCGGATCGTGGCCTTCGTGCCCGATGCCGCGCGGCTTTGGGCCAGGGGCGCGCAAGAGGTTGCGCTGACGCCGCTGGCCGAAGGGGTTTTCGCGGGCGACTGGCCCGGCGGCCCTTACCGGCTGCGCGCCGAAGGGGCCGCGGGGCAATGGGAGTTCGACGATCCCTATCGCTTCGGCCCCGTGCTGGGCGAGATCGACGAATACCTGATCGGAGAGGGCGCGCATCACCGGCTCTGGCAGGCGCTTGGCGCCCATCCGATCCGCCACGAGGGCGTGGCGGGCGTGCATTTTGCGGTCTGGGCGCCCAATGCCCGGCGGGTCTCGGTCGTGGGGGGCTTCAACAACTGGGACGGGCGGCGCCATCCGATGCGGCGGCGAGGCGCGACCGGCGTGTGGGAAATTTTCCTGCCCGGCCTCGGCCCCACCGAGGCCTATAAATACGAGATCCTTGGCCCCGACGGGCGGCCCTTGCCGCTCAAGGCCGATCCGGTTGGGTTCGGGGCCGAACACCCGCCCGCCACGGCCTCGGTCGTGCGGCAACTGGGCCTGCATGACTGGCGCGATGCCGAATGGATGCAAAGCCGCGCCACGGCGCAGGACAGCACGGCGCCGGTGTCAATCTACGAGGTGCATCTTGGGTCGTGGCGGCGCGTGGAAGCCGAGGGCGGGCGGCCACTTTCCTACTTTGAGTTGTCATCGCAACTTATTGATTATGTGTATGATCTTGGATTTACGCATATCGAGATCCTGCCCATCTCGGAACATCCGTTCGACGGAAGCTGGGGCTACCAGCCCGTGGGCCTTTTTGCCCCGACGATCCGCCATGGCCGCCCCGAGGAATTCGCGGCCCTTGTCGATGCCGCCCATGCGCGCGGGATCGGCGTCATCCTGGATTGGGTGCCCGGCCATTTTCCCACCGATCCGCATGGTCTTGCACGGTTCGACGGCACCGCGCTTTACGAACATGCCGATCCGAAAGAGGGCTTCCACCGCGACTGGAACACGCTGATCTACAATTACGGGCGGCGCGAGGTGGCGAATTTCCTTCTGGCCAATGCGCTGTTCTGGCTTGAGGAATATCACCTCGACGGGTTGCGGGTGGATGCTGTGGCCTCGATGCTTTACCGCGACTATTCGCGGCCCCGCGGCGAGTGGGTTCCCAACATTCACGGCGGCCGGGAAAACCTTGAAGCTATTGAGTTTTTGCGAAACGTTAACAGGGTGGCCTATGGCGCGCATCCCGGGATCATGACGGTGGCCGAGGAAAGCACCGCCTTTCCCGGCGTGTCGCATCCGGTGCATGCGGGCGGGCTTGGCTTTGGCTACAAGTGGAACATGGGCTGGATGAATGACTGGCTGGGCTATTTCGCCCGCGATTCGGTCCATCGCCGCCATCACCATAACGATATTACATTCGCCAGTTCCTATGCTTACACAGAAAACTTCATCCTTCCCGTGAGCCATGACGAGGTGGTGCACGGCAAGGGCTCGATGCTGGGCAAGATGCCGGGTGCGGGGGGCGCGAAATTCGCCAATCTGCGCGCCTTCTATGCGCTGATGTGGGCGCATCCGGGCAAGAAGCTTCTGTTCATGGGGCAGGAATTCGCCCAGGGCGGCGAATGGGCGCAGGCCGGTGCGCTGGACTGGGGGCAGGCGGATCTGCCCGACCATGCGGGCATGCGCCGCCTGATCGGCGATCTGAACCGCCTTTACTGCGGCAATCCGGCGCTGCACTGGGGCGATTGCCGCCCCGAGGGGTTCGCCTGGATCGAGGCCGACGATGCCGCCCGCTCGATCTATGTGTTCGAGCGCCGGGCGCCGGGCGTGCCCCCGGTCGTGGTGGCCGCGAACCTGACCCCGGTCGAGCGCAGGATGCGCATCGGCCTGCCCGAAACCGGCGACTGGCATGAGGTTCTCAACACCGATTCCGCCCATTACGCCGGACAGAACCGGGGCAATATGGGGGCGATCCGCGCCGAGGCGCAGCCCTGGATGGGGCGCGCGCAGAGCGCCGAGCTTTACCTGCCACCGCTTTCGGTGGTGATGTTCGTGCCGGGCTACGGCACCGGGAACGGAGGGACGACATGAAACCGCAGCGCAGCGCGCGCCTGTCGGCGCAGGCCATGGCATTCGTTCTGGCGGGGGGGCGCGGCTCGCGCCTGAAGGAGCTGACGGACCGGCGCGCCAAGCCGGCCGTCTATTTCGGCGGCAAGACGCGGATCATCGACTTCGCCCTGTCCAACGCGCTCAACTCCGGCATCCGCAAGATGGCGATCGCCACGCAATACAAGGCCCATTCGCTGATCCGGCACATGCAGCGCGGCTGGAACTTCTTCCGGGCCGAGCGCAACGAATATCTTGACATCCTGCCCGCCAGCCAGCGGGTGGACGAAAGCAAAAGGTATCTTGGAACCGCCGATGCCGTCGCGCAAAACATAGATATCGTCGATAGTTACGGGGTAAAATACGTCATCATCCTGGCGGGCGACCACGTCTACAAGATGGATTACGAGATCATGCTGCGCCAGCATGCCGACACCGGCGCCGATGTCACCATCGGCTGCCTGACCGTGCCGCGCGCCGAAGCCTCGGCCTTTGGCGTGATGGCGGTGGACAGGGGCGGGCGCATCACCGAATTCCTGGAAAAGCCCGCCAACCCTCCAGGCCTGCCCGGCGATCCGGCACATTCGCTGGCCTCGATGGGGATCTATGTCTTCGACTGGGCCTTCCTGCGCGATCTGCTGCTGCGCGACGCGCAGGACCCCAATTCCAGCCACGATTTCGGTAATGACCTGATCCCCGAGATTGTGCGGAACGGCAAGGCCATGGCGCATCGCTTTTCCGAAAGCTGCGTGACAAGCGGCCTGGAGACCGAGCCCTATTGGCGCGACGTGGGCACGATCGACGCCTTCTGGCAGGCCAATATCGACCTGACCGATTTCACGCCGAAGCTTGATCTTTACGACAATGCCTGGCCGATCTGGACCTATGCCGAGCTGGTCCCACCCGCAAAGTTCATCCATGACGAAGAGGGGCGGCGCGGCTCGGCAGTGTCCTCGCTCGTGGCGGGGGATTGCATCGTCTCGGGCTCAGAGGTGCGCAACTCGCTGCTGTTCACCGGCTGCCGGGCGCATAGCTGGTCCAGCCTCGATCATGTGGTGGCCTTGCCCTATGTCGATATCGGCCGCAAGGCGCAGCTTGCGCGCTGCGTGATCGACCGGGGCGTGCAGATCCCCGCGGGCCTTGTGGTGGGCGAAGACCCCAAGGAAGATGCAAGGTGGTTTCGCCGCAGCAGCGGCGGTATCGTGCTGATAACGCAGGACATGCTTGACCGGCGCGCGGCCGCGGGGCAGGGCTGAGCAAGGCGAAAACGGGATGGGCGGGCCATGGCGGATCTGAAGGGACGGGTGCTTTCGGTCACCTCCGAGGCGGTGCCGCTGGTCAAGACCGGCGGGCTGGCCGATGTGTGCGGCGCGCTGCCCGGCGCGCTTGCCACGCAGGGGTGGGAAATGCGCACCCTGCTGCCGGCCTATCCGGGCCTTGTCGAAAAGCTGCGGGCGCCGAAAGAGATCTGGGCAGAGAGCGATCTTTTCGGCGGGCCGGGCCGGGTTCTGGCGGGGCAGGCCGCGGGCGGGATGGCCGTCATGCTTCTGGACGCGCCGCACCTGTTCGACCGCGCGGGCGGGCCCTATGCCGACGCGCGCGGCGATTACGGCGACAACCCCGAGCGTTTTGCCGCCCTCTGCTGGGCCGCCGCCGCGATTGCCGCGGGCGGGGCGCGCGACGGCTGGCGCCCCGATCTTCTGCATGCCCACGACTGGCAGGCCGGCCTTGCGCCCGCCTATCTGCGCCAGCAGGGCATCCCCGTGCCAAGCGTGATGACGATCCACAACATCGCCTTCCAGGGCCATGCCGGCGCCGACCGGATCGGCAGCCTGCGCCTCCCGCGTGAGGGGTTCCACCGTGACGGGTTCGAATACTGGGGCAATATCTCGACGCTGAAGGCGGGGCTGGTTTCGGCCGACGCGGTTACCACCGTCAGCCCGCGCTATGCCGAAGAGCTGATGCGCCCCGAATTCGGCCTTGGGCTGGAAGGGGTGATCCAGTCGCGCGCGGGCGATCTGCACGGCATCCTCAACGGGATCGACGATCAGGTCTGGAACCCCGAGACCGACCCCGAGCTTGCGCCCTATTCCGCCCGCGCCCTTGGCCGCAAGCAGGAAAACCGCGCCCGGCTAATGCAGGAATTCGGCGTGTCCGGGGCAGGGCCGTTGGTCATCCTCGTTTCGCGGCTGACGGCGCAGAAGGGCATCGACCTTGTCCCCGAGGCGATTGCGCCGCTTCTGGCCGCCGAGGGCACGCTGTGCATCCTTGGGTCGGGCGAGCCATGGGCCGAAGAGATGGTTCGGGATCTTGCCGCGCGCCATCCCGGCCGCGTGGGCCTGCGCCTGGGCTATGACGAGGGGCTGAGCCACCGCATGTTTGGGGGCGGCGACGCGGTCCTTGTGCCCTCGCGCTTCGAGCCCTGCGGCCTGACCCAGCTTTACGGGCTGCGCTATGGCTGCCTGCCGGTCGTGGCGGCAACCGGGGGGCTGGCCGATACGGTGATCGGCGCGACCCCGGCCAGCCTTGGCGCGGACGCGGCCACGGGCATCGTCTTCCACCCGGTCGACGCGCTTGCCCTGCGTCAGGCCCTGCGCCGCCTGACCGAGCTTTTCGCCCGGCCGAAGCTCTGGGCCGCGATGCAGCGCCGCGCGATGAAGGCGGATCTGGGCTGGGGGGCCTCGGCGGCGCGTTACGCTGCGCTGTATGAAAGCCTGCTGGCGCGATGAATTGGCAGATCGACCCCGGATCGGCCGCCCGGCTGGGGGCGCGGCCTTGCGACGGTGGCGTGAATTTCGCGCTATTCTCGGCCCATGCCGAACGGGTGGAGCTGTGCCTTTTCACCGAAACCGGCGAGGTGCGGCTGGTGCTGCCGGAACGCTCGGGCGATATCTGGCACGGGTTCGTGCCGGGGCTGGGGGCGGGGGCGCAGTATGGCTATCGCGTGTCGGGGCCCTGGGCGCCCGAGCTTGGCCACCGCTTCAATCCCGCCAAGCTGCTGGTCGATCCCTGCGCCACCGCGCTCAGCGCCCCACTTCGCTGGCACCCCGAGATGCAGGGCGGCAGCGGCGCGGCGCGGCCTGACCGGCGCGACAGTGCCGCCGTTGTGCCCAAGCGCATCGTCGAGGCCGAGGCCGCCCCGCAGTGGCAGCGCCCCGCGCATCGCTGGTGCGACAGCGTGATCTATGAGGCGCATCCGAAGGGCCTGAGCATGACCCATCCCGACCTGCCGCCCGGGATGCGCGGCACATGGGCGGGGCTGGCCAGCGATCCGGTTCTGGCCCATCTGAACCGCCTTGGCATCACCGCGATCGAGCTTTTGCCCGTGCAGGCCTTCTTCGACGACCGCTTTCTGGTCGAGAAGGGCCTGCGCAACTACTGGGGCTATCAGCCGATCGGCTTTTTCGCGCCCGAGCCGCGTTACGGCACGCCCGAGGCCTTCCGCGCCATGGTGCGCCGCTTTCACGCGGCCGGGATCGAGGTGATCCTCGATGTCGTCTTCAACCATTCCGGAGAGGGCGACGGCCACGGCCCGACCCTTTCGCTGCGCGGGATCGACAATGCCAGCTATTACCGGCTGGCCGAGGGCGGGCGCAGCTATGTCAACGACACGGGCACAGGGAACACGCTGAACCTTGCCCATCCGGCGGTGCTGCGCATGGTGATGGATTGCCTGCGCCACTGGGTCCTGCGGATGGGGGTGGACGGGTTCCGCTTCGATCTGGCCGCAACGCTTGGCCGCACGGATGCCGGCGATTTCTCGGGCCGTGCGGCCTTTCTGTCGGCGCTGTGCCAGGACCCGGTTCTGGCCGGGGTGAAGCTGATCGCCGAGCCCTGGGATATCGGTCCCGGCGGCTATCGGCTGGGGGGATTTCCGCATCCTTTCGCGGAATGGAACGACCGCTTCCGCGACGGCACACGCCGCTTCTGGCGCGGCGATGCCGGCCAGATGCCCGAGCTTGCCCGCCGCATCGCGGGCAGCGCCGAGACCTTCGACCATTCCGGCCGGCCCGCCACGGCCTCGGTCAATTTCATCGCGGCGCATGATGGCTTCACCCTTCAGGACATTGTTTCCTTTGACAAAAAGCGAAACGAGGCGAATGGTGAGGGCAACCGCGACGGCCATGACGCGAACTTCTCCGAGGCGCTGGAAGATCCCGCTGCCCGCGCCGCCCGCAAACGCGCGATGCTGGCCACGCTGATGCTGTCGCAGGGGGTGCCGATGCTTCTGGCGGGCGACGAGTTCGGCAACTCGCAGGGCGGCAACAACAATGCCTATGCCCAGGACAATGCCACCGGCTGGCTGGACTGGCGCGCGCCCGATGCCGCGCTGATCGCGTTCACGGCGCGGCTGATCGCGCTGCGGCGCGCGCATCCGGTGCTGCGCCAGACGCGCTTTCTGCATTCGAAAATCCGGGCGCAGGACAGCATGCGCGATCTGATCTGGCGCCTGCCCTCGGGCGCAGAGCCCCGCGTGCAGGACTGGCACGACCCCGCCGCGCTGTGCCTGTGCGCCGAGATCCGTGGCGCCGCCGAGGGCCCGCCCGGCCTTGCCGCGCATCGCGCGGTCTTCGTCATCCTCAACGCGGGCGGGGCGGCGGATGTGTGCCTGCCCGAAGGCCGCTGGCGGCAACTGCTGGACAGCGCCCGCCCCGACGCGGCAGAACGGGACCAGACCGGCGCCGTGACGCGCGTCGCGCCGCAATCGGTTCAGGTATTCACCCGCGCGACGGGTATTCAGGAGATGTCATGAGTATCGAGAAGACCACCCCCTTCGACGACCAGAAGCCCGGCACCTCGGGCCTGCGCAAGAAAACCGCGATCTTCATGCAGCCGCGCTACCTTGAGAATTTCGTCCAGGCCACGTTCGACGCGATCGGCGGCGCCGCGGGCAAGACCTTCGTTCTGGGCGGTGACGGGCGCTATTTCGGGGCAGAGGCCGCGCAGATCATCCTGAAGATGGCCGCCGCGAACGGTGCCGCGCGGGTGATCGTGGGGCAGGGCGCGTGGCTCTCGACTCCGGCGGCCTCGCATCTGATCCGGCTGCGCGGGGCGGATGGCGGGATCATCCTGTCGGCCTCGCACAATCCCGGCGGCCCGGACGAGGATTTCGGCGTGAAATACAACACCGCCAATGGCGGGCCCGCGCCCGAATCCGTGACCGAGGCGATCTTTGCCCGCACCACCACGATCGCCACCTATCGCATCCTGACCGCGCCCGACGTGAACCTGTCCATGCCCGGCGAAAGCCATCTGGGCACCATGGCGGTCGAGGTCGTGGACCCGGTTCTGGCCTATGCGGACCTGATGGAAACCATATTCGATTTCAAAGCGTTGCGCGGACTTTTTCACGCAGGTTTCACGATGCGCATGGACAGCATGTGTGCCATCACCGGCCCCTATGCGACCGAGATCCTGGAAAATCGCCTCGGGGCGGCGCCCGGCACCGTGGCCCATGGCCAGCCGCTTCCGGATTTCGGCGGCATGCATCCCGATCCGAACCCGACCTGGGCGCATGAGCTGATGGCGGAAATGATGGGCCCGGAGGCGCCTGATTTCGGCGCCGCCTCGGACGGGGACGGCGATCGCAACATGATCCTGGGGCAGGGCATCTATGTCAGCCCCTCGGACAGCCTTGCGGTGATCGCGGCGAATGCGCATCTGGTGCCCGGCTATGCCCGCGGGCTGAAGGGGGTTGCGCGCTCCATGCCGACATCGGCCGCGGTGGACCGGGTGGCGCAGGCGCTTGGCCTCGATTGCCATGAGACGCCGACGGGCTGGAAATTCTTTGGAAATCTGATGGATGCGGGCCGTGTTTCCCTTTGTGGCGAGGAATCCTTCGGCACCGGATCGGACCATGTGCGCGAAAAGGACGGGCTTTGGGCCGTGCTGATGTGGCTTAATATCATTGCCGCGCGCGGGCAGGGCGTGGCCGAGATCATGGCCGATCACTGGGCGCGGTTCGGGCGCAACTACTATTCCCGCCACGATTACGAGGCGCTTGCGGTCGACACTGCAACCGCCATGCTGAAGGACCTGCGCGACCGGCTGGACCGTTTGCCCGGCACGCAGGTCGGCGCGCTGCGCATCGCGGCCGCAGATGAGTTCGCCTATATCGATCCAGTCGACGGGGCCGTCTCGCGCAATCAGGGGTTCCGCATTCTGTTCGAGGGCGGCAGCCGCGTGGTGCTGCGCCTGTCCGGCACCGGAACCGAGGGCGCGACGCTGCGCGTCTATCTGGAACATTTCGTGGCCGGTCCGGAGGGGCTCGACCTCGATCCGCAGCAGGCGCTGTCACCGATCATCACGGCCTGCGAAGAGATTGTGGGCATCCGCGCACGCAGCGGCCGCAAGGGGCCGGATGTCGTGACCTGACCGTTATCGAGCGGTAGGTCGGGGTATTCCAATGGCATTTCAAAGTCGCATAATCGGTATTATGTAAATAAAAGTTATATCCAGAGAGCGTAGAATACCCATCGGATCGCCTCACAACACGTTAAAGCAGCGTATGGTGCCTTTAAAACGGTATTCAGAAGCGGCTTTCAACAAACGGATATTACGATGAAAATTACTACATCAGGCACAACACGCGACAAACTTTCAGCCCTCCCTTGGAATTTGCGCTGAAAGGATCAGCTTGCCCTCGCGCGGAACCGAGGTCATATTCGCATGAATGAATACCTTGTTTGGGAGGACAGGGAATGACCCTCACGCGACGAACTATTCTTCAGACAGGTGCCGCCGCGCTGCTTACGCCGATGTTTGCACGCCGCAGTTGGGCCGCAAGCACGATGGAGATCGGCAATATCCGTGTCGATACGCTTTCGGACGGACACCTGGTCCTGCCGATGAGCTTCGTGACCGACCATAACGGCGCGAGGGAAATCATGGCGACCTACGGCATGACCGGCGATGCGGTCGAGCCGCCTTGCAACGTCACGCTTCTTCGCGATGGCACCAATACGGTGCTGTTCGATGTTGGCGCAGGCCCTGATTTCATGCCCACCGCCGGAAAGCTATCCGAGGCGATGGACGCGCTTGACATCACGGCCGATGATGTCACCCATGTGGTTTTCACGCACGCCCATCCTGACCATCTTTGGGGGGTTCTGGACGACTTCGACGAACCTCTTTTTGCCAATGCGACGCATATGATGGGCAAGCAGGAATGGGATTACTGGATCGACCCGGAAACGGCCAGCACTATCGGCGCGGGCCGTGAAAGTTTTGCTGCGGGTGCGATCCGGCGCCTTCAATTGCTTGAAGATCGCATCGTAACGTTCGATCCAGAAATGGAAATCCTTCCAGGTATCAATGCCGTGGCAAGCTATGGTCACACCCCGGGCCATATGTCGTTTGAAGTGCGTCAAGGCAATGATGCCTGCATGATCGTGGGCGATGCGATCGGCAATCATCATTTGGCTTTCGCGCAGCCGCTTTGGGCATCGGGTTCGGACCAGGATCCGGAACTTGGGAGCAAGACCCGTGCAGATCTTCTGGCGCGGCTGACCGATCAGCAGATGCCGATGATCGGCTACCACCTGCCGGACGGCGGGATCGGCCGGGTTGAACGCGATGGAGAATCCTATCGTTTCGGGGGTGTTTGATTCATGAAATATTCTATTCTTGTCAGTATCTTGCTTTCCGCTCCTGCAATGGCATCCGAAGATATTGCCGACCAGTATCCACAATCGGTGCTTTATGCCAAACCCTATGAGGTCATCCCCGGAGTCTATTCCGCGATCGGCGCCACTGCCCCGCCGACCTACGAAAATGCCGGCCATAACAACAACCTCAGCTTCATCGTCACCGGCGAGGGTGTCGTCGTCGTGAACTCGGGTGCCTCCTACCTTCTGGCCAAGGCGTTGCACGACGAAATCAGGGCCGTGACCGATCAGCCCGTGAAGCTGGTGATCAATGAAAACGGTCAGGGCCATGCGATGCTGGGCAACAACTACTGGATCGAACAGGACGTGCCGGTGCTGGCCCATGTCGATGCCGCGGCCGAGTTCGCCCATGAGGCCGGAGGCGACCTTGCCGCGCTGCAAAACTATGCCCGAGAGAACGCCGAAGGCACGGATCCGATGGGCCCGACCGAGACATTCGAGGATCGCCGCAGCATCGAGATGGGCGATTTCACGATCGAGGTCCTGCATCTTGGCCCCGCCCACAGTCCGGGTGACACTCAGGTCTGGTTGCCCCGGCAAAGTTTCATGATCGCGGGCGACATCGCCTTTCATGAGCGTATGCCGCCGATCTTCGAAGGCACCTGCACCTCATGCTGGATCGAGACATGGGAAACCGCCTTCGTGCCGTTGGAGCCGACCTTTGTCATCCCAGGACACGGCCATCCGACGAACCTTGCCCAGGTTACTCGCTATACGCGCGACTACCTTGTCTATCTGCGCGAAAGGATCGCCGAGCATATCGAGTCTGGCGGAGATCTTTCGCAGGCCTATTATGTCGACCAGACCCCCTATACGCATCTCGATACATTCGAGGAACTGGCGACAAAGAATGCCGGTGTCGTCTATGCCGAGATGGAGTTCGAATAGGAGCACGGATGGCTGTATCCCCCCCAGTTTGCGATTTCGGGCGCCCTGCCCCCGACTTCACCTTGCCCGGAACCGACAGGCGCCTGTGGTCCTTGCACGATATTGCCGGGCCGCGCGGCACGCTGGTGATGTTCATCTGCAATCACTGTCCCTATGTGCAATCCATTCTTGACCGGATCATCCGCGATGCAGAAGCGCTTGTAAAAACGGGGATCGGTGTTGTGGCGATCAGCGCGAATGATGCGGTGGCCTATCCTGAAGACAACTTCGAGAATATGGTCCGTCTGGCGCGGGATCGTGCCCTGCCCTTTCCCTATCTTCATGACGATACCCAAGCTGTCGCATAGGCTTACGGCGCTGCCTGCACACCGGATTTCTTCGGCTACAATGCGGCCGGAGAGTTGCAGTATCGCGGGCGCCTTGATGCCTCGGGTCGCCAGGCGGGGGCTGCGGATGCTCGCAGGGAGCTTTACGAAGCCATGTGCCAAGTGGCCGAAACCGGCCGCGGTCCAGCCGAACAGATCCCCTCGATGGGCTGTTCCATAAAATGGAAAGACGCGTGATGCACCTGCCCGCAGTGATCTTCGACCTCGACGGCACGTTGATCGATTCCGCCCCCGACATTCATGCAGCCTCGAACGCGGTGCTGGCCGAGCACGGTTTTGCGCCGCTCAGCCTGCCGCAGGTGCGCAGCTTCGTTGGGCGCGGCGTGCCGCATCTGGTAGATTGTCTGCTGGCGGCCTCGGGCGAGGATCCGCAGGGGGCGCTGCATGCACGGATGGTTGCGGCATTCAGCGCGCGCTATGAAGAGGCGGTCGCGCTGACCGAAGTCTATCCCGGCGTGCCCGAGGCGCTTCGGGCCCTTGCGGAGGCAGGGCATCTCCTAGGAATCTGCACGAACAAGCCTCTCCCCCCCACCCCCGCGGTTCTGGCCCATCTGGGGCTTGACGGGTTCTTTGGTACCGTGATCGGTGGCGACAGCCTGCCCACGCGCAAGCCGGATCCCGCTCCGCTGCTTCATGCCGTGGACAGGATCGGGCGCCCCCGCGCAATCTTTGTCGGCGACAGCGAGGTGGATGCCGAAACCGCCCGCGCCGCCGGGCTGCCCTTCCTGCTGTTCACCGAGGGCTATCGCAAGACCCCGGTGCAGGATCTTCCCCACAGCGCGGTGTTTTCCGATTTCGCACAACTGCCGGGCCTGGTTGCCGGTTGCGAAACTGCGGACATGCCCTACCGTCCCGCCCTGCAAACCCCATATCAGGGCAATGCAGACAAGGAGGCGTCGAATGCTCAAACCTGACGTGACGGCCTTTTTCGACGAGGCCACCTACACCGTTACCTTTGTGGTTCGGGATCCGCGAAGCGATGCCTGTGCGATAGTCGATTCCGTGCTGGATTTCGACTACGCCTCGGGGCGGACCGATACCCGCTCGGCCGACCGGGTCATCGCCCATGTGCGCGACAATGATCTGCGCGTCGAGTGGATCCTGGAAACCCATGTCCATGCCGCCCACCTGTCCGCCGCGCCATATATCCAGCAGCGCGTCGGCGGCAAGATCGGCATCGGGGATCGCATCATGGTGGTGCAGGACACTTTCGGCAAGATCTTCAACGAGGGGACCGAGTTCCAGCGCGACGGCTCGCAGTTCGACCAGCTTTTCCAAGAAGGGGATACCTTCGAAATCGGCGCGCTGAAGGGCTGCGTCCTGCATACGCCGGGGCATACGCCGGCGTGTCTGACCTACGTGGTGGGCGATGCGGCCTTCGTGGGTGATACGCTCTTCATGCCAGATTTCGGCACCGCCCGGTGCGACTTTCCGGGCGGTTCGGCCGAGGCGCTTTACAACTCGATCCAGAAAATCCTCACGCTGCCGGACGAGACGCGCATCTTCGTGGCACATGACTACAAGGCGCCGGGGCGCGACGAATATGCCTGGGAAACCACCGTTGCCGAAGAAAAGGCGCGTAACATCCATGTCGGTGCCGGGCGCACGAAGGATGAGTTTGTGCAAATGCGCACCGAGCGCGATGCCACGCTTGCAATGCCGCGCTTGATCATCCCATCGCTGCAGGTAAACATGCGCGCAGGCCAGATGCCGCCCGCGGACGAGGACGGCAAGACCTATCTGAAGGTTCCGGTGAACGGTCTCTGACAGGGATACGAAACCGCCGGAGCCACCGGCAGGAACAGGGAGATGACGATGGATCTGCGGCAGATTACGCCGGACTTCGCGGTTGCGCCGCAAATCACGCCCGAAGAGGTGGCCGCGATCGCAGCGCTCGGCTATCGCACGCTGATCAACAACCGCCCCGATGACGAGATCGAAGACGCGCTCGACAGCGATGCGATGGCCGTTGCTGCCGCCGAGGCGGGGCTTGCCTACCATCACCTGCCCTATTTTCCCGGCCAGATGACGCCCGATCTCGTGGCGGCGTTCGAGGCAGTCATGGCCACGGTCGAGGGGCCGGTGCTGGCCTATTGCCGTTCGGGCACACGTTCGTCCCATCTTTGGGCGATGGAGCAGGCCGGAAAGCGGCCCGTCACACAGATCCTTTCGGCCGCGGCCGAGGCCGGGTATGACCATTCCGGGCTGGTTCCGCTGCTGGAAGAACATGCGGCACGACGTTAACTGTGCGCCTTAACTGCGTATGATAAAAACGTATTTCCCGATCACAACTTGGGCGCGCACCTACTCCCGTGCGACCCTTGAAGCCGATCTGGTGGCTGCGCTGATCGTGACCATCATGCTGATCCCGCAATCGCTGGCCTATGCGCTTCTGGCGGGACTTCCGGCCGAGGTCGGGCTTTATGCCTCGATCGCGCCGCTGGTGATCTACACGATCCTTGGCACCTCGCGCACACTTGCCGTGGGGCCTGTGGCAGTGGCAAGCCTCATGACCGCCGCCGCCGTCGGAGAGATCGCGGCCAAAGGTACCCCCGAATATCTGGGGGCCGCGATCGCGCTTGCCTTTCTGTCGGGGCTCATGCTGCTGGTCATGGGGATGCTGCGGATGGGGTTCATCGCCTCGTTCCTCAGCCACCCGGTGATTTCCGGTTTCATCACGGCCTCGGGCATCCTGATTGCCGCAAGCCAGATCAAGCACCTCCTTGGCATCGGCGCCAATGGCAAGACCCTGCCCGATATTGCACGTTCTCTGGCCATGCATATCGCCGAGATCAACCTGCCCACCGTTGCGATCGGGGTCACGGCCACGGCATTTCTTTTCTGGTCTCGCAAAGGGTTACAGCCCCTTCTTCGGGCGCGCGGGCTAAGCCCAAGGCTTGCGCAGCTTGGCACGCGCACGGCCCCCGTGATCGCGGTCGCGGTGACGATCTTGCTGACCTGGGGTCTGGGCCTCGAGAATTGGGGGGTCCGGGTGGTGGGCGACGTGCCCGCAGGCCTTCCTGTTCCCGCCCTGCCCCCTTTGGATGCCGGGCTCTGGGCCCAGCTTGCCGTGCCCGCGCTGCTAATCTCGATCGTGGGCTATGTCGAGTCCATCTCGGTTGCGCAGACGCTGGCAGCAAAGCGGCGGCAGCGTATCGACCCGGATCAGGAACTGGTGGCCCTGGGCGGCGCGAATATCGGCGCGGCGCTGTCGGGCGGGTTTCCGGTAACCGGAGGGTTCGCGCGGTCGGTCGTGAATTTCGATGCCGGGGCCGAGACGCCGGCTGCCGGCGCATTCACCGCGATCGGGATGGCCCTGGCAACACTCACGCTGACACCCGCGCTCTACTATCTGCCACAGGCAACGCTTGCGGCGACGATCGTGGTCGCGGTCCTGACGCTGGTGGATCTGTCTACGCTGCGTCGCACCCTGTCCTATTCACGCGGTGACGGGGCCGCGATGCTGGCGACGATACTCGTGACGTTGATCGGCGGGGTCGAGACCGGCATCGGCGCGGGCGTGGGCCTGTCGATCGCGCTGCATCTGTGGCGCACCTCGCGCCCGCATGTTGCGATTTTGGGCCAGGTTCCAGGGACAGAGCATTTCCGCAACATCGCGCGCCACCGGGTCACCACCGTGCCCGAGATCCTGTCGATCCGCATCGATGAAAGCCTGTATTTTCCCAATGCCCGTTTTCTCGAAGACCTGATCTATGACCGCGTGGCCGCCGATCCGGCGCTGCGCCATGTCGTGCTGAACTGTCCGGCAATCAATTTCATCGACTCCTCGGCGCTTGAGGCGCTTGAGGCGGTGAATCAGCAACTGAAAGATGCGGGCGTCTGCCTGCACCTGTCCGAGGTGAAGGGTCCGGTCATGGACAGGCTGACCCGTTCGGATCTGATTACCCATCTGACGGGGCGCATATTCCTGACCCAATGTGATGCGCTGAACGCACTTGCCCCGGATATTACTGCGGCCACGATGGCCGCAACCCGGACAGAGACGACGCGCTAGGATCAGACGACCGCGCGTTCCAGGCACGGAGAGCCGCTCAGGATCCGCTCGACGCCAAGCGCCGACAGATCCAGCGCCTGCCAGCGGCCGGTCAGGATCTGCTCGGCCAGCCCACGCCCGACGGCGGGGGCCTGTTGCAGGCCGTGGCCGGAAAATCCGTTCGCCAGAAAGAGGTTCCCGACATCTGGATGGCGGCCAAGGATCGCGTTCTGGTCCAGCCGGTTATAGGCGTAATGCCCGACCCACATGCGCACCACCTTCACTTGATCGAAACCCGGCGCGCGGGCATGGAGGGCGGGCCAGATCTGATCCTCGAACAGCCGGTGGTCGGGGGTGAAATCCTCGGGGTCGCAGGGGCCATCCTCTTGCGGAACCGTGGCGCAGATCCAGTGCCCGCTTTCGGGGCGCAGGTAAAAGCCGGTATGATCGACCAGAAGCGGCGCATCCGGATGGCGTGCATTGGGGGCGTCGATCACGAAGACGGTGCGCTTGCGCGGCTCGACCGGAAGGTCGTGGCCAAGCCAGCGAAGAAGATGCGCCGCGCGGGTGCCCATGGCGTTGACGAACGCGCCGCCCGCAAGGCTTTGGCCGGAGGCAAGCCGCAGGGCCTGAATGCGCCCGCCCTGCGCCACGACGCCCGTCACCTCATCCGCGATGAACCGGGCGCCTTGGGCGCGGGCCTGCGCGCGCAGCCCGGCCAGAAGGCCCATATTGTCGAACCAGCCCTCATCGCGCGGTCCGAATGAGCCCGCCACGACATCGTCCAGCGAAAGCCAGGGGAAACGCGCGCGCAGGGCCGCGGCATCAAGCACCTCGGTTCCCGCGCCGAACCCGCGCTGCATCGCGGCCAGATCCCGCATCAGCGCGGCCTGATCCGTCCGCCCGGTCAGAAACAGATAGCCGTTCTCGCGCAGGCCCAGATCGGCCACCCCGCCCTGCGGGCAATGTCGGGCGAAGTCACGGATGAAACCAATCCCGAAGCGCGAAATCTGCACATTGACGGGATGCGAGAATTGAGACCGGATCGAAGCCACGGACAGCGCCGTAGATGAGCGCGCATGTCCTGGGTCGCGCTCGATAACCGCAACGGAGATACCGGGGGAAAGCCGCGTCAGCCAGAATGCTGCAGCGGCACCCATTACGCCGCCGCCGGCGACAATCACATCATAACTATCCACATTACCCCCAGAAAAGAAGACAATTCATGCCTCAAAAGCAATGTGCCCCGTCGGATTAGTCCAGCGCCCCTTGAAAATACCCTTTCCGGCGTGGCAAAAGTGACGATCGGAAATGTCATGTCGTTATTGCCGCGATCCGATGGCGTCGTCAGAGCATTTCCATTCGGGATCGAGGATATCCATGCTGGCGCACTTGGAAAGGCTTATTGAGGCGCGGACAGTCGAAGATATCTGGGCTTTGCATTGCGACCGCATGGCCGACTACGGGTTTGACCGGTTGCTGTATGGCTTTACCCGGTTCCGCACGGCGCACAGCTTCGGGAATATCGAAGATACGCTGATCCTTTCCAACCATCATCCCGATTACCTTCGCGCATTTCTTGACGGCGGTATCTTCAACCACGCGCCCATGGTGCGTTGGGCGGCAGATAATCAGGGGGCGTGTTCGTGGCGTTGGGTCGAGCAGCAGGCCCACGCAGGCAAGCTGACGCAGGCCGAACGAAAGGTGCAGGAGCTGAACCTGCGCTACGGGATTCGCGCGGGCTATTCGATCTCGTTTCCGGAACAGTCGGGGCGCGCCAAGGGGGCGATCGGCCTTTGCGCGCG
Source organism: uncultured Paracoccaceae bacterium (assembly GCA_937863185.1). Taxonomy (GTDB): domain Bacteria; phylum Pseudomonadota; class Alphaproteobacteria; order Rhodobacterales; family Rhodobacteraceae; genus CALMEG01. The sequence goes on along the minus strand of CALMEG010000014.1, from coordinate 2,275 downwards.
CGAGGGGTTGTTCCAGCACGATGTGGAAGAGATCTGGCAAAGCCATGGCCGCGAGATCTTCGTGCTCAACACCCTGACCCATCTGCGCATCAGCTCCATGCCCTTCGCCACGGCGCGCCGGGCGCTGACATCGCGGCAGCGCGAGGTGCTCGAATGGGTGGGCGACGGCAAGACCACCGCCGATATCGCCATCATCATGGGGCTGACCGTCGCCACCGTGGAAAAGCACCTGCGCCTTGCGCGCGAGGCGCTGGACGTGGACACCACCGCGCAGGCGGTTCTCAAGGCCTCGTTCCAGAACCAGATCTTTCTCAGCTCATCCCAGGAGGTGCCGGTCGGCATCAGAAGATGACGTTAGGTCAGGTTTTCCCCACTTTCCAAGATCGCCAGGTTCGCGGTTAGATCGGAGAGTTCCAAGAGTGGTGGTTTTGACCAGGGACGTCGGGGCGGAGGTTGTGCCGAGTATAGTCCGGCTGCAGCTTGTTTCCTGACCGGGCAACCGGACCCGGTCCTGTCTGGCGCATTTTCGTCTGGCAGGGCCAATAAGTTTGGCGCGTGATCCTCATCCCAGTGGTGGTGCGGCCAAGATGCGATGCGGGCCGCGAAAGTGCGCCCGCATCGTTATTTTCCGGGGTTGGCAAGGCGAACAAAGCAAAACGCCGCCCCGAAACAGGGCGGCGTTGCTTGATAGTCGAAAAGACGCGCGCTCAGGCGCCTTGCAGGGTTTTCGCCACTTCGGCGGCGAAATCTTCTTCTTTCTTCTCGATGCCTTCGCCGACGGCCACGCGGGCATAGCCCGTGATCTCGACGCCGGCTTCCTTGGCGGCCTGTTCGACCGTCAGGTCGGGGTTGATGACGAAGGCCTGGCCAAGCAGCGTGTTCTCGGCGAGGAACTTCTTCATTCGGCCCGGGATGATGTTGTTGTGGATCACCTGGTCGGGCTTCGGCTTGGCCGAGGCAGCGTTTTCTTCCAGCGCCTTGGCGGTCTGGACCTGAAGCTCGCGCTCCACCAGATCGGGGTCCAGGGTCGCTTCCGAAAGCGACAGCGGGCTTGTTGCGGCGATATGCATCGCGAACTGCTTGCCCAGTTCCTGCGCCTTGTCGGCCGGGCCCTTGACCGCGACCAGAACGCCGATCTTGCCCATGCCTTCCGCGGCGGCGTTGTGGACATAGGACACGACCGTGTCGCCTTCCAGCATGTGCATGCGGCGCAGGGTCATGTTCTCGCCGATCCGGGCGATCGCGTTGGTCAGCACCTGCTCGACGGTTTCGCCGTTCAGGTCGGCGGCTTTCACCACCTCGACCGAGTCGCCGGTTTGCAGCGCGATATCGGTGATGTCGCGCACCAGTTGCTGGAAGTCAGCGTTCTTGGCGACGAAATCGGTTTCCGAGTTGATCTCGATCGCGACGCCGCGGCCACCGTCGACGGCCACGCCGATCAGGCCTTCGGCGGCCACGCGGTCGGCTTTCTTCGCGGCTTTCGCAAGCCCCTTGGTGCGCAGCCAGTCGATGGCGGCTTCCATGTCGCCATTGGTTTCGGTCAGCGCTTTCTTCGCGTCCATCATGCCTGCGCCCGAGGTTTCGCGCAGCTCTTTCACCATTGCGGCGGGCATGGTCATTGGGGCTCTCCCTTCCTTTGGGGGAAGGGGGGGGTTCCCCCCCCCCTGTGTTCTCGCGATGACAGAGGCTCAGGCCTCGGCTTCCTCGACGGCGTCCTCGGCCGGCGCTTCTTCCAGCGCGCCAAGGTCCACACCCGCGGCGCCCATCTGGGCGGTCATGCCGTCCAGCGCGGCGCGCGACACCAGATCGCAGTAAAGCGCGATGGCGCGGGCGGCGTCATCGTTGCCGGGGATAATGTAATCCACGCCCTTGGGCGAGCAGTTGGTATCGACCACGGCCACGACCGGGATGCCCAGCTTCTGCGCTTCCAGGATGGCCAGGTCTTCCTTGTTCACGTCGATCACGAACAGAAGGTCCGGCAGGCCGCCCATCTCGCGGATACCGCCAAGCGAGGCCTGAAGTTTCGCCTGCTCGCGTTCCATGCCAAGACGTTCTTTCTTGGTCAGACCCTCGGCGCCCGAAGCCATCACCTCGTCGATCTGCTTGAGGCGCGAGATCGACTGGGAAACGGTTTTCCAGTTGGTCAGCGTACCGCCCAGCCAGCGGTGGTTCATGTAGTATTGCGCCGATTTCTCGGCGGCTTCGGCCACGGCCTTCTGCGCCTGACGCTTGGTGCCGACGAACAGCACGCGGCCGCCCTTGGCGACGGTGTCGC
>CALMEG010000013.1 GCA_937863185.1 uncultured Paracoccaceae bacterium | reverse complement strand
TGCAGCGGATGCAGGGCACCGGTGTCGCCCCCGCCAGATAGGCATCGGCGAATTCGTCGATCACGGCTTCCTGAAAGACGTTTTCGTAATCCAGAACGTAATGCGGAAAGCCCATCGCCTCGGCCACGCGGCGCGCATCGTGGATGTCCTGGCCCGCGCAGCAGGCCCCCTTTTTCGCAAGCGCCGCGCCGTGGTCGTAAAGCTGAAGCGTCACGCCCACCACGTCATAGCCTTCCTCGGCCAGCACTGCGGCCACGACCGAGCTGTCGACACCGCCCGACATTGCGACGACGACCCGCGTATCCTGCGGGCGCTTGGGCAGGCCAAGCGAGTTCAGGGGCATGTCCTTGGGCATGGGGAGGCATCCTTTCGGCAGATCCGAAGGAATATAGGAAAATGCGAGCTACTCACAACCCCGCGTTTCATTCCCCGTTAAGGGGAATTGCGCATTCTGGCGGCGTGCAGTCGATGGGGGGTGTCATGTATCTCAAGAAAGTTGATGGCCGGCGCGCCGTCACCTTGCCCGATGGCTCGATCCTGACACGGGCGGACCTGCCGCCGAAAGATACGCAGCGATGGGTGGCAAGCCGGAAGGCGGTGGTCGTGCATGCGGTGACATACGGCCTTCTGCCCCTGACCGAGGTGTTGGAGCGTTACAGCCTGTCCGAGGAAGAGTTCGATCTTTGGTCGGATGCGGTCAGCCGGCACGGGGTTGCTGGCCTGAAGGTCACGTCTATTCAAAAGAATAAACAATCATAGGTTGTATTATGACTAAAAATGCCACAGTAACGTGTGGTTAACCATTTGATGAAAGTGTCAGTGCTATCGAGGGATTAACGTGGAGAACCCATAATGCGCATTTTGTTGGTGGAGGACGATCCCACGACTTCACGCAGCATCGAGTTGATGCTTACCCATGCCAATTTGAATGTTTATTGCACCGATCTGGGCGAAGAGGGCATCGACCTTGCCAAGCTCTATGATTACGATCTGATCCTTCTGGATTTGAACCTGCCCGACATGAACGGACATGAGGTGTTGCGCCAGTTGAGGCTGGCGCGTGTCGATACGCCGATCCTGATTCTCAGCGGGGCGGACGACACCGAGAACAAGATCAAGGGATTCGGCTTCGGCGCCGATGACTACATGATCAAACCGTTCCACCGCGAGGAACTGGTGGCGCGCATTCTGGCGATCATCCGCCGCTCCAAGGGGCATGCGCAGTCGGTTATCCGCACCGGCAAGATCGCGGTGAACCTCGATGCCAAGACGGTCGAGGCCGAGGGGCAGCCCGTGCATCTGACCGGCAAGGAATACCAGATGCTGGAACTGCTGAGCCTGCGCAAGGGCACCACGCTGACGAAAGAGATGTTTCTCAACCACCTTTACGGCGGCATGGATGAACCGGAGCTGAAGATCATCGACGTGTTCATCTGCAAGCTGCGCAAGAAGCTGGCCGAGGTGACGGGCGGCGAAAACTACATCGAAACGGTCTGGGGGCGGGGCTATGTGCTGCGCGATCCGACCCCGGTCGAAGCAGAGCGCAGGCTGGCAATCGGCGCCTGATCCTCTGGACGGCCCCGCCCGCTGCCCCTATCACTTCGGGGCAGCCGATGGGGGAAGCGATGCAGAACGAACGCCCTGTAGAGGATCTTGCGGCCGCCGAGGCCGAGGCGGAACTGTCCAGGCTGGTCGCGGCCGTGCGGGCCGCGAATACGGCCTATCACACGCATGACGCCCCCGAGATTTCGGATGCGGAGTATGACAGGCTCAAGCGCCGCCTTGCCGCGATCGAGGCGCGTTTTCCTGTCCTTGCCAGGCCCGACAGCCCGACCGGGACCGTGGGCGCGGCGGTTGCCGAAGGTTTCGGCAAGATCGTGCACGACGTGCGCATGCTCAGCCTTGAGAATGCGTTCTCCGAAGAGGATCTGGTCGATTTCGACGCGCGGGTCAGATCCTATCTCGGCCTCGGGGCAGAGGCCGGGCTTGCCTATACCGCCGAGCCGAAGATCGACGGATTGTCGCTTTCCCTGCGATACGAAGGTGGGCAGCTAGTCCAGGCGGCGACGCGGGGCGATGGCGAGGTGGGCGAGAATGTCACCGAAAACGCCCGCACCATCGCCGATATTCCGCAAGAATTGCGTGGCGCGCCGGACCTGCTCGAGGTGCGCGGCGAGGTCTATATGAGCCATGCCGATTTCGCCGCCCTGAACGCGCGGCAAGAGGAGAGGGGCGACAAGACCTTCGCCAATCCGCGCAACGCCGCGGCCGGATCGTTGCGCCAGCTCGATGCTCGGATCACCGCCGCGCGGCCGCTGCGCTTCTTCGCCTATGGCTGGGGCGCGCTCAGTGCCCCCTTGGCCGATACGCAGCACGGCGCGATCGCGCGCCTGTCCGAACTGGGCTTTCAGACCAATCCGCTGACCCTGCGCTGCATGGGCGCCGCGGCCCTGATGGCGCATTACCGCCAGATCGAGGCGCAGCGCGCCACGCTTGGCTATGATATCGACGGCGTGGTCTATAAGGTCGACGACCTGGCGCTGCAACGGCGGCTCGGGTTTCGCTCCACCACGCCGCGATGGGCGATCGCGCACAAGTTCCCGGCCGAAACCGCATGGACATTTCTTGAAAAGATCGAGATCCAGGTTGGCCGCACCGGCGCGCTCAGCCCGGTTGCGCGGCTGACGCCGGTTACGGTGGGTGGGGTCGTGGTGTCGAACGCCACGCTGCACAACGAGGATTACATCGCCGGGCGTGACGCGAAAGGTGCTACGATCCGCGGCGGCAAGGATATCCGCGAAGGCGACTGGGTGCAGATCTACCGCGCGGGCGATGTCATCCCCAAGGTCGCGGATGTGGATCTTTCGCGCCGCAACAATGACGCGCAACCCTATGTATTCCCAGAGAAATGCCCCGAATGCGGCTCGGACGCGATCCGCGAGGAGGGCGATGCCGTGCGCCGCTGCACCGGCGGCATGATCTGTCCCGCGCAAGCCGTTGAAAAGCTGCGCCATTTCGTCAGTCGCGCAGCCTTCGACATCGAGGGGCTGGGCGCGAAGCAGGTCGAATTCTTCTACTACACCTGCCGCATCTCCGAGCCGGCCGACATCTTCACCCTTGCCGCGCGCGACGGAGGGCCCGACGCCCTTGTCGCCTCGCCGCGCGCGCGGCTTTCGCACCAGCTTTCCCTGCCGGGCCGGGGGGCGGAACTGCTCGACCGGCTGTCGGACATGCTGCGCGCCGCGGGCGTGCCGGTGACGGATGGCGATGCCGATCACCTCATCCAGGGGATCGAGTATCTGGCGGGCAAGCCGCTGGCCCGCGTCAAGGGCTGGGGCGAGAAATCGGCGCAGAACCTGTTCGCCGCGATCGAGGAGCGGCGGGCGATCCCGCTGCCCCGGCTGATCTTTGCGCTTGGCATCCGCCATGTCGGGGAAACCGGCGCGGCCACCCTGGCCAACCACTACACGAGCTGGGCGGCGTTCGAACACGGTATGAGCCACGCCAGGATCGGCGAAGGCCCTGAATGGGAAGAGCTTTTGTCGATCGACGGGGTCGGGGCCACGCTGGCCGCCTCGGTCGTCAGCAGCTTCCAGCAAGAGGCCGAGCGCGCCTCGATCGACCGGCTGGTCGCCGAGCTTTCGGTGCAGGACAGCGTGCGCCGCGTGGCGGCCGACAGCGCGGTGGCGGGGCTGACCGTGGTGTTCACCGGCACGCTGGAGCGGATGACCCG
>CALMEG010000012.1 GCA_937863185.1 uncultured Paracoccaceae bacterium | reverse complement strand
CGCCGACCGGCGGCGGGGCCCGGGCCAAGGCCGCGGGGCGGAGAGGGCGGGGGGGGGGGGGGGGGCGGTGAGGTCCGCCCGCCGGTTCGGGTTCAGGCGTCTTCCGCCGCGGCCGGCGTGACCATGGCGCCGACGATCGCCGCAAGGTCGATCACGCCAAGTTCGCGCCCCGCCTTGTCGGTGACCTTCGCAAGGTTCACCCCGGCATCGGTCATCTTCTTGGCGATCTTTTCCAGCACCACGCGGCCCGGAACCGTCATTTCCGGCTCTGGCTCGTCCGCGGTGCGGGGGCGGGCAAGGGTAGCCGCCTGAATGACGCGGCCGCGATTGACCTCGCGCACGAAGGCGGCGATGTAATCGTTCGCCGGGCGCAGGACGATATCCTGCCCCGTTCCCACCTGTTCCATCGCGCCGTCGCGCAGGATTGCGATCGTGTCGCCAAGGCGCAACGCCTCATCAAGGTCATGGGTGATGAAGATGATGGTCTTGTGCAGCTCTTCCTGCAACTCCAGCAGCACCTTCTGCATGTCCATGCGGATCAGCGGATCGAGCGCCGAGAAGGCCTCGTCCATCAGCAGGATGTCGGCATCGTTCGCAAGCGCGCGCGCAAGGCCCACGCGCTGCTGCATGCCGCCCGAAAGCTGCGCGGGGTAGTTGCCCTCAAAGCCGGCAAGGCCCACGCGGTCGATCCATTTGCGCGCGACCTTCTCGCTTTCGCTGCGCGCAACGCCCTGGATGTCCAGCCCGTAGCAGGTGTTCTCCAGCACCGTGCGGTGCGGCAGCAGCGCGAATTTCTGGAACACCATCGCCGTCTTGCGGCGGCGGAAGTCCTGAAGCGCAGCCGCGTTCATGGCAACCACGTCGCGGCCTTCATAAAGGATCTCGCCCGCGGTCGGTGCGATCAGCCCGTTGATATGGCGGATCAGCGTCGATTTGCCCGAGCCCGAAAGCCCCATGATCACCGTGATCTCGCCCGGTGGAATGACAAGGTTGATGTCCTGAAGGCCCAGCACATGGTTGTGCCGGTTGTTCAGATCTTCCTTGCTCATCCCGTCCTTCACGGCTTTGATGTAGCGCCCGGGATTGGAGCCGAAGATCTTGTAGAGATTGCGGATCTCGATCCCGCTTTTGGCGGCGGCATCGGCCGTATCGGCGTCCAGCGTCTGCATGTCAGTCATGGCCGGCCTCCCGGTGTTTCTGCAGCCGTTTGCCGAAGGCCTGGCTGGTGCGGTCGAAAATGATGGCAATGGCGACCAGCGCAAAGCCGTTCAGGAAGCCCACGGTGAAGAACTGGTTGTTGATCGCCTGAAGCACGTTTTTGCCCAGCCCGCCGACCCCGACCATCGAGGCCACGACGACCATCGCAAGGCTCATCATGATGGTCTGGTTCACGCCGGTCATGATCGTGGGCAGCGCAAGCGGAAGCTGCACCCCCCAAAGCTTCTGCCGCCGGGACGAGCCGAAGGCGTCCGCCGCCTCGATCACTTCCTTGTCCACAAGGCGGATCCCGAGATTGGTCAGCCGGATCATCGGCGGCACCGCATAGATCACCACCGCGATCAGGCCCGGCACCTTGCCGATGCCGAAGATCACCACGACCGGGATCAGGTAGACGAACGAGGGCAGCGTCTGCATCACGTCCAGAACCGGCGTGACGAAGGCCTGCACCCGGTCCGAGCGCGCGGCAAGAATACCGACCGGCAGACCGATGATGACCGCGACGATGGTGCAGACGGTCACCATGGCCAGCGTGACCATCGTGTCTTCCCAAAGCCCGAAATATCCGATCCCGCACATGGCGATAGCAGTTCCCACCACGGTTCGCCAGTTGCGCGAGGCGAGCCAGACAACGGCCATGAGAACGACAAGCACCACGATCCAGGGGGCGCCGGTAAACGCTTTTTCCAGAGTGTTCAGAAAGATTTGCAGCGGTGCGGTAGCGGCGTCGATCGCCTCGGACCAGGTGCGCACGATATCGCGGAAGCCGCCGTCGATGTTCTTGCGCATGGTGCGCAGCGTGGCGTTGTCCAGCGACGGAAAATCGCACAGGGCCGCGGGTAGTCCCCAGCACTGAGTTGCCATCAGCTATGTTCCTTGCTTGGTTGCTGTGCCCGGCGGGCGGGTGATGAAACAGTTCGGGGCGCGGATCGAAGCCGCGCCCCCTATTGGTTTGGATCGAACCGGATCAGAGAGCCGCTTCGACTTTTGCCGCAACCTCTTGCGAAACCCAGGATTTCCACATGTCCGGGTAGGTTTCGAAGAAATAGATCGCGGCATCCTCGTTGGTGCCCTGGTTGTCATCCATCCAGGCCAGGATTGCGCCCACGGTCTGGTTGTCCCATTTGCGGGTCTGAACATAATCCATCGCAACCCCCGCCTTTTCGGCGAAGGCCTTGGTCACGACGGTGAACACGTCCGAAACCGGGTAGGCGTTGACCTTCGGATCGGGGCAATCGGGCTGCGAGGTGCAGGCGTCCCAATTTTCCTTGTCGTTCGGCACGCCGAAATCGAGGCGAACCATCTCGTATTTGCCCAGGATGGCGGTCGGAGCCCAGTAATAGCCCAGCCAGCCCTGCTCACGCTCGTAGGCATTGGCGATCGAGCCATCAAGCCCCGCGGCCGAGCCGGTATCGACCAGATCGAACCCTTTGTCCTCCGCCCCGAAGGCGCGATAGAGATTCGAGGTCGAGACCTGGCAGTTCCACCCCGAGGGGCAGTTGTGGACCGCCCCGCGCGAGGGATCTTCGGGCGCGGGGAACAGTTCGGGATGGGCAAGGGCATCCTCGACGGTCTTGATGTCGGGATTCGCGTCCGCAACGTATTTCGGAATCCACCAGCCCTCGACGCCCCCGTCCGACAGCATCGGGGCGGCGATCACCATGCGCCCCTCGCCCACGGCGGCATCCAGAGCGGTGCGCACGGCATTGACCCACAGTTCGGGCGCCATGTCGGGCTCGGATTTCTCGTTCATCGAGGTGAAGGTGGGCATGGTATCGCCCGTCACCAGCTCGACCTCGCAGCCGTAGCCTTCTTCCAGGATGATCTTGTCCACCCAGGCGGCAACCCCTGCCGAGGCCCAGTTCATCTCGGCAATGGTGACCCTTCCGCAGTCCTGCGCCGCGGCGGGCACGGCGGCAAGCGCGCAGATCGAGGCGGCAAGCCAAAGGGATGCGTGTTTCGTGGTCATGAATCTCTACTCCTGTTTCGTGCAGCTTGTTCGTGTCAGACCCGGTCGCGCTGCCGTTGCTCCGGGCCCGCGGATTGTCTTGGCCGGTAACGGGCGCGATACGCGCAGGTTCAGAACCGGACCCCTCGCATCCGGCGAAGGGCAATGGCGCCGCGACAGGTGCGACACTCTCCAAAAACGACAAAATATGTCGTAAATGGATCGTCATTTGTGCGCAAGCAAAAAGCCGCCAAAATCGGGTGAAATGGCTGGAAAACACGGCAAAACAGCATGACGCGGCACCGAGGGGCACCGCGTCAAGGGGTGTTATTAGTGATATGCCGGTGGGCTTGCCGGATCAGCAGGGCTTGGCGAAGACCTGCACCCACCACGGCCCCTGGTTCCCGGTGCGGGGCACGAAGCCGATGCCGATCTCGCCGACATTGCGCCGCAGGATGTTCTGGCGATGCTTGGGGCTGTGCATCAGATCGTTCATCACCTGATCGACCGAACGCCACCCGAACGAGATGTTCTCGGCGGTCAGGCAGGTCTTGTAGCCCACCTTCTTCACCCGCGTCTTGGGGGTCGAGCCGCCCGCGCCGTTATGCGAGAAATAGCCCCGCCGCGCCATGTCGCAGGCATGTCCCTGGGCCGCGCGGGCAAGCTTCTGGTCGAAGGCCAGCGGCCGCAGCCCGGCGCGCTTGCGCTCGGCATTGACCTTGGCCAGCATCTGCTGGCTGACCTCGCTTGGCGCGCCGGCACAACTGACGGCACTGGCCGGGGTGGCGGCAGCCATGACCCAGGCGGATACCATCGCAATCGCAAGCCCTTTGAAAACGCGCATCGAACCCTCCGGCATCTGAAATCCGTGCTTTCCTATAGCAGGGTTCCGGCGCAGATCAGACCAAGCTGTGACGTTTTCATGGCACATGCCGCGAAGCGGCAGAAACCTGCGCAATCGCACACCCCGAAGGCGGCTTTCTGCTCAGACAAGGCGGCCCCAGAGATCGTATTCCGAGGCTTCCTCGACCTCCACGGTGACGATATCGCCCGGCGCCAGCCCCTCGAAGCCTGTGTCGATGAACAGGTTGCCGTCGATCTCGGGCGCATCGGCCTTCGTACGGCATGTCGCGCCCTGATCGTCCAGGCTGTCCACGATCACCTGCTGCACGCTGCCCACCTTCGCGGCCAGCTTCGCCTCCGAGATCGCCTGCGCCTTTTCCATGAAGCGCTCCCACCGCTCCTGCTTGAGCGCGTCGGGAACATGGTCGGGCAGCGCGTTCGACCGCGCGCCCGCGACGTTTTCGTATTGAAAGCACCCCACCCGGTCCAGCTGCGCCTCGTCCAGCCAGTCCAGAAGGGTCTGGAACTCCTCCTCGGTCTCGCCCGGATACCCCACGATGAAGGTCGAGCGGAGCGTGATGTCGGGGCAGGCGGCGCGCCAGGCCGCAATCTCGTCCAGCGTGCGCGCCGCCGCGGCGGGCCGCGCCATCCGCTTCAGCGTGTCGGGATGGGCATGCTGGAAGGGGATGTCCAGATAGGGCAGCACCAGCCCCTCGGCCATCAGCGGGATCAGATCGCGCACATGCGGATAGGGATAGACGTAATGCAGCCGGACCCAGGCCCCGAGCCGGCCCATCTCGCGCGCCAGATCGGTGATATGCGCGCGCACCTCGCCGCCCTTCCAGGGGCTCGCATCGTGCTTGCGGTCCACCCCGTAGGCCGAGGTATCCTGCGAGATCACCAGCAATTCGCGCACACCCGCCGCCACCAGCTTCTCCGCTTCGCGCAGCACCGCATGGGCCGGGCGCGAGACCAGCCGGCCGCGCATGTCGGGGATGATGCAGAAGCGGCACTTGTGATTGCACCCCTCTGAAATCTTCAGGTAGCTGTAATGCCGCGGCGTCAGCTTCACCCCGACGGGCGGCAGAAGATCGACGAAGGGATCGGGCGCAGGCGGCACCGCGCCATGCACGGCATCCAGAACCTGCTCGTATTGCTGCGGGCCGGTCACGGCCAGAACCTTGGGATGTGCGCCGGTGATATAATCCGGCTCGGCCCCCAGACAGCCCGTCACGATGACCTTGCCGTTCTCGCTCAGCGCCTCGCCGATCGCCTCGAGGCTTTCCGCCTTCGCACTGTCAAGAAAGCCGCAGGTATTCACGATCACCGCATCCGCCCCCGAATAGTCGGGCGAGATCACATAACCCTCCGCGCGCAGCCGCGTCAGGATGCGCTCGCTGTCCACAAGCGCCTTGGGGCAGCCCAGGCTGACCATGCCGATCGTGGGCTGGCCCGCGCGCCGCTCGGTCTCGAAGACCGGGGCGGGCGCCAGGTCGGGGCGAAGGTTCGGAGGGTTGGTGCTCATCGCGGCGGCCTTTAACGGAAAAAGCAGGCCGAAGCGGCGCTGCTTTCTTCAGAGTGGAAATATCCTGCGGGGGTCCGGGGGTGCAAAACCCCCGGCGCGTCCGCTCAGCGCCGCCGGTCGCGGCGCGCGCTCATCGGCTGGAAGGCCACGCTCACATGCGCCTCGCAATAGGGCTTGCCGGGCTGGTTGGGCAGGCCGCAGAACCAGAACTGGTCGGTCGCCGGGTCGCCGATCGGCCATTTGCAGGTGCGCTCGGTCAGCTCCATGAGAGAGATCTTGCAGGCCCGCTTCTCGACCTCGCGCACCGAGGCCAGCGTCTCGGGGCTGATCTCGTTGGCCGACGGCTGCGGCGGCAGCGGTTGCCCGGCGGGCACGATCGGCTTGCGCAGCGGGGTCGCGGCGGGGGCGGCGGCAACCGGCTCGGGGCGCGCGGCGCTATTGGCGGGGGCGGCCTGCGGCGCGGGCCGCGCGGCGGGCTTGGGCTCGGGTGCCTCGGCGCGCGCGGGCTCGGCCGCGCGGGCGGGCTTGGCGACGGGTTGCGCGGCGGGGGCGGGCTGCGCGGCGGGCTCCGAGGCGCCCCCCGCACGGTTGGACAGGCCAAGCCGGTGCACCTTGCCGATCACGG
>CALMEG010000011.1 GCA_937863185.1 uncultured Paracoccaceae bacterium | reverse complement strand
GTCCCCGCGGGAAGGGCGAAAGGCCCCGGCCGGGGAGTTTCCGCAACAGCCCGCCGGCCGCATACCCCCGCCAGCAGGCCCGGCCAGGCCGCCCCCGGGGCCGCCGCGATCGCCCCCGAGGCGAAGGCGGCCATCAGCATCTTGCCCTCAAGCCCGATGTCGAAAACGCCCGCGCGTTCGGAATAAAGCCCGGCCAGACAGGCCAGAAGCAACGGAACCCCCAGCCGCACGGTCGAATCGAGGATCTGGATCAGGGTCTGGAAATCCATCACTTCGCCTCCTTCGCGGTGGCGATGAACAGCCGCTCCACCGGGCGGCGCACCATGTTGTCCAGCGCCCCCGTGAACAGGATCACCAGCGCCTGGATCACGGTGATCAGCTCGCGCGGGATCGAGGTTTCCAGCGCAAGCTCGGCCCCGCCCTGATAGAGAAAGCCGAACAGGATCGCGGCCAGCAACACGCCCACGGGATGGTTGCGCCCCATCAGCGCGACCGCGATGCCGATGAAGCCCGCCCCCTCGACCGCGTTCAGGACCAGCCGCTCGGCCTCGCCCATGACGTTGTTGATCGCCATCATGCCCGCAAGCGCCCCCGAGATCAGCATCGAGACCATGATGATCCTGAACGGCGAAATCCCCGCATAGCGCGCCGCGCTTTCCGATTTGCCATAGGCCCGGATCTGATAGCCAAGCCGCGTGCGCCAGATCAGCAGCCAGACCAGCCAGCAGGCCGCAAGCGCCACGAACAGCGTCACATTGGCCGGAACCGAGCGCGAGAAGACGCCGCCAAGGCCCGGAATGTCATGCAGCGAGGGCAGCTTCGCTCCGGCCGGAAAGCGGGCTGTGGCCGGGTCCATGCTGCCCACCGGGCGCATCACGTTGACCAGCATGTAGTTCAGAAGCGAGGCGCCGATGAAGTTGAACATGATCGTCGTGATGACGATGTGGCTGCCGCGCCGCGCCTGAAGCCAGGCCGGGATCGCGGCCCATGCCGCGCCGAACAGCGCCGCGCCAAGCGAGGCGGCCAGAAGCGCCAGCGTCCAGTGCGGCCAGGGCAGCGCAAGGCACACGATCGCCACGCCCAGGCCGCCAAGCGTCGCCTGACCCTCGCCGCCGATATTGAACTGGCTTGCGTGGAAGGCCACCGCAACGGCAAGGCCGGTGAAGATGAAATTGGTGGCGTAGTAAAGCGTGTAGCCCCAGCCATAGGCCGAACCGAGCGCCCCCGAGACCATCACCTGAATGGCGCGCACCGGGTCTTCGCCGATCGCAAGGATGACCAGCGCGGAAATGGCGAAGGCGATGATCAGGTTGATCGCGGGGATCAGGGCAAGGTCGGCCCATTTCGGCATCTTGTCCATCAGTTCACCACCCCGGCCATCATCAGGCCCAGTTCGCGCTCGTCGGTCTTGTCGGGGTCGCGCTCGCCCATGATATGTCCGTCGAACATGACCGCGACACGGTCCGACAAGGACAGGATCTCGTCAAGCTCGACCGAGACGAGAAGCACCGCCTTGCCCGCGTCGCGCAGCTCGATGATCCGCTTGTGGATGAACTCGATCGCGCCGATGTCCACGCCGCGCGTCGGCTGCCCGACCAGCAGCAGATCGGGATTGCGCTCGATCTCGCGCGCGAGCACCAGCTTTTGCTGGTTGCCGCCCGAGAAGGACTTGGCCGGCAGGGTCGGGATCGGCGGGCGCACGTCGAAACGCTCCATCTTGCCCTTCGTGTCCTCAAGCAATGCGGCATTGTCCATCAGGAAGGCGTTCTTCTGGTATTCCGGGGCATTGTGATAGCCGAAGGCCATGTTCTCCCAGGCCATGAAATCCATGATGAGGCCCAGATGCTGGCGGTCCTCGGGCACATGGGCGATGCCGCGCGCGCGCCGGGTCTGGCCGTCGGAATGGCTGCCGGTCAGGTCGATCGGCGCGCCGTTGATGCGGATGCTGCCGGTTGCGGCCTGGAACCCGCCCAGAACCTTCAGAAGCTCGGATTGCCCGTTGCCGGCCACGCCCGCGATGCCAAGGATCTCGCCCGCGCGGATCGACAGGGAAATGCCCTTCACCCGCTCCACCCCGTCCTGATCGACGACGCGCAGATCCTCGATCTCCAGCACGGTGGCGCCGGGTCTGGCGGGGGCCTTCTCCACATCGAGAAGCACCTTGCGGCCGACCATCAGCTCGGCCAGCTCTTCGGGGCTGGTCTGTGCGGTCCTGACCGTCGCCGTCATCTCGCCGCGGCGCATTACGCTGACGGTGTCGGTGATTTCCATGATCTCGCGCAGCTTGTGGGTGATCAGGATGATGGTCTTGCCCTGCGCGCGCAGGTTGTCGAGGATGCGGAACAGATGGTCCGCCTCGGCCGGGGTCAGAACGCCCGTCGGCTCGTCCAGGATCAGCACATCGGCCTGGCGGTAAAGCGCCTTGAGGATTTCCACGCGCTGCTGATGCCCGACCGAAAGCTCTTCGATCAGCTCGTCGGGGTCGACATCCAGCTCGTATTCCTCGGCGAGTTCGGCCAGCGACTTGCGCGCCTTGGCCAGCGACGGGCGCAAGAGCGCGCCGTCTTCCGCACCGAGGATCACGTTTTCGAGGACGCTGAAATTCTGCACCAGCTTGAAATGCTGGAACACCATGCCGATGCCGGCGCGGATCGCGGCCTGGCTGTCGGGAATGGTGATCGGCGCGCCGTTGATCAGGATCTCTCCGGCGTCGGCCTTGTAGAAGCCGTAAAGGATGGACATCAGCGTGGATTTGCCTGCGCCGTTCTCGCCGATGATGCCATGGATGGTTCCGGGCATGACCCGGATCGAGATGTTCTTGTTGGCCTGAACCGTGCCGAACGCCTTCGAGATGCCCCGCAGTTCGATTGCGGGGGCGGGGGCGTCGGACGCGGCAGTTTCCTGCCGCGCCGCATTTTGCACTGCCGCCATCGGCCTATTCGACCGGGCAGGTGTTGTCCGACATGTAGTCGTGCACGGCGATCTCGCCCGACTGGATCTTCGCGCTTGCGGCATCCGCGGCGGCCTTCATCTCGTCGGTGACAAGCTCGGCGTTGTGCTCATCCAGCGCGTAGCCCACGCCTTCCTTGGCAAGGTCCATCACCACCACGCCGGTTTCCAGCTCGGCCCCGGCGACGAAGGCCTCGTAGACCGAGTTGTCGACGCGCTTGACCATCGAGGTCAGAACCTTGCCGGGATGCAGGTGGTTCTGGTTGCTGTCCACGCCGATCGACAGGATGCCCTCGTCGGCGGCGGCTTGCAGCACACCGATGCCGGTGCCGCCGGCCGCGGCATAGACCACGTCGGCGCCCTGGCTGATCTGCGCCTTGGTCAGCTCGGCGCCCTTCACCGGGTCGTTCCAGGCGGCGGGGGTGGTGCCGGTCATGTTCTGGATCACCTTCGCCTCGGGGTTGGCGGCCTTGACGCCCTGCACGTAGCCGCAGGCGAATTTGCGGATCAGCGGAATGTCCATGCCGCCGATGAAGCCCACCGTGCCGGTCTTCGAGGCGGTCGCGGCCATGATGCCCACCAGATACGAGCCCTGCTCTTCGGTGAAGACGACCGAGCGCACGTTGGGCTGATCGACGACCATGTCGATGATGGCGAATTTGGTGTCCGGATAATCCGGCGCGACCGAGTTGAGAACATCGCCGAAGGCAAAGCCCGTCATCACGATCGGGTTGGCGCCCGACTCGGCCAGGCGGCGCAGGGCCTGTTCGCGCTGCGCCTCGGATTGCATCTCAAGTTCTTTGTAGCTGCCGCCGGTTTCGTTCACCCAGCGTTGTGCGCCGTTAAACGCGGCCTCGTTGAAGGATTTGTCGAACTTGCCGCCCAGGTCATAGATCAGCGCCGGATCGGCAAGCGCCGCGCCCGAGCACAGGGCCAGCGTCGCGGCCGCGCCAAGAAACTGTTTCATGAGGGTCATGGATCACTCCCGGTCGTGTTGCGGCGCTCCGGGGCGGAGCACCTACTGGCGGGCAAAGGGCCCGCGGACCCCTTGGATTAGGGACGAGACGAGCGGGCCGGTCAAGCGCGATTTTTCGCGTATCGCCCGCTTGTTATCGGTCTCTCGGCGGTAAAAACCGTGGGCGCGGGGTGCCGATCGGCCAGTGCAGGACCAGCGCGTCGCAGGCTTTTCCATCGAGGGTGGTGTAATAGCCCCGCCGCCGTCCGGCACCTTTCCAGCCAAGGGAATCATAAAGCGCGCGGGCGGGGCCGTTCTCCTCGGCCACCTCAAGAAAGGCATGTGTCGCGCCGCGTTGCGCCGCCGTTTCGGCAAAGCGCCGGACCAGCAGGCGCGCGATCCCGCCCCGGCGTAGGGCGGGATCGACGGCAAGGGTCAGAAGTTCGGCCTCGTCCGCGATCGCGCGGCCCAGAAGGAAACCGCCCGGTTCCTCCAGAAGGAAGCAGTGCGGCGTGGCCAGAAGGGCCGCGAATTCCTGCGCCGACCACGGCCGGGGGGTGGTGAAACAGGCGGCATGCAGCGCGGCAAGCGCGTCGGGGTTCATGGCAGGATGACGGGGGGCGGATCGGCCGGGGGCGCCGCATCCGCGCCGCGCAGATAAAGCGGCGCGGGGCGGGGCTGCGGCACGCCGCGCTGCGCCGCCGCGATGCGGGCGATCGCCTCGGCCATCGGCATCGCGGGGCCAAGCACCCGCGCACCGGGCAGGCGCGGGGAGGCAAGCGCCGCGGCGCTGCCGGTCAGGGCGCCGGGGGCGGCGATGCGCGCGGGCAGATCGGCAAGCGCGTCGAGCGCGGGCGCCCCCATGCCGTCCGTGCCGAATTCCTGCCAGTAGACGGCATCGCGCCGCGCGTCCTCGATCACCGTCAGCGGGCGGGGCAGGGCATGGGCGCGCGCCTCCAGTGTGCTGACGCCGATGGCCGGAATGCCGAGCGACAGCGCCAGCCCCCGCGCCGCCGCAACCGCGATCCGCACCCCGGTGAAATTGCCCGGCCCGACCCCGACGCCGATCGCGGCCAGATCGCGCCAGCCCGTGCCGGCCCAGGCCAGCACCTCTTCCAGCATCGGCATCAGGCGTTCGGCCTGACCCTTGGCCATCTCTTCATGGCGCGATGCCAGCACCCGTTCGCCCGCAAGCAAAGCGGCCGCGCAATGCGCGGCCGATGTGTCGAATGCCAGAACGAGGGGCTCAGACGGCAACGGGACGGACCTCGACCACCTCGGGAATGTAGTGGCGCAGCAGGTTCTCGATCCCCATCTTGAGGGTGAGCGTCGAGGACGGGCAGCCCGCGCAGGCGCCCTGCATGTGCAGATAGACCACGCCGCGTCCAAACCCGTGGAAGGTGATGTCGCCGCCATCCTGCGCCCCGGCGGGGCGCACCCGCGTATCAAGCAGCTCCTTGATCTGTGCCACGATCGCGGCATCGGGGCCGGAATGATCGGCATGCCCGCCGCTTGCGGCCCCCTCGCCCTCGATCACGGGGGCGCCGGATTGGAAATGCTCCATGATGGCGCCAAGGATCGCGGGTTTCGCGTGGTCCCATTCGGTGTCTGGCGTTTTCGTCACGGTGACGAAGTCCGATCCCAGGAACACCCCGGCAACGCCGGGCACGGCGAAAAGGCGTGTGGCCAGCGGCGAGCGCGTCGCGGCATCGGCCGTGGGGAAATCCGCGGTGCCGGTCTCCAGCACGGTCTGGCCGGGCAGGAACTTCAGCGTGGCGGGGTTCGGCGTGGACTCGGTCTGGATGAACATCGTGCGCTCCTTCGTAGGGCAACAGATATGCGCCCGCACCCGCCCCTAGTCAAGTTTGGAACCGTTCTAAATGGCGATTCAGACCTTAAGTCGCAGGCTTTTGTTCAGGTGATCGCCTCAAGCCGTTCCTTCGACATGTCGCCGGGCACGATGGTGATCGGGCAGGGCAGCGAGCCCGAGTTGCGGCTCATCTGCGTCACAAGCGGGCCGGGGCCGGATTTGTCGGTGCCCGCCCCCAGCACCAGAACCCCGATCGAGCTGTCTTCCTGGATCACGTCGAGGATCTCGGTCACCGGCTCGCCTTCGCGGATGATCAGCTCGGGGTCCACCCCCTGCCGGTCGCGCATCCATTTGGCGAACACCTCGAAATGGGCCTCGATCCGTTCGCGGGCTTCGGCGCGCATGATCTCGGACACGCCGATCCAGTGCTGGTATTCGTCGGGCGAGATGACCGACAGGATCGTCACCCCCGCGCCGGTATGAGCCGCGCGCATCGCGGCAAAGCGCATGGCGTTCAGGCATTCGCGCGTATCGTCAAGAACCACAAGGAACTTGCGCATGATCTCTCCTATGATCGCGTCGGGCGATCATCGCCCGATGTGCCCGGTCTTGGCAACCATGCGCGTTACAGCGGGCGCGAAGCTGCCCAGTCCCAGTAAAGTTCGCGCACGCGGCGCGTCACCGGGCCGTGCTGGTAAGAGATGTCGTCGAAGGCCGTCACCGGCGTGACCTTGGCGAAATTGCCCGACAGGAACACCTCGTCGGCATCGCGGAAATCGCCAAGGGTCAGCACCGCCTCGTGGACCTCCGTGCCGTCGGCGCGCAGATTGGCGATGTGGCGCGCGCGGGTGATGCCCGACAGGAAGGTGCCGTTTGCGATCGGGGTGAAGACCACGCCGTCCTTGACCATGAAGACATTGGCCGTGGCGCTTTCGGCGACATTGCCCATCGCGTCCTGCACCAGCGCATTGCCAAAGCCCTTGCGCTGCGCCTCGACCAGCATGCGCGCGTTGTTGGGGTAAAGGCAGCCCGCCTTGGCGTTGCAGACGTTGTCGCTCAGCACGGGGCGGCGGAATTGCGTCGTGGTCAACGTGGTGCCGGCGGCGGGGGCGGGCATCGCCACCTCTTCGAGGCAGAGCGCAAAGCCCGTCGCGCCCGCGCGCGGCGCCACGCCCAGATCCGAGCCGTGCAGCGCCCAATACATCGGGCGCACATAGACGGCGGCGCCTTTGCCGTAGCGCCGCAACCCCTCGCGCGCGATCCCGACCATGTCTTCGGCGCTCATCGTCGGGGTGATCATCAGCGCCTCGGCCGAGCGGTTGACGCGGGCGCAATGCGCCTCGAGGTCGGGGACGAGCCCGTCGAACATGCGCGCGCCGTCGAAGACCGACGAGCCCTGCCAGATGCCGTGATCGGCCGCGCGCATCACCGCCACGTCGCCTTCGTGCCAACTGCCTTCGAACCAGGTGCGGATGTTCGTGCCGAATGCCATGGGTATCCTCCGATCAGACGGCGCAGTCTAAGCAGGCCGTGACCGGATCGTCCAGAGCGTGTGGTGGCGTTGACGCCCCGGCAGCTTAGTCGACGTTGCTGGCGATGCCGACGCCTGTCCCGATCAGGCCAAGAAGCGTGCGGGTGGGCACCACGGCGCTTTCGGTGGCCAGCACAAGGTCACGCGGCTGCACGACGAAGTTCTGCGCCGAAAAGAGCCCGTCCGCGCGCGTCAGGTTCAGCGTGAACACCACGCGGTTATGGGTGGGGCCCGCATCGCTGCCCTCCGGCGCGACGGCCGCGCCGGGATATTCGCGCAGGATCAGCACGCCCTTGGGGTTGGCGCGGGAGGCATTGATCCCGCCGGCAAGGGTCACGGCCTCAAGCGCGGTCACGCGGTCCTTCGGGAAGGGGATGATCTCTTCCCGCCCGGACGCGCCGAGCGCGAGGAAATAGCGCGGGTCCTTTTCCACGATCAGCTTGTCACCGCCGCGCAGCCCGGTATCGAGGGCGGGGTCCTTCAGCACCCGCTCCATCGAGATTTCGTGCACCTTGCCGCCGCGGATCAGGCGCAGTTGAGGGTTGGCGATCTCGGGCGAGACCCCTCCGCCAAGCGAAATCAGGCCAAGCACGGTCAGCGAGCGGTCGGCCATCGGATAGTTGCCGGGGCGCACGACGCCGCTGACCATGTCGACCGAGTTCTGCCGGCCCGGCGCGGCGGAAAGCTGCACCTGCGCGGCGGGGGCCATCGTGGACAGGTCCTGCTGGATCTTCTCGCGCGCGCGGTCGGGCGTCAGGCCGGAAATCTTCACCGCGCCGACATAGGGCACGAACACCGTGCCATTGGGCGCGATCTGCATTTCCTGAAGGGTCGAGGCCGGAGAGTTCGGGGCCGTCAGGAGCGTGTTGTCGCCATTGTCCCAGATGGCGATCTTGACCATGTCGCCCGCGGCAAGGACCTGGCCCGCGCCACCGGCGCCGCCCTTGATCCACGAACGCGCCTCAAGCGCGCCCGCACCGGCCGGCCATTGCGCCACCACGGGCAGGAAGTCGCGCGTCACCTCGTAATGGGCGAACCCCGCATCCTCGCTGCTTTCGTTGCGCAGGATTTCCGATTGCAGTGCCGCGCCGCGCGGAAGGGTGCACGCGCCAAGCGCCATGCAGCAAAGAAGGCAAACCAGCAGGCGGCCTTTGGTCAACATTCAAACATCCCCCGTTTCGCCCTTTGGCTTGCGATGCTAAGCGTCAGGCGGGCAGCGCGAGTCACCTTTAGCATCGGCATGACGGGTATGGGGATAAATCCGGTAATTCTCAAGTCGAAGAATCCACGCATCCTCGTGATCGGCGGAACCGGCCGTCTCGGCGGGCTGATCCGCCGGGCCGTGGGGGACGGCGGGGGTGTCGGGGTGCGGCTGATCTGGCAGGCCCGCACCGAGGGGCGCGGCGGCGATCTGGTCTTCGATCCGCTGGGCCAGCCCGATGCCTATGTCCGGGCCGCGCGCGCGGCCGATGTCGTGCTGAACCTTGCCGGCGTGGTTGCGGGCGATGCGCAGGCGCTTGGCGCCAATACGGAGCTTGCCCTTGCGGCGCGGCGGGCGGCCGAAACGGCGGGCGGGCGCCCGGTCCTTGTGGCTTCATCCGCTGCGGTTTACGGGCCACGGCCGGGCGCGCAGGCCGAAACGGATGCCCTTGCCCCCGCCGGGGCCTATGGCGCGGCCAAGCACGCGATGGAACAGGCCTTGCAGGGCGCGCCCGGCATCTGCTGCCTGCGGATCGGTAATGTCGCGGGGGCCGATGCGCTGCTGGGGGTGCCGCATGCGCCCGGCACGCGCGTTCTGGACATCTTCCCGGACGGAACCGCGCCCCGGCGCAGCTATATCGGGCCGCATGCCATCGCCCATGCCATCGCGCGGCTGGCGCGGCTGGCGGCGGGCGGGGCGGCGCTGCCGGCCGTCCTGAACCTTGCGCAGGCGGGGCCGGTCGGGATGGACGCGCTGCTGCGTGCTGCCGGGGAAAGCTGGCGCGACCGGCCGGCGCCCGAAGGCGCGATCGCGGAAATCACGCTGGACGTGGCGCGGGCGGTCACGCTCGGCCTCGTGCCGGAGGAACCGGCGCGGGCCGCCGATATCGTGGCCGACCTTGCGTCGCTGCCCCCTGCGGAGACCCGTGCATGACCCTTGCCAAACGCAGTTTCGATATCCTCTTCGCACTGGTGCTCCTGCCGGTTCTGGCGCCGGTGATTGCCCTGATCGCGGTTGCGATCCTTGTGACCGAGGGCCGCCCGGTCTTCTATGTGGCCGAGCGCATGCGCTGTCCGGCACAACCCTTCGCGCTGTGGAAGTTCCGCACGATGACCACTGTCGATACCGATACCGGCGTGTCGGGGGGGGACAAGACCGCACGCATCACCCGGATCGGCCGCCTTCTGCGCCGCACCCGCGCCGACGAACTGCCGCAGCTGTGGAACATCCTGAAGGGCGACATGAGCTTCGTCGGCCCCCGTCCCCCCCTGCGCCAGTATGTCGAACGCTTCCCCGAGATCTATTCGGAGGTTCTCAAAAGCCGGCCGGGCGTCACCGGGCTGGCCTCGATGATCTATCATCGGCACGAGGAGCGCATTCTCGCCGGATGCGGCACATCCGAGCAAACCGATGCCGCCTATTGCCGTCGATGCGTTCCCGCGAAGGCACGGCTGGACCTGATCTATCAGCGTCATCAGTCCGTCTGTTTCGACATGAAACTGATCTGGCAGACCGTCGCCCGCATATTGCGCTGATTTTTGCCGCCAAAAAACACGGGTTGGTTGTTGTGGCCCCGCTTTTCGTGTAACGATTTCATGAATATTTACGCTTGGTTCCGGGCACCACAAGCAGAATGATAAAAACAGTCATCTCTCTCAGCCGCATTCAGAAAGATGCGATCTTTCTGACCGTAGATCTGGCGCTGGTTCCGATATCGATGATCCTGGCGCTGTCGTTGCAGTTTTCGTCGCTGGATCTGCTGCCTCTTTTCGTGGACAACTGGCCGTTCATTCCGTTGCTGATGGTCGCGGCGGCGGCGCTTTCGCTGATCCTGGGGCTGCGGCGGGTGCAGCTGAAGGAATACGATCTGGGCAGCGTCGTGCGCTCGGCCGTGTTGGCAAGCCTGCTTGCCGTCTGTTCGGCGGCGCTCGATTCACTGGGGGACAGCGCGTTTCCGGTGGCGCTGCATTTCATCTTCGCGCTGGTCTATTTCGCACTTTATTTCCTTGCCCGGCTGGCGATGTACCAGATCCTGATGTCGATCTATCGCCGGTCGCGCGCGGTCACGCGGGTTGCGATCTATGGCGCGGGGCGCACGGGGATGTCGCTGGCCTCGGCGCTGAAGGGGCAGTCCGACATCATGGCCTGCGCCTTTCTGGACGACAATGCCACGCTGCGCGGTCTGAACGTAGTGGGCCTGCCCGTCTATTCGGGCGTGCATATCGACCGGGTGAAGGCGCTTTACAAGCTTGACCGCGTGATCCTGGCGATGCCGTCGCTGTCGGTTCACAAGCAGACCTACCTGTCCAAGCGCCTGGAGGGGCTGGGCCTTGAGGTGCAGACCCTGCCGGCTTTCGCGCAGCTGATCGGAGGCGAGGCGCTGCTGGACAAGCTGCTGCCCGCCGGTCCCGGTGCGCTTTTGTCGCGTGATCCGCTGCACGACGCGATGAATTCGGGATGCTCCGAGTATCGCGGCGCCAATGTGCTGATCTCGGGGGCGGGCGGGTCCATCGGGCTGGAACTGTGCCGCCAGATGATCCGTTGCCGCCCTGCGCGCCTTGTCCTGTTCGAACTTTCCGAGCTTGCGCTTTACAACGCCGAGGCCGAGATGCGCGTGCTTGCCGGTCAGGCCGGGGTCGAGATCGTGCCGGTCCTTGGCTCGATCACCGACGGCATCCTTGTGGGCGACGTGCTGGCGCAATACGGGATCGAGGTGGTGCTGCACGCCGCGGCCTACAAGCATGTTCCGCTGGTCGAGGCCAACCCGCGCGTGGGGCTTTCGAACAACGCGCTCGGCACCGCCGTTCTGGCGCAGAAGGCGCGCGAGGCACAGGTGCGCCGCTTCGTTCTGGTCTCGTCCGACAAGGCGGTGCGGCCGGGCAACATCATGGGCGCCTCGAAGCGGCTGGCAGAGCTGATCGTGCAGGATCTGGCGACGCGCTCGAACGGCACGATCTTTTCCATCGTGCGTTTCGGCAACGTCCTTGGCTCGTCCGGCTCGGTGATCCCGCTGTTTCAGGAACAGATCGCGCGCGGCGGGCCCGTCACGCTGACCGATGAAGGGGTCACGCGCTATTTCATGACGATCATGGAGGCCGCGCGCCTCGTGCTGCTGGCGGGGGCCTTCGCCGAAGGAGGCGAGGGCTTCGTGCTCGGCATGGGCAAGCCGGGCTATATCCGTGACCTGGCGCGCCAGCTGATCGTGGCCTCGGGATACACGGTGCGCGATGCCGAGAACTGCGATGGCGACATCGAGATCGTGACCACGGGCCTGCGTCCGGGCGAAAAGCTGCACGAAGAGCTGATGGTGCGCAAAGGGGCGCAGACGACCGCGCATCCCAAGATCATTCGTGTGCGCGAAGATCACCTGTCGGAGCTGGAGATGGCCGCGGCGCTGCGCGCCCTGCGCGATGCGATCGACCGCGGGTCCGACGCGGACCTGCTGGCCACGCTGATGCGCGCCGTGCCCGAATACCAGCCGCAAAGCCAGCCCGAGGGCGCCCTGCCCGAGCGGATCGTGAATGCGCTGAAGGCGGCGGACAAACCGGCCGAGTGACCCTAGCCGAACGGATCCTCGGGATACCCCACCCCGCAAAGATAAAGCCCCTGCGGCGGACAGACCGGCCCGCAGGCGGCGCGGTCGCGCGCCTCAAGCGCGGTCTGCACATCCTCGGGCGCCCAGGCCCCTGCGCCCACCCGCTCCAGCGTGCCCACGATAGAGCGCACCTGGTTGTGCAGGAAGGACCGCGCGCGCAGGTGAAAGCGGAACTCCTGCCCATGCAGGACCGGGACGGCCTCGATACGGATCTCGTCCAGCGTCTTGAGCGGCGATGCTGCCTGGCAGATCGACGAGCGGAAGGTGGTGAAATCGTGATGCCCCACCAGATGCGCGGCCCCCGCGCGCATCGCCCTGAGCGACAGGGGATGCAGCACCGGCCAGACCCGCCCCCTGTCATGCACCGCCGGCGCACGGCGTTGCAGCAGGCGAAACAGATAGCGCCGCTCGATCGCGGAAAAGCGGGCGTGAAACTCATCGGGCACCCGCGCGCAGGTCAGAATGGCGACGGGGCTGGGCTTGAGGTGGAAATTCAGCGCCTCGGACAGGCGGAACGGGTCCCAGTCCTTGGCCAGATCCACATGGGCGACCTGTGCGGTGGCGTGAACGCCCGCATCGGTGCGCCCCGCCGCGGCGATCGTGTGGGGGCCGGGCTCCAGCCGGGCAAGCGCGGCCTCGACCGCGCCCTGAACCGAAGCCTGGCCGCGCTGGCGCTGCCATCCCGCGAAGGGCGCCCCGTCATATTCGATCTGGAAAGCAAATCTTGGCATGCCCCGCCATATCGCGCCCTGCGCCCCGGCGGCAATCCCAAGATGCGGCGCGGGGCGAAATTCGCGGCCCCGCCGCGCAAGGGGCCGGTTCCGCGCGGCCTTTCCCCCTACCAAGGCCGCGCGCGGCCACCTATCTTGAGGCCATGGGGCAGCGAAAGGCGAACCGCATTGGGCATTTCCAGCATCGCAGATGATGTCGCGCGCGGCATCGAGGGGATCGGCGCATCGGTCTCCGAGGCCTTGTTTGAGCCGGTGGTCCGGTTGGGCGTGACGGGGCTTTCGCGCGCGGGCAAGACGGTGTTCATCACCTCGCTTGTCGCCAATCTTCTGGATCGCGGGCGGATGCCCGCGCTGTCGGCGGCCGCGGGCGGGGCGATCCGCGCGGCCTATCTGCAGCCGCAGCCGGATGATACCGTGCCGCGCTTCGATTATGAAAACCACCTTGCCGCGCTGACCGGCCCGGCGCCCCACTGGCCCGAGGGCACCCGCGCGGTGTCGGAACTGCGCCTGTCGTTCCGGGTGCAGCCCTCGGGCATGCTGGGCGCGCTGCGGGGCCCGCGCACCGTGCATGTCGATATCGTCGATTATCCGGGCGAGTGGCTTCTGGACCTGTCCCTGATGGACAAGAGCTATGCGCAATGGTCCGAAGGGGTTCTGGCCCGCCTGCCGGATCGGCCGGGCGGGGCCGAGTTCATGGCCCTTGCCCAGGCCACCGACACAGAGGCCGCGCTGGACGAACCCGTCGCCCGCCGCCTGGCCGACAGCTTTGCCGCCCATCTTCAGGCCGCGCGCGCGGCGGGCTATTCGGATTGCTCGCCGGGGCGGTTCCTGCTGCCCGGAGATCTGGCCGGATCGCCCGTGCTGACCTTCGCCCCCCTGCCGCCGGGCAACAGCCCCCGCGGCCCCCGCGGCTCGCTCGGGCGCGAGATGGAGCGCCGCTTCGAGGCCTACAAGTCCCGCGTGGTGCGCCCCTTCTTTCGGGATCATTTCGCCCGGATCGACCGGCAGGTCGTGCTGGTCGACGTGCTGGGCGCCATCCATTCCGGCCCCGCCGCGCTCGAGGATCTGCGCCGCGCCATGGCCGGGATCCTGACCGCCTTCCGCCCCGGCACGGCGGGCTGGCTGGCAAGCCTTCTGGGCGCTCGGCGCGTCGAACGCATCCTGTTCGCCGCGACCAAGGCCGATCACCTGCACCACACGCAGCACGCCCGGCTGACGGCGATCACCGGCGCGCTGCTGCGCGAGGCGAAGGACCGCGCCGATTTCGCAGGGGCCAGAACGCTTGCCATGTCGCTTGCCGCCCTGCGCACCACCACCGAAGAGACCGTCCCCCATGAGGGCCGCAGCGTCGAGGCCGTGCGGGGCACGCTGATGGACGGGCGCCGCGCCGCCTTCTACCCCGGCGCGCTTCCGGACGATCCCGCGCAGCTTCTGTCGCCCGCCCGCGCCGGGGCGGCGCGATGGCTTGATGCCGATTATGCGGTGATGTCCTTCGCGCCCGCCGAACTGAGGCTCAAGCCCGGCGAAGGCCCGCCGCATATCCGGCTTGACCGTGCCGCGGAATTCCTGATCGGGGACAAGCTATGAACACGACCAAAGGCCCCGT
>CALMEG010000010.1 GCA_937863185.1 uncultured Paracoccaceae bacterium | reverse complement strand
ACTGACCATTAAAAAAACTATAGTTCGAGCGGGGCAAAAGCTGGTTGTCGAAGGGGGGGTTCCCCCCGGCCCACCAACGGGTTTCGCTTGCCTCGCTTCTGGTCGGGGACGGCATGGACCGCCATGTGACCGCCGAGGGCCTGTTCGCCGCCGCGCAAGAGGCCGGGGATGGCGTGTCGCTTGCCACGGTCTACAACACCCTGCGCGCCTTTTGCGATGCGGGCTTGATGCAGGAAATCACCGTCGACGGCACGCGCAGCTATTTCGACACCCGCATGGACGACCATCCGCATTTCTACTGGGAAGACAGCGCCGAGCTGAGCGATGCCCCCAGCGACGAACTTGAGATCACGCGCGTGCCCCGCGCCCCCGAAGGCGCCGAGGTGACCCGCGTCGACGTGGTGATCCGGGTGCGCAAGACCTGAGGGTCACGCGGCGGTTTCGGGGGCACCCCGACCAATGCCGCGTTTCGCATGAATGTCAGGTTTCGGGTTACTTTTTGCGCCCGGGTTCATTCGGCTCGTTGGAAAATAGCGCAATCTTGTTGCCATGCGGGTCACGAAGGTAGGCGACATAGAAGTGGGGGCTATACGAAGCACGGAAGCCAGGCTGCCCCTCGTCAGAGCCGCCCGCAGTCAGTGCAGCCCCATGAAGGTCTCGGACCTGTTTCTGTGACCTCGCCTGAAACGCGACCATGACGCCATTCCCAGCCGACGCAGATTGTCCATTGAAGGGCGACTTGACATAGAATTCTGGCTGAACGGAGGATTGATCTGGCTCTATGGGCAGGATGTAACTCAAGTCTCCATGATACTTTTCAAGCCTGTAGCCAAGAGCTGGGAGGAACGCTGAGTAAAAGCGCTCTGCCTTCGTAATATCGTCTGCTCCGACCGTGACGTAGGCAATCATGCGGTGGACCCCTCCAATAGTTTGCGCGATGGCAGTTGGATCGCCGTAAATCAGGAGGGTAGCATAGTCGGAAGCGGCCATTAGAGTAGCCGTAACGATGGCTCACTCCGCCCCGAACGCCCCCGTCAAACCGAAAAGGCGCCCCGCGGGGCGCCTTCGTCATTCGATCGGGCCGAAAGGATCAGTCCTTCGCGCGCTCGACGTAAGAATTGTCTTCGGTGTTGATGACGATGCGCGTGCCCGCCCCGATATGCGGCGGCACCATCACGCGGATGCCCCCCGTGCAGGTCGAGGGCTTGTAGCTTGACGAGGCGGTCTGGCCCTTCACCACCGGCTCGGTCTCCTCGACCTCGACGGTCACCTTCTGCGGCAGTTCGATCGCGATGGCGACCTCCTGGTAGGTTTTCAGCCAGACGCGCAGCCCGTCGCGCAGGTGCACCTTGGCATCGCCCACCACATCCTCGGAAACGGTAAGCTGTTCATAGCTTTCGGGCTCCATGAAGTGATAGCCCTCGCCGTCTTCGTAAAGGAAATCGTATTCCTTTTCCTCGACATGGGCGCGCTCGACCTGTTCGGTGGTCTTCCAGCGTTCCGACACCTTGGTCCCGTCCGAGATGCGGCGCATGTCGACCTGGGTCACGGGGGTGCCCTTGCCGGGGTGGAAGTTCTGGGCGGTTAGAACGACATAAAGATGGCCGTCGATCTCGACGACATTGCCCTTGCGCAGCGAGGAGGCGATGACTTTCACGGATGCTCTTCCTTGTGATGGTTCGGCCCGCGGCGTAAGTCAGGCGGGCGCTTGGCACCGCGCCTAGCGCATCTGAACCGGAATTTCCAGCCGAAAGCCGCAGCGATGACCGATACCCCCTGGTGGAACCGCGATGCCCATGCCGACCGGCGCCCGCTTCTTCTGGCGCGCAACCGCATCCAGGCGGCGATCCGGGGCTGGCTGGCCCAAGAGGGCTTTGTCGAGGTCGATCCCGCCGCGCTGCAACTCAGCCCCGGCAACGAGGCGCATCTGCATGCCTTTTCCACCGAGGCGATCGGCAATGACGGGCAATCGCGGCGGATGCATCTGCATACCTCGCCCGAATTCGCCATGAAAAAGCTGCTCGCGGCCGGTGAGACGCGCATCGCCGCCTTCGCCCATGTCTGGCGCAACCGCGAAAGGGGCGTGTTGCACAGCCCCGAATTCACCATGCTGGAATGGTATCGCGCGGGGCAGGGCTACGCGGTTCTGATGGAGGATTGCGCGGCCCTTCTGGCCCTTGCCGCGCGCGCCGCGGGAACCGGCCTTCTGCGCTTTCGCGGGCGGGAATGCGATCCCTTCGCCGCCCCGGAACGGCTGAGCCTGGCCGAGGCCTTCGCGCGCCATGCCGGGATCGACCTGCTTGCCACCGTGGCTGGGGATGGCCGGACCGATGCGGCGGGCCTGCGCGAACAGATCCTGCGGGCGGGGCTGCGGGTGGCGCCCGATGACACATGGTCCGACATGCTGAGCAAGGTTCTGGTGGACCGGATCGAGCCCCGCCTGGGGCTGGGCCGCGCCACGATCCTTGACCGCTATCCCGTCCCCGAGGCCGCCCTTGCCCGCCGCGCGCCCGACGATCCGCGCGTGGCCGAACGCTTCGAGCTTTATGCCTGCGGAGTCGAGTTGGCCAATGGCTTCGGGGAGTTGACCGACGCGGCCGAACAGCGCCGCCGTTTCACCCAGGAGATGGACGAGAAACAGCGCGTCTATGGCGAGCGCTACCCGCTGGACGAGGATTTCCTTGCCGCCCTTGCGCAGATGCCCGAGGCGTCGGGGATCGCGCTCGGCTTCGACCGGCTGGTGATGCTGGCCACTGCCGCGCCGCGGATCGACGCGGTGATCTGGGCGCCGGTGCCGGGCTAGGCGCCCTCGGCCGCGTATTGGCGTAGAAGGGCCAGCGGCACGACCTCCAGCGCACGCTGATGGGTGGCGGAAAGCACCACGCGCGGGGCGCAGCCCTCGTCATGCGCCTCGAGGAAGCGCGCGGCACACAGGCACCAGCGATCGCCGGGGTGCAGGCCGGGAAAGGCGAATTCCGGGCGCGGGGTGGTCAGGTCATTGCCGATATAGCGCGACCAGGCAAGGAACTCGGCCGTGGTGAGGACGCAGATCGTGTGGCTGCCGCGATCCTCCCAGCAGGTATTGCACAGCCCGTCGCGGAAAAACCCGGTGCGCGGGCGCATCGAGCAGGGCTCCAGCACGGTGCCGAGCACGTTGATCGAGGGGAGCATTTCCAAAAGGCAGCCTCCGTTGGCCAAGCTTCGGCCAAGGCGGGGGCCGTGACAAGCCTTTCCGTGACGCGGCGGGGGATCTAGCGGCGGAACCTGTCCACCAGCCGCTCCAGCGGCGAGCGGGCCTCGGGTTCGGGCGTTGTGGCATCCGCGGCGTCGGGGGCGGGCTTGTCCGGGGCGGCGGGCTTGCCCTGCTGGCCGCTTGATGGGCGCGGCGGCGCGGTGCGCAGCGCGACGGCATTCAGGAACCGCGCGCTGTCATCGGCCGCAAGGGCCGGCGCCCCGTCCGAGATCCCGCGCAGCAGGTCGTCCAGCCAGCCCTGATCGGCCTTGGCGAAATCGGCCAGAACATAGCCCGAAACGCGGTCCTTGTGGCCCGGATGGCCGATGCCCAGGCGGACGCGGTGATAGCCCTCTCCGATATGGGAATGCAGCGAGCGCAGCCCGTTATGGCCCGCATGCCCGCCCCCCGTCTTTACCCGGCAGCGTCCGGGGGCAAGGTCCAGCTCGTCATGGAAGACGGTGACATCGGCGGGGTCGATCTTGTGAAAGCGCATCGCCTCGCCCACCGATTGCCCCGAAAGGTTCATGAAGGTGCCGGGCTTGAGCAGAACGATCCGCGCCGCGCCGATCCGGCCCTCGCTGATCTGGCCCTGGAACTTGGCGCGCCACGGGCCGAAGCCGTGGTCTTCCGCGATGCGGTCCACCGCCATGAAGCCGATATTGTGCCGGTTTCCGGCGTATTTCGCCCCCGGATTGCCCAGTCCTACCCAGAGTTTCATCGCGCCCTCCGATTGCGGCGCGACTTTAGGGGCGGGCGGGGGCGCGTGCAAGCATGCTTGCACGCGCCCCCGGGGCGGCGCCGTCAGGCGGCGCAATGGTGACACGGCGTATCGGGCGATGGGAAATGAAAACGCGGGGTCCGCATCTTTGCGGCCCCGCGTTCGGCAGTTCTGTCGGCAATGCCCGCAGATTATTCCGCGGCGTCGCCTTCTTCGCTGTCGGCTTCGTTATCGGCCGACCGCAGGCCCGAAGGCGCGGCGATGTTGGCGATCACGAAATCACGTTCGATCGTCGGCTTGGCGCCGGCGGGCAGTGCGACATCGCTGATGTGGATCACGTCACCGATCTGCTTGCCAGTCAGGTCGACCACGATCTGCTCGGGGATGTCACCGGCCAGCACGTCAAGCTCCACCTCGGGGCGCACGATGGTCAGCGTGCCGCCGCGCTTCAGGCCGGGGGCCTTTTCGTGGTTGATGAACTCGACATGGATGAACAGCGCGATGCGCGAGTTGCGATGCGTGCGCATCAGGTCGATATGCGTCGGCAGATCCTTGACGACATCGCGCTGCACGCCGCGGCAGATCACGCGCACGTCTTCCTGGCCGTCCACCTTGAGGTTGAACAGCGTCGACATGAAGCGGCCCTTGCGCAGGCGCGTCAGCAGCTTGTTGAAGTCGAGGCTGATCGGCATGGGGTCTTTGCCGTCGCCATAAACGATACCGGGTACGTTGCCCTCACGACGAGCTTGACGAGCGGCCCCCTTGCCTGTCCCCGTCCGCACCACAGCTTCGAGATTCTCGATCTCTTTGGCCATTGGTCTCTCCATAGGTCAATAGGTTACCGGGCCTCCTCCAAGGGTGCAGGCCCGCAAGGCCGCCCGGTTATCCGCCTTGGCCGGGAAAGGCAAGCGGAATGTCATGGCAAGGCGCGCGGGTGGAGGGGTGCTTGGCAGCGCCCCGCGCGCATGATAGCGCAAACGTCAGGTGGGAACGACAGTCCGGGGGCAGGAACATGCAGCTGATCGCGGTGGCGCGCTCCAGCCGAGCGGCGGGGGCGGGGCTGGCAGCAATCGGCATCTTCTGGGGCGGGTTTGCCGCCTGCCTGCCCGAATACAAGGCGCGGGCGGGGGTGGATGACGCGGGGCTGGGGGCGCTTCTGCTGTTGGCCGCCGTTGGCGGGATGACGGCGATGGCGCTTGCGCCGCGCGTTCAGGCCCGGCTGGGTGGCGCGGTCCTGCCGGTGCTGGCGGCGGGCGTGGTTCTGGCCGCGATTGGCCCGCTGCTGATCGCCGCGCCCGCAAGCCTTGGTGCGGTGCTTCTGGTGATGGGGCTGGCGATGGCCGCGCTCGATATCGCGGCGAATGTGCGCATGCCGGTCGATGAGGCGGCGACGGGGCTGCCCCTGATGAACTTCAACCACGCGCTGTTTTCCTTTGGCTTCGCGGGGGCGGCGGCGCTGACGGGGCTTGCGCGGCGGGCAGGCGCCGGGCCCGAGCTGATCGCGCCGGCGCTTGCGGGGGTGCTGGCCGTCTTCGCCCTCTTGATGATCGAGCGTTCGCGGCGCCCGGTGCCGCCCGCGCCCGCCCATGACAGCGCCCCGGCATCGCCATGGCGGGCGATCCTGCCCGCGGCGCTGATCCTTTTCGCGGCCTTCGTGGCCGAGAACGCCACCGAAACCTGGTCCGCGCTGCATATCGAGCGCACGCTTGGCGGCCCGGCGGGCGAGGGCGCCTTCGGCCCCGCCATGCTGGGGCTGACCATGGGGATCGGGCGCCTGTCGGGGCAGATGCTGGCCTCCCGGCTGGGCGAGGCGCGGCTGGTCGCGTTCTCGGCGGCTCTGGGCATGGCGGGGGCGCTGGTCGTGGCGCTTGCCCCGGTGCAATGGGTTGCGGTGCTGGGGGTGGCGCTGATCGGGCTGGGCTGCGCGGTCGTGGTGCCCTCGGCCAATTCGCTTCTGGGGCGGGCGGTGCGCGCCGATCAGCGCGCCTTCGCCATCTCGCGCGCGTGGCTTCTGGGGTTCACCGGCTTCTTCATCGGGCCGGTGGCGATGGGGCTTATCGCGCAGGGCGCGGGGCTGCGTTGGTCTTTCGCGGCCATCGTTCTGGTGCTGTCGCTGATCCTGCCGGGCCTTGCGCGGCTGTGCGGGAGGACAGAGCAATGAGCCTGAAGATTGAAATCTGCGATCCGCGCGATGCCGATGCGCTCTGGTGCCTTGGCCAGTATTACGCCGAACTGAACCGCCGTTTCGCAGGCGGTTTCGACGTGAACCTGTCGCGCGATCCCGAGGCGGGTGCGATGGTGGCCCCGCGCGGTGCTTTTCTGGTGGCGCGCGATGCGGCGGGGCCGCTTGGCTGTGTCGGGCTCAAGGGGGGCAAAGATTATGCCGAGATCAAGCGGCTTTGGGTTGCGCCGCACGGGCGGGGCAGGGGGCTGGCACGGGCGCTGATGGCGGCGGTCGAGCAGGCGGCGCGCGGGCTTGGCATCACGCTTCTGCGGCTCGATACCAATTCCGCCCTGCCCGAGGCGGCGGCGCTTTATCGTGCCACCGGCTGGATCGGGATCGCGCGGTTCAACGACGATCCCTATCCCGACCTGTTCTTTGAAAAGCGCCTGACGCCCGGACCCGGCCCGCGCGCTCAGGAATAGCAGTCGAAAAACCCGTTGGGGATCAGCAGGTTGTCGCGCGACAGCTCGGTCACCTTGCGTTCGCCGCAGAGCGCCATCGAGATATCGAGCTCTTTCTGGATCACCTCAAGGGCGCGGGTCACCCCGGCCTCGCCCATCGCGCCCAGCCCGTGCACGAAGGCGCGCCCGATGAAGGTGCCATGCGCGCCAAGCGCAAGCGCTTTGAGCACGTCCTGGCCCGAGCGGATGCCGCTGTCCATATGCACCTCGATCCGGTCGCCGACGGCTTCGACGATGCGCGGCAGCATGCGGATCGCGCTCAGCGCGCCGTCAAGCTGACGCCCGCCATGGTTCGACACCACCAGCGCGTCGGCCCCGAAATCGGCGGCGATGCGCGCATCCTCTTCGTCAAGGATGCCCTTCAGGATCAGCTTGCCGCCCCATTTGTCGCGGATCCGCGCGATCTTGCCCCAGTCGAGCTGCGGGTCGAACTGCTCGGCGGTCCAGCTCATCAAAGACGCCGTGTCGCCCACGCCCTTCGCATGGCCCACGATATTGCCGAAGAAGCGCCGTCTGGTGCCCAGCATCCCAAGCCCCCAACGCCAT
Source organism: uncultured Paracoccaceae bacterium (assembly GCA_937863185.1). Classification (GTDB taxonomy): domain Bacteria; phylum Pseudomonadota; class Alphaproteobacteria; order Rhodobacterales; family Rhodobacteraceae; genus CALMEG01. The sequence goes on along the minus strand of CALMEG010000010.1, from coordinate 3,452 downwards.
TTCGTGGCCAGATCCAGAAGCACCGGAAGTGTCAGCCTGGGCGGGGCGGAAAGGCCGTTCTTCAGATCCTTGTGGCGCTGCCCGAGGATCTGGAGGTCCAGCGTCAGCACCAGCGCCGAACAGCCGGCCTTCTGCGCCCGCTCGATGATGGCATCGACGAATTCCTCGTCGCGCATCACATAAAGCTGGAACCAGAAGGGCTTGTCCGTATGCGCCGCGACATCCTCGATCGAGCAGATCGACATGGTGGAAAGCGTGAAGGGAACGCCGAAGGCCGTGGCGGCGCGCGCAGCCTTGATCTCGCCATCGGCATTCTGCATGCCCAGAAGCCCCACGGGCGCAAGGGCCACGGGCATTGCCACATCCTGCCCGATCATCGTCGAGGCGGTCGAGCGGCCGGTCATGTCCACCGCCACCTTCTGGCGCAGCCGGATCTGCGCGAAATCGGTCGTGTTCTCGCGGAAGGTCTGTTCGGTATAGGACCCGCTTTCGGCGTAGTCGTAGAACATCCGGGGCGTGCGCCGCCGGTGCAGCCGCTTCAGATCGTCGATGCAGGTAATCACAGGCATGTCGCGCACCCTCCCTATTGGTAAGTTTCCTTTACCAAAGCTGGGGTGCCCTGCGCAACCGTTCTGATCGGCCGGGACGGGCGAAGGCGGGTTTCCGCGTGCCTCAGGCCGAATGCGCGCCTTCGGCAAGGGCCGCGACGCCGGCCAGAACCTCGGCCACGGGCTTGCCCTCGCCGATCTGCTTGACGATGGCCGAGCCGATCACGCAGCCATCCGCGACCCCGGCGATGGCGCGCGCGGACTCGGGGGTGGTGATGCCGAAGCCAACGATCACGGGCAGGTCGGTCACCGCCTTGATCCGCGCAACCTCGGGGGCAACGTCGCTGGCCTGCGCCGCGGCCGCCCCGGTGATGCCGGTGATCGAGACGTAATAGACGAAGCCCGAGGTGTTCTGCATGACCTTGGGCAGGCGCTTGTCATCGGTGGTGGGCGTGGCCAGCCGGATGAAGTTCAGCCCCGCCGCCTGGGCGGGCAGGCACAGCTCCTCGTCTTCCTCGGGCGGCAGGTCCACGACGATCAGCCCGTCGATCCCGGCCGCGCGCGCGTCCTGAAGGAACGCCGCGATCCCGCGGTTGTAGATCGGGTTGTAATAGCCCATCAGGACGATCGGCGTGGTGGCGTCGGTCTTGCGGAACTCGGTGATCATGTCGAGCGTGCGTTGCAGCGTCTGCCCGCCCTCCAGCGCGCGCTGACCGGCAAGCTGGATCGTCGGGCCATCGGCCATCGGATCGGTGAAGGGCATGCCCAGCTCGATGATGTCGACCCCTGCGCCGGGCAGGCCCTTCATCACCGCAAGCGAGGTCTCGGCATCGGGGTCGCCCGCCATGATATAGGCGACGAAGGCTTTCTTCCCCGCGGCCCGCAGGTCCGCGAATTTGGCGTCGATCCGAGTCATGGCATCCCCTTTGGCTGTCGCAAGGGGTTTGCGGTATGGGCGGCGGAAAATCAAGCGCCGCGCGACGCTCAGGCGAACTCCTTCATGGGGCCGCCGATCATCCAGTGCGTGCCGAACCTGTCGCGCACCATCCCGAAGCCCTCGCAAAAGAAGGTTTCGCCAAAGGCCATGATTTCGGCGCCGCCCTCGGACAGCGCGTCAAAGACGGCGCGGGCCTTTTGCGCATCGGGCAACGTGTGGCTAACGGACACGGACTGCTGCGGCAGGCCTGGCATTCCGGGCGGGTAGTCCGACGCCATCAGCACCCGCCCGCCAAGCACCAGCGACGCATGGAGGACAAGATCGCTGCCGGCAAATTCGGGCGGGCCGTCGGGGGTCTGGCTGTAGCGCATGATCTGCAGGTCGTCGGCGCCGAACAGGCTGGAATAGAAGGTCATTGCCTCGGCGCAGTTGCCCTGGAAGTGGATATAGGGATCGAAGCTCATCGGAACCTCCTGATCTGTAGGGCCAGTGTGCCAGCGGCGCGGGCGCGTGGCAATGCGGGAAGGTTGGGACGGGAATATCGGGCGGGCAGGTGGCGGGGCGGTCCTTGCGCGGTGGGACGCGCTTGTCTATGAAGCGGCGGATCATTCAGCAGGGGAACGCGATCATGGGCTTCAAGATGGGCATCGTCGGGCTGCCGAACGTGGGAAAATCCACCCTGTTCAACGCGCTGACCAAGACCGCCGCGGCGCAGGCCGCGAACTTTCCCTTCTGCACGATCGAGCCGAATGTGGGCGAGGTTGCGGTGCCCGACGAACGGTTGGATCAGCTGGCCGCGATCGCCGGCTCGAAACAGATCATTCCGACGCGCATGACCTTCGTCGACATCGCGGGTCTGGTGAAAGGCGCGTCCAAGGGCGAGGGTCTGGGCAACCAGTTCCTGGCGAACATCCGAGAGACCGACGCGATCGCCCATGTTCTGCGCTGTTTCGAGGATGATGACGTGACCCATGTCGAGGGCCGTGTCGATCCGATTGCCGACGCCGAGACGATCGAGACCGAGCTGATGATCGCCGATCTCGAAAGCCTCGAGAAGCGGCTGGCCAACCTGCAGCGCAAGATCAATTCGGGCGACAAGCAGGCCAAGGAGGATGCGCGCCTGATGCAGGCCGCGAAAGAGGCGCTCGAGGCAGGGCGCCCCGCGCGCACCGTTGCGGTGGCCGAGGATGACCGCAAGGCCTGGGGGATGCTGCAACTGCTGACCGCCAAGCCCGTCCTCTATGTCTGCAACGTCGAGGAAGAAAGCGCCGCCAAGGGCAATTCGAAATCCGACGCCGTGGCGAAGATGGCTGCCGCCAGCGGGGCTGCAAGCGTCGTGATCTCGGCCAGAATCGAGGAAGAGATCAGCCAACTGGACGCAGAGGAAGCCGAGATGTTTCTGGGCGAGATGGGCCTGCAAGAGGCAGGCCTCGACCGTCTGATCCGTGCCGGTCACACGCTTCTGGGCCTTCAGACCTATTTCACCGTCGGCCCCAAGGAGGCCCGCGCCTGGACGATCCGCAAGGGTACGCTGGCGCCGCAAGCCGCCGGTGTGATCCACGGCGATTTCGAACGCGGCTTCATCCGCGCCGAGACCGTCGCCTACGCCGATTACGTGCAGTACAAGGGCGAGGCGGGCGCCAAGGAGGCGGGTAAGTTCCGTGTCGAAGGCAAGACCTACGAGGTCAAGGACGGTGACGTTCTGCACTTCCTGTTCAACGCCTGAGGGGATGCTGGTCTGGAAAAGTGTTTGGCGGATTGGAATTTTCTCTGCTCCCCACCGCGCCTTTCCCCTTGCCCCCGCCGTTGGCCCCGATTAAACGGGTCGGCGGAGACGTGGCCGAGTGGTCGAAGGCGCTCCCCTGCTAAGGGAGTAGACGGGAAACCGTCTCGAGGGTTCGAATCCCTTCGTCTCCGCCACTTGCACATTGCAAACCCGAAAACAGGTCCCTCGCGGGGCCTTTTTC
>CALMEG010000009.1 GCA_937863185.1 uncultured Paracoccaceae bacterium | reverse complement strand
GCCCCGCAGCTCCGTGCGCACGAACAGATCGGACAGATAGCACACCATCCCCCCCGACAACGAGCTGTGCATCAACTGATACGGCTCCAGTCCCACGGCCGCACCGCTGTCAGACGCTATCGCAATATCGGCCCGGAATGGCTCATCCGGGTCCAGGATCCAGCCCCAGACCGCCTCGATCGCCGGGGCGGGATCGGTCTCGTAAAAGGCGGAATAGCCCCGGAAAAGCTCTTCCCAGACGGCGCGGTCCCCGGCCGTGACGGAACGGATGGTCAGTTGCATGCGCGGCACTCCTCTCTCACTCCAGAAGTGCCCAACCGGCCGCGAAAATCAAGCACGCCCCAGCCCTTCATCTTCGCCCAAATATCCCGGGGGGAGTCCGCAGGACGGGGGGCTGCGCCCCCCAGCCCGACCGGATCAGAGCGCGGTCCAGCCGCCATCGACCGAGATGGTCGTGCCGGTGATCTGCTCGGCCGCGGGCGAGCACAGGAAAACCGCCGTGCCCCCAAGCTGCTCGACCGTGGCGAATTCCTTCGACGGCTGGCGGTCCAGCATGACCTTCCGGATCACGTCCTCGCGGCTCATGCCATGGGTCTTCATCTGGTCGGGGATCTGCGCTTCGACCAGCGGGGTCAGCACATAGCCCGGACAGATCGCGTTCGCGGTGATCGGCTCCTGCGCGGTTTCCAGCGCGACCGTCTTGGTGAACCCGACGATGCCATGCTTGGCCGCGACATAGGCCGACTTGTAGGGCGAGGCCGTCAGCCCGTGCGCCGAGGCGATGTTGACGATCCGGCCCCAGCCGCGCTTGCGCATATGCGGCAATGCAGCAGCGGTGGTGTGGAAGGCGGAACTGAGGTTGATGGCGATCACCGCATCCCATTTTTCGGCCGGAAACTCCTCCACGGGCGCGACATGCTGGATACCGGCATTGTTGATCAGGATATCGCAGCCGCCAGCCTGTTCGATCAGCGCACGGCATTCCGCGCCTTTTGACATGTCGGCCTTGATATAGCGCACCGCCACACCGAATTCCGTCGCCATCTCATCGGCAAGCGCATGATCCTCGGGCCGGTCGGTGAACGAGTTCAGCACCACATCGGCCCCCGCGCGCGCCAGTTCCCTGGCGATGCCCAGTCCGATCCCCGAATTCGATCCCGTGACGATTGCGGTTTTGCCCTTCAGTGCCATCTGTGCCTCCGGTTGGATGGGTTTTGCGGATCATGACCGCATCGCAGGGAAAGTTCCATGCTGCGTTTGCACGGATGCGGCGGATCGCCGCCATGGGCCGGGGGCAAAAAAAACGCCCGCACGAGGCGGGCGTTAAGTCATGAGGCAGGTTTCATACAGGCAAGAAACCTATCGAGCAGTAAGTATCTTATAAGCGTTTGTTCGCACGCATCCAAGGGAAAAGTTTGCGCAAGGCGGGGCGCGCCGTTAGCTTCCTGTCTGAAAATACAGGCAAAGAACGGAGAGACGGGATGTCCCTATCAGGCCTCATGAGGGCAGTTACACTCCTTTGCGCGGCACTTGGGCCTGTATTTCTTGGGGCACCCGCGCGTTCCGAGCCACACCACGCCATTGCGATGTATGGCGAACCCGCCCTCCCCCCCGATTTCACGCAACTGCCCTATGCCAACCCCGATGCGCCCAAGGGCGGACGCATCCGTATGGGCGAATCGGGCAGTTTCGATTCGCTCAATCCCTGGATTCTGACCGGCCGGCCGGCCCAGGGCATTTCCACCTTCGTGGCCGAATCGCTCATGGGCCGCAGCATGGACGAACCCTTCACGCTCTACGGGCTTCTGGCGCAAAGCATCGAGACCGATCCCGAACGCGCCTGGGTGGAATTCACCCTGCGCGAAGAGGCACGCTTTTCCGACGGCTCCCCCGTCACGATCGAGGACGTGATGTGGAGCTATGAGACCCTCGGAACCCAGGGACATCCGCGCTACCAGAACGCCTGGGGCAAGATCGCGCGGATGGAACAGACCGGGCCGCGCTCGCTTCGGTTCACCTTTGCCGCGCCCGACCGCGAACTGGCCCTGCTGATGGGCATGCGCCCGGTCCTGAAGAAGGCCCAGTGGGAGGGCAAGGATTTCGCCACCACCAGCACCGAGGCCCCGATCGGCTCGGGCCCCTACATCGTCGACCGGGTCGAGATGGGCAGGTATATCGGCCTCAGGCGCAACCCCGACTGGTGGGGCAAGGATCTGCCCTTCAATCGCGGCCTGCACAATTTCGACGAGATCCGCTACGACTATTTCGGCGATGGCGGCGTCGTGTTCGAGGCCTTCAAGGGCGGCGAGCTGGACACATGGCGCGAAACCAACAGCGCGAAATGGGCGCGCGATTACGATTTCCCCGCCGTCACCGGCGGCGCGGTCGTGAAATCGGAGATCCCGCACCACCGGCCCTCGGGGATCACCGGGCTCGTCTTCAACACCCGCAAGCCCCTTTTCGCCGACTGGCGCGTGCGCGAGGCGCTGACGCTGGCCTTCAACTTCGAATTCATCAACGCCACGCTCAATGACGGAAGCGAGCCGCGCATCACCTCGTATTTCTCGAACTCGTCGCTTGGCATGGGGCCGGGGCTGGCCACCGGGCGCGAGGCCGAATTGCTAGCGCCCTTCGCCCGATCGCTCGTGCCCGGCGTGATGGAGGGATACAGCCTGCCCGAGGGCGACGGGACGGAACTGAACCGCGCCAACAGCCGTAAGGCCATGCGCCTTCTGGAAGAGGCGGGCTGGAGCGTGAACGCGAAAGGCGTGCTGGAAGACGCGGACGAACGCCCCTTCGCCTTCGAGATCGTGCTGCAACAGGGCGCCGCCGAGGTGCAATCGGTCGTCGACATCTATGTCGAGGCGCTCGGCCGTCTGGGGATCTTTCCCAAGGTCACCACGATCGACGACGCACAATATCAGCAGCGCACCAACAGCTATGATTTCGACATGGCCTGGTATACCCGCGCGCTGTCGCTTTCGCCGGGCAACGAGCAGTTCCTGTATTGGGGCGCGAAGGGCGTGGAAGAGCCGGGCAGCCGCAACTGGATGGGCATGGACGTGCCCGCCGCCGAGGCGATGATCCGCGCCATGCTGGCCGCGACCGACCCCGACGAGTTTCAGGCGGCGGTGCGCGCGCTCGACCGGATCCTGACCGCCGGACGCTATGTCATCCCGGTCTGGTATTCGCATGTTTCGCGGCTTGCACATATTCGTGAACTTCACTTTCCCGAACGGCTTCCGCTATACGGGGACTGGCCGGGCTTTCAGCCCGATGTCTGGTGGTATGAGGCTGAGCAATGAAAAAGCTGATCCTTGTGGCGATGATCGCGGCACTGGCGGGATGCAACACCGTGGCGGGCGTGGGTGAGGATGTCACCGGCGGCGCGCGGTCGGTCCAAAGCTGGTTCTGATCCGATTTTCCTTTGCGCCCGCGTGATTTGAAGGCACACTTGCAGCCGGAGGGCTGTCAGGAATGCGCCCGCGCGGCAGAAAGGAGGGCCGATGAAGTGGCATCACGTTCAGGAAAACTGGGCGGCGTTCTACGATGCGATCCTGGACCGCTGGCCCGAGGCGGACGAGGCTGATCTGGATGAGATCGACGGCGATCAGAAAGCCTTTGTCGGCTATATCGCGGAGCTGACCGAACAGGAACCCGGCGACGCGCGCGAAGAAATCCGCGAATGGCTTGCCGGTGAGCTGCCCTCCGATGTCGTGATGGACCCGCATCACGACAATCACTCGATCCAGCTTTCGGCCAAATATGTCGGCGAGGGCGAGGACGAATACGACGACGATGCCCGCTTCGGTGACGACCGGCCCTGACGGGCGGCATCAGCCGAGCGAGGTCACCCACAGCACGGTGGCATCCTCGGGGCTGGTCGAGATAAGGTTGTGGCCCATCGTGGCGTCGTAATAGGCGCTGTCGCCGCGGCGCAGGTCGACGGGTTCGTAGAACTCGGTGAACAACCGCGCGGTGCCGGTCAGCACATAGAGGAACTCTTCCCCGTCATGGCGGACCCAGCCGTTGAACTCTTCGGTGCTGCGGGCGCGGATGCGCGCGCGATAGGGCAGCATCTGCTTGCGCGACAGGGCCCCGGCCAGCAATTCATGCTCATAGGTGGTGGTGACATGCGGCACGCCCTCGCCCTGCTTGGTCACGGCCATGCGCCCGGTGATCTGCCCGCGCGAGGGCGGCGTGAAAAGCTGCGGCACCGAGATCGCAAGCCCCTCGGCCAGCTTCTTCAGCGCCTCGTAGGTGGGCGACATCAGCCCGTTCTCGATCTTCGACAGGGTCGAGCGCGCCAGCCCCGCCTGCGCCGCGGCCTGTTCCAGCGTCCAGCCGCGTTCCTTGCGCAATTCGCGCACCCGCTCGGCCAGGTTCACGGGTTCGGGCACGACCTCTTCGCCGCTTTCGCGCGCGATGCGAATGATCCTGGCCTGTTCAATCTCGCCCATCCCGGCTCTCCTGCACAGCGATTGCGCGGCCGGGGGCGGCCGCCCCGGCTTGCATCGCGCCGGGCAGAGGCGTAGCAGGGTTTCATGCGCTCTGTCCACGCCGAACACCCCTGCCCCGCCCCGCCCGCATCCTTCAACATGGCCGCGCATGTGCTGGCGCATGCCCCGCGCCAGCCCGAGAAATCGGCGATGCAGATCGTGCGCGCCACCGGGGCCGAGCGCTGGTCCTATGCCCGGCTGGAGGCTGCCGTGCGCGGCGCCGGAACCGGCTTTCTACGCGCCGGGCTTCAGCCCGGCGACCGGGTGCTTCTGCGCCTTGGCAACACGCCCGAATTCCCGGTGGCCTTTCTGGGCGCGATCGCGGTGGGGCTGGTGCCGGTGCCGACCTCGTCGCAGCTGACCGCGCCCGAGATCACGCGCATGGCGGCCGAGATCGCCCCCGCGCTCGTGGTGGCCGGCGAAGGGATCGCGCTGCCCGACCACCCCGCCCCGGTGATCGACGAGGCCGCGCTGCGCGGCTTCGAGACGCTGGAGCCCGCGGCCTATGCCATGGGCGCGCCGGACCGGCTGGCCTATCTGATCTATACCTCGGGCACCTCGGGCAATCCGCGGGCCGTGATGCATGCCCATCGCGCGATCTGGGCGCGCCAGACGATGTATCAGGGCTGGTATGGGCTGGGAGCCGAAGACCGCCTGCTGCATGCCGGCGCCTTCAACTGGACCTATACGCTTGGCACCGGGCTGATGGACCCCTGGACCATGGGCGCCACCGCGCTGATCCCCGGCGCCGGCGTGGCGCCCGATACGCTGGGGCTTTTGCTGCGCCGCTTCGATGCGACGATCTTCGCCGCGGCGCCGGGCGTGTTCCGCCAGATCCTCAAGCATCACGCAACGCTTGACCTGCCGCGCCTGCGCCACGGGCTTTCCGCCGGAGAGGCGCTGCCCGACACGGTGCGCGCGGCCTGGATGGCGGCCACCGGCACGCCGATCCACGAAGCACTCGGCATGTCCGAATGCTCGACCTTCATCTCGGGCGCGCCGGCCCATTCCGCGCCGCCCGGCACGGCGGGCTATCCGCAGGATGGCCGCCACGTCGCGGTGCTGGACCCGGAAGGGAATCCCGTCGAGCGCGGAACCCCCGGCGTGCTGGCCGTTCACCGCGACGATCCGGGCCTGTTCCTGGGCTATTGGCAGCAGGAAGCGGAAACAAAGGCCCGCTTTCAGGGCGATTGGTTCATCACCGGGGACACCGTCCAGATGGCCGCCGATGGCGCGATCCTCTATCTGGGCCGCGATGACGACATGATGAATGCCGGCGGCTACCGCGTCTCTCCGATCGAGGTGGAGGCCGCCCTTGCCCGCCACCCCGACGCCGGAGAGGTCGCCGTGATCGAGATCCGCGTGAAGGCCGATGCCAGCGTCATCGCCGCCTGCTATACCGGCACCGCCACGCCCGAGGTTTTGGCCGCGCATGCACAGGCCCGCCTTGCGCGCAACAAGCGGCCGCGCCTCTCCCGCCATGCGCGGGCGATCCGGAAAACCCCCACCGGCAGGCCGACCCGCCGTGCCTTGAGGGAGAGCTGGGATGAGCCTTGAGCTGTGGCTGGTCTTCCTTCTGGCCTCGGTCGCGCTGTCGCTGACGCCGGGGCCGAACGCGCTGTTGTGCCTTGACCACGGGGCACGCTACGGGCTTGGCCGGGCGGTCTTTACCGCGCTTGGCTCGTGTCTTGCCATGGTCGCGATGGTGGGGGCCACGCTTCTGGGGCTTGGCGCGCTGATGCTGGCCTCGGAAACCGTGTTCACCGCGATCAAATGGGCGGGGGCGGCTTACCTGTGCTATCTTGGTGTCCAGCTCTGGCGCCAGCCGGGGTTTTCCGCAAGCCCCCTTCCGGGCGCCGCGCGCCACATGATCACCCGCCGCAGCGCGTTCACCAAGGGCGCGCTGGTGATGCTGTCGAACCCCAAGACCATCCTGTTCTTCACCACCTTCCTGCCGCAGTTCCTGACCCCTTCGGCGCCGCTTTTGGGGCAGTTCGTGATCCTGGCGGCGACGCTGGGGCTGGTGGAATTCGCGGTGGAGCTGATCCTTGCCGCCACGGCGGGGCGCTGCGCAACCTGGCTGTCGCGCCACGGGCGGGCCTTCAACCGCATCACCGGATCGGCCTTCATCGGCATCGGCGCGATGGTGGCGCTATCCACGAAAGGGAATGCATGATCACGCTTGATATCTTCGCCGATCCGATCTGCCCCTGGTGCCTGATCGGAAAGGCCCGGCTTGACCGCGCGCTTGAGGCGCGGCCCGATCACCCCTTCGCCATCGCCTGGCATCCGTTCCAGCTTGACCCCTCCCTGCCGCAAGGCGGGATGAACCGCGCCGATTACCTCGAGGCGAAATTCGGCCGCGAAGGCGCGGTGCGCATTCATGTCCCGGTGCTCGATGCGGCGAAAGAGGCCGGGATCGAGATCGACCTTGCCGCGATCACCCGCACGCCCAACACCCGAGATGCGCACCGCCTGATCCACTGGGCGGGGCTTGAGGGCCGCCAAAGCGCGATGATCGCCGCCCTGATGCGGGCCTATTGGCGCGAGGGGCGCGATATCGGCGATGCCGCGGTGCTGGCCGATCTGGCCGCCGGGGTGGGGCTTGACCGGGAAATGATCGCCCGGCTGCTGGCCTCGGACGCCGATTGCGACACCGTCGCCACGCGCGAGGAACATGCCCGCAGCCGCGGCGTGCGCGCCGTGCCCACCTTTGTCATCGCCAACACCCATGTCATCGAAGGCGCGCAACCCACCGAGCTGTGGCTGCGCGTGATCGACGATCTGGCGGCGCAGGCATGAGCATGCCCAACACCAGACCCGCCCTCTCGATGCCCGAATTCACGGCGATGCTGGCGATGCTGTTCGCCACCATCGCCTTCTCGATCGACGCGATGCTGCCCGCCCTGCCCCAGATCGCGGCAGAGCTGACCCCCGACAGGATCAATTCGGCGCAGCTCGTGCTGACCTCTTTCGTGCTCGGCATGGGGGTGGGCACCTTCCTCAGCGGCCCGATCTCGGACGCGACGGGACGCAAGGTGGCGATCACCGCGGGCTTTGCCATCTACATGGTGGCGGCCGTCGTCGCGGCCCGCGCGCAGACCCTCGAGTCGCTGCTGATCGCGCGCTTCGTGCAAGGCCTGGGCGCCGCCGGGCCGCGGATCGTGGCGCTTGCCATGGTGCGCGACATCTATTCCGGGCGCGAGATGGCGCGCGTGACCTCTTTCGTGATGATGGTCTTCATCCTGATCCCGGCCTTCGCCCCGGCGATCGGACAGGGGATCATCGCCGTGACCGGATGGCGCGGCGTGTTCTGGGCCTTCGTGCTGTTCGGCCTTGTCGCGGCCATCTGGCTGAACCTGCGCCAGCCCGAGACGCTTCCGTCCGAACGCCGCCGCCCGCTGCGCCCCGCCCCCCTCTGGTCCGCCGCGCGCGAGGTTCTGGCCAACCGCGAGGTGCGCATCTACATCGCGGTGCTGACGCTTGGCTTCGGGCAGATGTTCGCCCTTCTGTCCTCGGCGCAGCAGCTTTTCGCGGCCTATGGGCAGGGCCCGCATTTTCCGATGTGGTTCGCGCTGATGGCGCTTTTGTCGGGCAGCGGCACGGTGCTGAACGCACGCTTCGTGATGCGCCTTGGCATGCGGCGGATCGCAACGGATGCCTACCTGATGCAGATCTGCTCTTCGACGCTGACGCTTGCGCTGCTGTTGTCGGGCATCCTGGCGGGGAACTGGGCCTTTGCGGTGATCTTCCTGTGGTCGGTCACCGTGTTCTTCATGGCCGGCGTCACCTTCGGCAACCTCAACGCGCTTGCGATGCAGGAGATGGGGCATATCGCGGGCATGGCGGCCTCGGTCGTGGCGGCAATCTCGACCGTGGCGGCGGTGGCGGTGGCCGCGCCGGTTGGGCTGATGTTCAACGGAACGGCAACGCCGATCGTCCTGGCCACGCTGATCTGTTCGGGCGTGGCGTGGCTGTTGATGCGCCGCACGATGGACCTGTCCTAGCCCGCGCTTTGCTGCCGGGCCCCCTTTTTCGCCGCGATCACCTTCTCGGCCAGATCGCGGGCGATCGAGAACGCGCCCTTGATCTTGTCGGCATCGGTGCCCCAGTCGCGCCGGACGACAACCTTGTTGCCCTGAATCTTCGCCATCCCGCGCTGCGCGGTCAGGAATTCGACAAGGCCAGCGGGGTTGGGGAACTTGTCCATGTGGAACTGCACCGTCGCGCCTTTCGGCCCGGCATCCATCCGCGCGATATGGGCACGCTTGCACATCGCCTTGATCCGCATCACCAGCAAAAGCGTGTTCACCTCTTTGGGCAGATCCCCGAACCGGTCGATCAGCTCGGCGGCAAAGCCCTCAAGCTCGACCTTGGTGCTCAGCCCCGACAGGCGGCGATACAGCCCCAGCCGGACATCGAGATCGGGGATATAGGCTTCGGGGATCATCACCGGCACGCCAAGATTGATCTGCGGGGACCATTCGCCATCGCCCTCGGTCTCGGTCAGCTCGCCCGATTTCAGCCTGGCGATGGTTTCCTCCAGCATCGCCTGGTAAAGTTCGTAGCCCACTTCCTTGATATGGCCCGACTGCTCTTCGCCCAGAAGGTTGCCCGCGCCGCGCAGGTCCAGATCCTGGCTGGCAAGGCTGAACCCCGCGCCGAGGCTGTCGAGACTGCCCAGCAGGCGCAGCCGCCTGGTGGCCTGCGGCGTCAGCGGAAGGCGCGGCTTGGTCGTCAGGTAGCAATAGGCGCGGGTCTTGGCCCGGCCCACGCGCCCGCGGATCTGGTAAAGCTGGCTCAGGCCGAACATGTCGGCGCGGTGCACGATCATCGTGTTGGCGGTGGGAATATCCAACCCGCTTTCCACGATGGTCGTGGCCAGAAGCACGTCGTATTTGCCGTCATAGAAGGCGTTCATGCGATCGTCGAGTTCGCCCGCCGCCATCTGGCCGTGGGCCACGATCACGCTGACCTCGGGGACATGGGTCTTGAGGAACTCCTCGATCTCGGGGATGTCGCTGATGCGCGGGACGACGTAGAAGCTTTGCCCGCCGCGGTAATATTCGCGCAACAGCGCCTCGCGCAGCGTCACGGCGTCGAATTCGCTGACATAGGTGCGGATCGCCAGCCGGTCGACCGGCGGCGTGCCGATCAGCGACAGGTCGCGCACCCCGGTCAGCGACAGTTGCAGCGTGCGCGGGATCGGCGTCGCGGTCAGCGTCAGCACATGGATTTCCGAGCGCATCTCTTTCAGGCGCTCCTTGTGGGTCACGCCGAAATGCTGCTCTTCGTCGATCACCAGAAGGCCGAGGCGCTGGAAACGCACCCCCTTGGCCAGCACCGCATGCGTGCCGATCACGATATCGACCGAGCCGTCGGCCATCCCCTCGCGCGTTTTCGCGGCCTCCTTGGCCGAAACGAAGCGCGACAGCGGCCGCACGGTGACGGGCGTGCCGCGGAACCGTTCGGCGAAGGTCTTGTAATGCTGGCGCGCCAGAAGCGTGGTGGGCGCGATCACGGCCACCTGCACGCCGGCCTGCGCGGCGATGAAGGCCGCGCGCATGGCCACCTCGGTCTTGCCGAAGCCCACATCGCCCACGATCAGCCGGTCCATCGGACGGCCCGAGGCCAGATCGCCCACCACATCCTCGATCGCGGTCAGCTGGTCTTCGGTCTCGGTATAGGGGAAGCGGGCGGCGAAGGCCTCCCATTCGTGATGCGGGGCCTCCAGCACCGGGGCCGCACGCAAAAACCGCTCGGCCGCGATGCGCATCAGCCTGTCGGCGATCTGGCGGATACGCTCTTTCAGGCGGGCCTTCTTTGCCTGCCACGCGCCGCCACCCAGCTTGTCCAGAAGCCCCTCTTCATGACCATAACGGCTGAGCAGTTCGATATTCTCGACCGGCAGATAGAGCCGGTCACCGCCGGCATATTCCAGCGCCACGCAATCATGCGGCGCGCCAAGCGCCGTGATGGTTTCCAGCCCCTTGTAGCGCCCGACCCCGTGGTCGACATGCACCACCAGATCGCCGGGGCTGAGCGATTGCGCCTCGGTCAGGAAATTCTCGGCCTTGCGCTTCTTCTTCGGCGCGCGGATCAGTCGGTCGCCCAACACGTCCTGCTCCGAGATCACGGTCAGCGGGTCGGCGGGGCTTGCCGCCTCGAAGCCCTGATCGAGCGCCCAGACCCCGAGGTTGAGCCCCGGCCCGAGATCGCGCGCATCGCGGATCAGCCGCGCACCGGCCAGGCCCTCATCCTCCAGAAGGCCCTTGAGGCGTTCGCGCGCGCCCTCGGACCAGCTGGCGATCAGCACGGGGCCGGCTTTCATCCGCGCCTGAACATGGCCTTTCAACGCCCCGAAAAGACTTATGTTTTCCTGCTGGCGCTCGGGTGCGAAGCTGCGCCCGATCCGCCCGCCCGCATTCAGGACCCCCGGCCCAGGCGGGGCGGCCAGAACCTGAAGCCGGACCACGCGGCGCGCAGACAACGCGGCGTTCCAGCCCGCCTCGTCCAGGTAAAGCAGACCGGGCGGCGCGGGTTTGTAGACGGTATCCACCCGGTCGCGCCGGGTCATCGCCTCGCGCCGTGTGTCGTATTGATCGGCGATCCCCTCCCACCGCGACTGCCGCTGTGGTTCAAGCTGGTCGTCCAGCATGATCGCGGCATCGGGCAGATATTCGAACAGCGTTTCAAGCCGTTCGTGGAAGAAGCCCAGCCAATGCTCCATCCCGGCATGCTTGCGCCCGGCGCTGACGGCCTCGTAAAGCGGGTCCTCGGCCCCGCCCGCACCGAATTCCACGCGGTAGTTCTGGCGGAAACGGGTGATCGCGCTGTCGTCCAGAATCACTTCGGAGACGGGCGCAAGCTCGATCGCCTGCAACTTCTCTGTGGTGCGCTGCGTGACCGGATCGAAGCGGCGCGCCCCGTCCAGCACATCCCCGAACAGATCGAGCCGCACCGGCCCGCCCTCGCCCGGCGGGAAGATGTCGATGATGCCGCCGCGGATCGCATAGTCGCCCGGCTCGGACACGGTCGAGGCGGGGCTGAACCCCATGCGGACCAGAAAATTCTTCAGCGCGCCCTCGTTCACGCGCCCGCCCACGGTTGCCGAAAAGCTCGACTGTGCAAGCACCGCGCGCGCGGGCACCCGCTGCATCGCCGCCGACAGCGTGGTCCGCAGGATGAACGGCCCCGCCATGCCGGCCTGCAACGCGGCCAGCGGCGCCATCCGCGTGGC
>CALMEG010000008.1 GCA_937863185.1 uncultured Paracoccaceae bacterium | reverse complement strand
ACCCGCGGGCCGGTAGCTGCCCTGTTCGATCACCCGCAGCACCTGCCCCTGAAGCGCGGAGGGCAGCTTTTCCACCTCGTCGAGGTAGAGCGTGCCGTTCTCGACCGCCGCGATCAGCCCCTCGTGCCGGGGGCCGCCGGCCGAGGGCAGGGTGCCGAACAGATCGGCCGCATCCAGCCCGGCATCGCAATCCACGCTGAGAAAGCGGGCATTGGCGCGCGGGCTCTGAGCGTGGACCGCCTCGGCCACCGCCGCTTTGCCCGAGCCGTTCTCGCCCGAGATCAGCACCGGCGCGTCCGAGGCCGCGATCAACCCCACGATCCGGCGCAGCTCGTTCATCGCGGGGCTGTCGCCGATCAGGACCGAAGGCTCGGTGCTTTGCGCCTTGGCCTGCCAGAAGGCCAGGTCGCGGCGCAGGGCGGCGGTCTCGAAGAACCGCGCAAGCGCGAGTTCGAGCCCCTCGGAGGTGATCGGCTTGACCAGGTATTCCACCGCGCCCGCCTTGACCGCCCTGACCGCCTGATCGATCGAGCCATAGGCCGTCAGGATCATCACCGGGCTGTATTCGCGCAGCTCGGGCAGGAAGGACAGCCCGTCGGTATCGGGCAGCCGCATGTCGAGGATCGTCAGGGTGGGGACGAAATAGCTTAACGCGTCCAGCGCCTCGGCGCGGCTGCGCACGCCCCGCACGTCATGGCCCAGCCCGCCAAGCTGCGTGCACAGCAGGCGGTTGAGCGTCGGATCGTCCTCGATGACGAGGATCGGGCGGCTTTGGGGGTGTTCAACTGGCGTCATGGGGCAAATGTTTCGGGTTGCCGGGGGTGTCTTGCACGGGGTCGGGGGCGTCGGGGTCGGGGAAGGATACGGTAAAGGTAGAGCCGGCCCCGAGGCGGCTGTCCACGACAATGCGCGCCTTTTGCCGTTCGAGGATGGCGCGCACGATCGACAGGCCAAGGCCGCGCCCCGAAGAGCTGTCGGCCCGGCGCGACCAGAACGGCATGAAGATGCGCTCCAGATCGGCCGGGGCGATGCCGACGCCGGTATCCGCGATGGCCAGGTGCACCTCGTGTCCGGCGCGCCAGCCGCGCACGAGAACCTGTCCGCCGCCGGGCATCGCGTGGAAGGCGTTGAGCAGAAGGTTGGTCAGCAGCATCCGCAAGTCGCTGTCCGAGGCGATGACGCGCAGACCGGGTTCCAGCGCGACCCGCACCGCGATCGCGCCTTGCCCGGCCTGATAGTTGAGCAGCGACAGCACCCCGTGCACGACGCGCTCGAACTCGACCAAGGTGCGCCCCTCGCCGGGCGGGGCGGACAGCAGCAGCAGGTTGTCGGTGATCTCGATGCATTTGGCGATCTCGGCGCGGATCGCGTCGAAATGCTCGGCCTCGGGGCCGGCCTCCACCGGCATCGCCCGGCGCTCGATCTCGGACAGAAGAAAGCCGACCGAGGAAAGCGGGTTGTAGATCTCATGTGCAACGCCGGCGGCCAGAAGGCCGATCTCGCTCAGCCGTTCTTCCTGCGAAATCCGCGCCTGCACGTCGAGATCGCGGATCGCCTCAAGCACGCAGGGCAGTTCCGCCCCGTCTTCGCGCAGGGTGATCCGGGCCGAAGACACCTCGACCACATGGGCCTTGCCGTCCGGGGCCGCGGTAAAGTGGCGGTCGCGGAAGGTGACTGCCCGGCCGCCCTTTTCGATCAGCTCGACGACCGGGCAGGTCACCAGCGTATGCGGGCAGGGCGTGTCGCGGCCGTGGCTGACCGCATGGCAGGGGGCGCCCAGAACCTGCTCGGGGCTTTGGCCGACCTGTTCGCAAAAGGCGCGGTTGGCATGGCGGATGCGGAAATCGGGTCCGATCACGCGCAGCCCGTCGGGAACCGCGTCGATCAGCGCCTGAAGATCCGCCTCGGAGCGCGAGATCGTGTCGAGGTGGTGCGATATCTCTTGCGACATCTGGTTGAAGGCGCGGCCAAGCCCGGCCATCTCGTCGCGACCCCTGACGGCGATCCGGGTGCGCATCTTGCCGCGTCCCAGGGCGTCATTGGCCCGGGTCAGTTGCGCAAGCGGCCGCAGCACCATGCGCCGCAACGCCACCCACATCGCGCTTGAGGCAAGGGTGATGGCCAGCAGTCCCAGAACCGCCAGCCCGAACGCCCCGCCAAGCGCTTCGCCGCGGATCCTGTCGGCGCGGTAATCGACCACCAGAAGCCCGTTGACGGGATGGGTTTCCTTTTCGTCATGGCAGGCGCGGCATTCGTCGCGGTTGAGAACCGGATTGACCGAGCGCAGCACCGTCTCGGTTCCTCCATGCCCGGTTTCGGCCAGATAGCGGGTTCGGGGGGTTCGCTCTGTCAGCGCGCGGGCCGTGTCCGCATTGTCCAGCACGGTGCCCACACGGTCCGGATCGGTCGAGAAGCGCACCTCGAACTCGGGGTTGAGGATCATCACCCTTGCGATATCGTCCTGCCCGCCCACCCCCTCGAGGATCGCTATCAGGCCGGGGATGTCGCGCTTGAGCATCGCGTTTTCCAGCGTGCCCTGCATCAGTTCGTTGATCTGGCTGGCGGCGCGGGCATGGACCGAGATCAGCTGATGGCGGTAGATCGCGCTGACCAGAACCAGAAACAGCGCCGAGACCAGCACCAAGGGAATGCCCAGCGCCAGGACAAGCTTGCGCTGGATACGGGTCTCTGCCCAGTTGGCAAGCCGTGTAACGATCATTCCAGCACCAGAACCGGCTGGCGATGACGGGCAGAGCGGTGGCAGGCAGGGCATAGGCCCTTTGCCGCAAATCGGGCGGAAGGGTGGTGCATCTGCGCGCGGCAACTGCGGCAGGTATACGGAAAAAGGGTCACTCTCGAAACTGTCCCGGCAGGCCGCTGCACATCCACGGCGTCTTCGTCGCAAATCTCCTCACATAGCCCACAACCGGTGCAGGCCGGGGCGTCGATATCGTAGCGCATTGTGCTATTGCTGTCTTTGACAAGGATCAGGGCGCCCTCGGGGCAGATCCGTGCGCAGGCATCGCAGCCCGTACAGTGTGCGGGCGCGATCCGGGGAGCGGCGGCGAAAAGCGCCGCCTGCCCGGGGGCGGGGGGCAGGTCTTGCAGGCGGCGCAACGCTCCGGCAGGGCCGAGGCCTGCGGCGGTGTCCGCGGTGCTGTGGCGGGGAAGGCCCAGGGCCGCGCGGCGGGCGGTGTCGTCGGCGTGGTCCTGCGGAAGGGCAAGCCTGCGGATCAGCGCCGGCGGGGCGACGCGGGCATGCAGAGGGGGGCGCCCGCGCGTGGCCAGCAGTGCGTCCAGAAGATCAATCCGTTCGGCAAGCCCGTCCCGACCGGCGGGCGTGGCCTCGGGGCAGGTGCCGCAATCGCCGGTGGCAAGCGCCAGCACCCGCACCCCGTCCAGCCAGAGCCGCGCCAGATCGTCCAGCCCGAGCGCCTGCGCGCAAGGGGCAGCGTGCGCGGGCGCGTGGGCTGCACGGGCGCAGGCGATCAGCGCGACCTGCCCGGCCCTGGCCCGGATGGGGGAGGGGAGGGCCGGGGCCAACGACAGCGCGCCCTGCGGGCAGGCGGCAGTGCATTGGCCGCAGCCGGTGCAGCGCGCGGGATCAAGCGCGAGCCCCGCCCCGGCGGTGTCCAGCGCGTCATGCGGACAGGCCAGGACACAGGCCATGCAATCCGACATCGGCATATGCGCCGTCACGCACCGGCCGGGGGCGAGTTCGACCGGCCCGCGCGTCTGCGCCGTGCCGCTCACCAGCTTTCACTCAGCCCCGGCACATAGGGGCGTTCGGCGGGGACAATACCGCAGGTCTTTTCCGCCACGGCCCGCGTCACCGGGCGCGGGTTCGGCGCTTCGCCGGTGATCTGCTCCAGTTGCGCGCGCAGCGCCTCCAGAAGCTCGGCGGTCAGCATGCCGGTTGCGGCGTAAAGCTGCGTCTCGGCGCGCTGCGCCACGCGGCGGCCCATCTGCGGCACCCAGGGCAGCACGCAGCGATCTAGAAACCGCGCCGCGTCGCGGATGGCGACCGCGCTGCCCTCGGCCAGAAGGAAGGCCACGAACTGCAATTCGTGCACGATGTGATCGTCGGCGCGCTTGCGCCAGTCGGGCACGGCGATACCGTAATGGGCATACCAGTCGCGCACCTCGAACATCGGCTCCTGCCGCTCCAGCCCCTCATCGGTCAGCCAGACCGAGGCCTCGGGCGCGATACGAAAGCCGTTGGTCAGGTAGATCTCGGCATAATCGACGGCCAGACGGTCGAGCACATGCGGATCGGCCGCCTCGGGCAGCGCATCAAGCGCCGATTGCAGCAGCCCGGCCGCCTGCTTTCCGGTGCGCGAGCCCAGAAGGGCCGCGAAAAGCGTGCCGGCCTGAATGCCCTTCAGCCCGGTGATCAGCGCGGCATCGGCCTCGCGGTCATGCAGGCGGATCAGGATCGCAAGGGCCTCTTGCGCGGCATCCAGGGCTGCGCGGGCCGCAGCATCGGGTTCGGGCAGGGCGGGCGCGTGTTCATTCATCGACGCGGCCCTTCGAATGCGGCACGAAACGGATCGAGGGGTTCGTCAGTTCGGGGCTGGCCATCGACCTGACCTGGCGGACGATCTCGTCATTGGGCCCGCGCGCCTTGGTCTCGAGGCTGCCTGCATCCATCTGGTCGATCGGCCCGATATCCAGCACCCGCATCATGCAGGCCGAGACGCAGTAGGGATCGCGCCCGGCCTCCAGTTCGTCGATGCACATGTTGCACTTCTGCACGATGTTCAGCTCGACATTGAATTGCGGTGCACCGAAGGGGCAGGCGGCTTCGCATTTGCGGCACCCGATGCACAGCGTGCTGTCGATGTCGACCACGCCGTTATCGGCGCGCTTGAAGATCGCGCCGGTCGGGCAGGCCGGCAGGCAGGCCGGTTCCGCGCAATGGTTGCACGACATGTTGATCTTGAAGGCAAAGACCTCGGGATAGGTGCCGCCCTCGATATACTGCACGCGGCGGAAGCGCGGCCCCGCGGCAAGGCCGTTCTTGTCCTTGCAGGCGATCTCGCAGGCGCGGCAGCCGATGCAATCCACGTTGTTGTGGATGAAGCCAAGCTGAAGGTCGGGCACCACGGGGGTATAGCCCTCGCGCTTGCGCCGGGCGGCATTGGCCTTGATCTGTTCCTTGTTGATATTGCCCATGGCCTGCCCTCCTTACTCGTCGCGCCGGAAAATGAAGGACCGCGCCGTCGCCAGCTGGTCCCAGCCGGGCCGGTGGGCCAGCTCGGTCTTGCGGATATCGCACAGCACCGTGTTGTAGGCGAAGGCGCCCGCGGGGCTGGGATCGTCCTTGGTCAGGAAATCGGGGTTGCCCGAACGGTCCACGCCGTCGCTGTCCAGATCCATCCAGGCCCCTTCGTGCAGGACCGCGACGCCGGGCATGCAGCGCTCGGTCACATAGACCGGCACCACCACGCGGCCGCGGTCGTTGAACAGTTCGACCGTGTCGCCGGTTTCGACGCCAAGCCTGCGCGCGTCGGCGGCGTTCAGCGTCACCTCCTGGGTGAAGGTTTCGCGCAGCCAGGGGATGTTGTTGAATATCGAATGCGTGCGCCAGCGGGGATGCGGGCTGATCAGGTGGAAGGGGAACTGTTCGGTCAGCGCGCTGTTGAGGCTTTCCCACGGCTCGATCCATTTCGGGATCGCGGGGATCTCGTATGCCGACTTCTGCTTCGACCAAAC
>CALMEG010000007.1 GCA_937863185.1 uncultured Paracoccaceae bacterium | reverse complement strand
AGAACGGTCAGCAGGACGATCGGCGCGCCGGCCACGAAATAGATCACGCCCCAGGAAAAGAGCACGAGAGAGGCCTGCCCGAAATCCGGCTGCAACGCCAGAAGCAGCACCACGATCAGCGCGACGACGAAGGAATAAAGCCGCCCCGGCGGGCCCGCCACCTCCTGGCTGGCGGCCATGAACCATGCCACGAGGACCACGAAGCCGGGCTTGAGAAACTCGGACGGTTGCACCGAGGCGAAACCGAACGAGAACCAGCGCACGGCGCCCTTGCCGAAATCGGTCCCGAAGACGGGCAGCAGCAGCAGCGCCACAAAGGCCCCGGCGAACCCCAGCACGCCCAGGCGTCGGATCTGCGTCGGGTTCAGCATCGACACCAGCATCATGACGCCAAGCGCGACGCCCCCGAAGAACGCCTGCCGCTTGACGTAGTAGAAGGGTTCAAGCCCGTTCTTCTCGGCCAGCGGCACCGAGGCGGCAAGGCCCAGAAGCATGCCAAGCGCAAACAGCATCAGCACGCTGGACAGCGCCCATTTGTCGATCGTCCGCCACCATCGTGGAAGAATCGGTTCACCGGCCCTTACGGGCACCGTGCCAAACACCATTTCTGTCATGGGCTACCGCCGTCACTGCCTCAGGATGCCCGTTTGCCGGGTCTGGGGAAAAGTGTAGCCCATTCCGTGGCCTATGGCTAGAACCGAGTTGCGCCGTGCGCACGCGCCCCGCGACGATGCAGCCGGTCACTCCCGGCTTGCGGGCGGCGGAGCCTTGCGGCAGGTTCGGCTGGATCGTCCACTTCAGCCCGAAGGCCCGAAATGACCGAAACCTGCCTGTTTTGCCGCATCGCGCGGGGCGAATTGCCCGCACGCATCCTGCATGAGGACGCGCATGTCATGGCATTTCTGGACCTGCACCCGATCCGGGCGGGTCACGCACTTGTCATCCCCAAGGCGCATTACCCGTGGTTCGAGGATCTGCCGCAGGATCTGGCGACCCGGATCACCGCGCAGGCGCAGCGGCTGGCGCGGGCGATGAAGGCGCTTTATGGGGTGGAGCGCGTCTCGATGTTCTATACCGGCATCCATGTCGCCCATGCCCATGCGCATGTCGTCCCGATGCATCACATCCATGACGTGACCTCGCAGGCCTACCTGGCCGAAGGCCCCGGCGGGTTTTCCGCCCCGCCCTCGCCCGCGCCGGACGTGCTGGAGCAGGTGGCGCGCGACCTGCGCGCCCGCATGGAAGGCTGAGGCTCAGCCCCCGAGGGCTTCGACCAGTTCGATGAAATGCGCGCCGCGTTTCGCAGATCTCATGGGGCAGGTCGCCCAGTTCCAGCGAGAAATCGCGCGCCGAATGGCCGATCAGATAGGCCTTGACCACCGCCCCGAGGAAGGGTTGCAACGCCGCGATCCCGCCATCCTTACCCAGCCCCCCGGCGATCCAGCGGATGCGCGGGAAGGCCTGCAATGCCTTGGCCGCGCTGTCGACATTGGTGGCCTTCGAGTCGTTGACGAAGCGCACCCCCCCGCGTTCCGCCACCAGTTGCGAGCGGTGCGGCAGGCCTGCGAAGCTGTGAAAGGCGGCCTCGATATCGCGGGGCGACAGGCCGAGCGTGCGGCAGGCCGCATAGGCCGCGCAGGCATTTTGATGGTTATGCGCGCCGGGCAGTCCCGCCACCCCGCGCAGATCGATCGAGGCGACCTGACGCCCCTTGCGCCATTCGGCCAGATGCCCCTTGCGGGCAAAGACCGACCAGCCGAAATCGCCCAGCTTGCGCCCCGACGAGACCCGGATCACGCGGTCATCCCCGGGCCCGACGGCGATCTGGTTGGCAAGATAGACACCCTCGGGCTCGTCCACGCCGATCACGGCGCGATCGGGGCCGCCCTCGGCAAAAAGGCGGCGTTTCGCGGCGAAATAGCCGCCCATGCCGCCATGGCGGTCCAGGTGGTCGGGCGAAAGATTGGTGAAGACCGCGATGTCGGGCGTCAGCGCGCGGGCCAGATCGGTCTGATAGCTGGAAAGCTCCAGCACCACGACCTCGCCGTCGGACGGGGGATCGAGGTCGAGAACCCCGCGCCCGATATTGCCCGCCATCTGGGTCGGGCGGCCGACATGTTCAAGGATATGATGGATCAGCGCCGTGGTGGTGGATTTGCCGTTCGATCCGGTGACGCAGATGCTGCGCGGGGCGGTGTCGAAGGCGTCCCAGTCCCGCGTGGCCCAGGAGCGGAAGAACAGCCCGATATCGTTGTCGACCGGGATGCCCTCGGCCATGGCGCGGGCGACGAGCCGGTTCGGCGCAGGGTAAAGATGCGGAATGCCGGGCGAGACGATCAGCGCCGAAACACCCTGCCAGGCCTCGGCACGGCTCAGATCGTGGAGGGGGAAACCCGCGGCTTCGGCATTGGCGCGCGCCTCGGGGCTATCGTCCCACAGGAGGGGCTCGGCGCCGCCGGCCCGCAGTGCCGCCGCCGTGGCGAGGCCCGAGCGCCCCAGCCCCAGCACCGCGACCTTGTGACCCTCGAAGCCCTGAACCGGAATCATGCCCGCCCCTTTCCGTGCAGGCGAGGGCGCCGCCCCCGCACCCCCGGGATATTTGAACGAAGATGAAAGGGGAAGAGGGAAGCGGCGGTCCCTAGCGCAGCTTGAGCGTGGCCAGCCCGATCAGCGCGAGGATCAGCGAGATGATCCAGAAGCGGATGACGATCTGCGGCTCGGCCCAGCCCTTCTTTTCGAAATGGTGGTGAATCGGGGCCATCAGGAAGACGCGCTTGCCGGTCTTCTTGAAATAGAGCACCTGGATGATGACGCTCAGCGCCTCGACCACGAAAAGGCCGCCGACGATGGCCAGGACGATCTCGTGCTTGGTGCAGACCGCGATGGCGCCTAGCGCGCCACCGAGGGCGAGCGATCCGGTATCGCCCATGAATACCGCCGCGGGCGGCGCATTATACCACAGGAAGCCCAGCCCGCCGCCGATCAGGGCTGCGGTGAAGACAAGGATTTCGCCCGTGCCGGGCACGAAATGGACACCCAGATATTCGGTGAAATCGACACGGCCGACGATATAGGCGATCACGCCAAGCGTCGCGGCCGCGATCATCGCGGGCATGATCGCAAGACCGTCGAGACCGTCGGTCAGGTTCACCGCATTGGCCGAGCCGACGATGACGATCATGGCGAAGGGGATGAACAGATAGCCCATATTGATGAGCGCATCCTTGAAGACCGGCATCGCAAGCTGGTTCGACAGGTTTTCCGGATGAAGCCATGAGGCCGCGGCAGCCCCCCCCGCCGCCAGCAAAAGCCCCAGCAGCATACGCACGCGCGACGACACGCCCTTGGTGTTTTGCTTGGTCACCTTGGCATAATCGTCGGCAAAGCCGATCAGGGCATAGCCATAGGTCACGATCAGGACGATCCAGACATACCCGTTATCGAGCCGCGCCCACAGAAGTGTGGAGACGAGCATCGCCGAAAGGATCAGCAGGCCGCCCATCGTCGGCGTTCCGGCCTTGGCAAAATGCGTGGCCGGGCCATCGTCGCGGATCGGCTGCCCCTTGCCCTGCTTGCGGCGCAGGATGTTTATCAGCGGCCGGCCGAAGAGGAACCCGAACAGCAGCGCGGTGAAGAACGCCGCCCCCGCCCGGAAGGTGATGTAGCGAAAGAGGTTGAAGAAATCCCCGCCATCCGAAAGTCCGGTCAACCAATACAGCATTACTCAGTTCCCCTTGCCGCGCCGTGCGCTTCGGCCGCGCCCGCCTGCCCCAGTTTGCGGATCGCGTCAACCACCATGCTGACCTTCGAACCCTTGGAGCCTTTCACGAGCACCACATCGCCCGCATCCACAAGATGCACCGCACGCGCGGCCATGTCGGCCGCGGTTTCGTGCCATTCGCCGCGCTTGCGCAGCGGCAGCGCCTGCCACAGGGCACGCATCATCGGGCCCGCGCAATGCACCGTGTCGATCGCCGCCATGGCGGGATGGGCGGCCAGATCGGCATGCATCTGCACCGCGTCGGGGCCAAGTTCCAACATATCGCCCAGAACTGCGACGCGGCGCCCGTTCTTCACCCGCCCGACCCCGTCGCGCGGCGCGACCGCGCCCAGCACCTCGAACGCGGCGGCCATCGAGCCGGGATTGGCGTTGAAGGCATCGTCGAAAAGGTCGATCGTCTGCTGCTCGTCCACGATGTCGAGATAGACCCGTTCGCGCGCGCCGCGCCCGGCGGGCGGGCGCCATAGTCCCATGTCGCAGGCCGCGACGGCCGGATCGGCGCCCACCGCCTCGGCCAGGGCCAGAACGCCAAGGGCGTTGGCCGCAAAATGCGCGCCGGGCGTCATCACCTTGAACAGAAGCGGATCATTGCCGCGCAGGGCCTGCACGATCGTCGCATCGCCCGAGATCCGGGCCGAGACAAGCCGATAGTCGCTGCCCTCGGCGGGGCCGAAGCGCAGCACGCGGCCGGCGCGCGCGGCGGCGGTCTCGAGGATCGGGGTGACGGCAAGCCCCGTGGGGATCACCGCAACGCCGCCCGGCTCCAGCCCCTCGAAGATGCTGGCCTTTTCGCGGGCGATCCCCGCGACATCGCCGAAAGCCTCCAGATGGGCGGCGGTGACGGTGGTGATCATCGCCGCATGCGGGCGCGCCATGCGGGCAAGGGGCGCGATCTCTCCGGGGTGGTTCATGCCGATCTCGATCACCGCGAAATCGGCATCCTGCGGCAGGCGGGCAAGCGTGATGGGCACGCCCCAGTGGTTGTTGAAGCTGGCCTCGGCGGCATGGACCTTGCCCTGCGCCAGAAGAACGGCGCGCAGCATCTCCTTGCTCGAGGTCTTGCCGACCGAGCCGGTCACCGCGATCACCCGCGCCCGCGCGCGCGCCCGTCCGGCACGGCCCAGATCCTCGAGCCCGCGCAGGACATCGGGCACGATCAGCAGCGGATCGCGTTCCGAACAGCCTTCGGGAATGCGGCTGACCAGCGCGGCCGCGGCCCCGCGCGCAAGCGCGTCGGCCACGAAATCATGCCCGTCACGCACGTCCTTCAGCGCCACGAACAGATCACCGGGGCGCAACGAACGGGTGTCGATCGACACGCCGGTGGCGGCAAAGCTGCGGGTAGCGCGCCCGCCGGTTGCCGCCGCCGCATCGGCCGAGGTCCACAGAACGCCCATCAGATCTTTCCATCCAGTGCCGCGACGGCCACGCTGGCCTGTTCGGCATCGTCGAAGGGGTAGACATCGGTGCCGATCACCTGCCCGCTTTCATGCCCCTTGCCTGCGACCAGAAGCGCATCGCCCGGCCCAAGCGCATCGACCGCGCGCAGGATCGCCTCGGCCCGGTCGCCGACCTCGTGAATGCCCGGCCCGCCCGGAATGCGCGCGCCCTCCAGCACCGCGGCGCGGATCGTCGCGGGGTCCTCGGTGCGCGGATTGTCGTCGGTGACAAAGACCACATCGGCATTTTCCGCCGCCGCACGCCCCATCAGCGGGCGCTTGCCGCGATCCCGGTCGCCGCCCGCGCCCAGAACCACGATGAGCCGCCCCATGACATGCGGGCGCAGGGCGCGCAGCGCGGTCTGCACCGCATCGGGCGTATGGGCGTAATCGACGAAGACCGCGGCGCCATTCTCGCGCGTGGCGGCCAGCTGCATGCGGCCGCGCACCGTGCTCAGCCGCGGCAGGACGGCGAAGACCTCTTCGGCATCGGCCCCGGTGC
>CALMEG010000006.1 GCA_937863185.1 uncultured Paracoccaceae bacterium | reverse complement strand
TCGCCCGGTTCGGTCGGGGTGATGACGAGCTTGACGCGCGCGAACTGGCCGGTGCCCCCGGTCTGTTTCTTGTGCGTGTAGTCGATCTCGGCTTCGCGCGAGATGGTCTCGCGATAGGCCACTTGCGGGGCGCCGATATTCGCCTCGACCTTGAACTCCCGCTTCATGCGGTCGACGAGGATGTCGAGGTGAAGTTCGCCCATGCCCTTCATGATCGTCTGGCCCGATTCGAAATCGGTCTCGACGCGGAAGGACGGGTCTTCGGCCGCAAGACGTGCAAGCGCGAGGCCCATCTTCTCCTGGTCGGCCTTCGACTTCGGTTCCACCGCGATCTCGATCACCGGATCGGGGAAGGTCATGGTTTCCAGAACCACCTGCTTGCTGGCGTCCGAAAGCGTGTCGCCCGTGGTGGTTTCCTTCAGGCCGGCCAGTGCGATGATGTCGCCGGCAAAGGCTTCCTCGATCTCCTCGCGGTTGATCGAATGCATCATCATCATGCGGCCGATACGCTCGCGCTTGCCCTTCGTGGTGTTCATGATCTGGTCGCCCTTGCGCAGGACGCCGGAATAGATCCGCGTGAAGGTCAGCGAGCCGACGAAGGGGTCGTTCATGATCTTGAACGCCAGGGCGGCGAAGGGCGACTCGTCCGTGGCCTCGCGCGCGATGTTGCGCGTTTCGGTCTCGTCATCAGGCGAGAAGCCCATCAGCGTGGGGACATCCACCGGGGCCGGCAGGAAGTCGATCACGGCGTTGAGCAGCGGCTGCACGCCTTTGTTCTTGAACGCCGAGCCGGCCATGACCGGGAAGAACGACAGCGACAGCGTGCCCTTGCGGATCAGCTTGCGCAGCGTGGCCTCGTCGGGCTCGTTGCCCTCGAGGTAGGCTTCCATCGCGTCGTCGTCCTGCTCCACGGCAAGCTCGACCAGGTTGGCGCGCCAGGTATCGGCCAGATCCTTCAGATCGTCGCGGATCGGCTGACGGACCCAGCTTGCGCCGAGGTCTTCGCCCTTCCAGACCCATTCTTCCATCTTCACGAGGTCGACGATGCCTTCCAGCGTATCCTCGGCGCCGATCGGCAGGGCGATCGGGCAGGGCGTGCCGCCGGTGCGGTCCTTGATCATGTCGACGCATTTGAAATAGTCGGCGCCGATCTTGTCCATCTTGTTGACGAACACGATGCGCGGAACCTTGTAGCGGTCAGCCTGACGCCACACCGTTTCGGTCTGCGGCTCGACACCGGCGTTGGCGTCGAGCAGGCAGACAGCACCGTCCAGCACCGCCAGCGAGCGTTCGACTTCGATGGTGAAGTCCACGTGGCCGGGGGTGTCGATGATGTTGAAGCGGTATTTCGTGTCCGAGATGCCCTCGGCGGTCGGATCTTCCTGGCGCTGCCAGAAGGTCGTCGTCGCGGCCGAGGTGATGGTGATCCCGCGTTCCTGCTCCTGCTCCATCCAGTCCATCGTCGAAGCGCCATCGTGCGTTTCGCCGATCTTGTGGTTCTTGCCGGTGTAGAACAGGATACGTTCGGTCGTCGTGGTCTTGCCCGCGTCGATATGGGCCATGATGCCGAAGTTGCGGTAGCGGGTCAGCGGATAGGCGCGTGCCATTTCTTGTGCTCCTGTTACCAGCGGTAATGGCTGAACGCTTTGTTCGCGTCGGCCATCTTGTGGGTGTCTTCGCGCTTCTTCACGGCCGAACCACGCGAGTTCACGGCATCCAGAAGCTCGCCGGCAAGGCGCTCTTCCATGGTGTGCTCGTTGCGGTTCTTTGCGGCGGTGATCAGCCAGCGGATCGCCAAGGCCTCACGGCGGGTCGGACGGACCTCGACGGGAACCTGATAGGTGGCACCACCCACGCGGCGCGAACGCACTTCGACCGAAGGCTTCACGTTGTCGAGGGCTTCGTGGAACACCTCGACGGGCTCGCGCTTGAGCTTGCCTTCAACACGCTCCAGCGCGTTGTAGACGATGCGTTCGGCGACGGACTTCTTGCCGTCGACCATCAGGTTGTTCATGAACTTGGTAAGAACGCGGTCGCCATACTTGGCGTCCGGCAGAACTTCGCGCTTCTCAGCGGCGTGACGACGAGACATCTGGTGATCTCCTTACTTCGGACGCTTCGCGCCGTATTTCGAACGACGCTGGCGACGGTCTTTGACGCCTTGCGTATCGAGAACACCGCGGAGGATGTGATAACGGACGCCCGGAAGGTCTTTTACCCGGCCGCCACGGATCAGGACCACCGAGTGTTCCTGAAGGTTGTGCTTTTCGCCGGGGATGTAGCTGATCACCTCGAAGCCGTTGGTCAGACGGACCTTGGCAACTTTCCGCATGGCGGAGTTCGGTTTCTTCGGCGTCGTCGTGTAGACGCGCGTGCAGACGCCACGCTTCTGCGGGCAGGACTGGAGGTGCTGCGACTTCGAGCGCTGCACCTTGGGCTGCCGCGGTTTGCGGATCAGCTGTTGAATCGTCGGCATTAGGTTCGCCCTATCTTTGCAACCCGTTTAATCATCGCCCGTCAGCGACTTTCGGGGGCATTTCACTCAGAAGGTGCCCTGCGCGTCCGCAAAACACCAAAACCGCATGCGTCCCTTGACCGGGACGACGCGGCGGAATTCCAGAGGATCGGGGCATCTGCCCGGATCGTGACCATGAACGGTTCTGGGGCCAAACGGACACACTTCGCCCGTCAGGTAGCGGGCGTATAGGCGGAGTCGCCGGGGTTGTCAACACTGGCCCCGCGGCCTATCCGCGCCCCGCGCGGCGCGCCAGCTTCTGCTCGCGGTAGAAGGTGTAGATCCCCGTCGCAACCACGATCGCGGCGCCGATCAGGGTCAGCGTCTCGGGCCAGTCGCCGAAAACCACCCAGCCCAGGATCAGCGCGAAAACCAGCGAGGTATAGCGCAGCGGCGCAACCAGGTCGATATCGCCGACCCGCATCGCCGCGACGGCACTCAGATAGCCCGCCACAAGGAAACTGCCCCCCAACAGGATCAAAAGGGCGATGCGCGGGCTGACCCCCACCCAGATGCCCGAAAGCAGCGTTCCGATCCCGCCCATCACCGTCACCGAGACCGCCGCGACAAGGGCCACGAAGACCGAGGGCACCGCCCGCCCCAGCTGCCGCGTCGTCAGGTCGCGCAACACCACGAACCCCACCGAGACAAGGCCCAGCACCGCCTCGATCCCGAAATCCCCGCTACCCGGGCGCACGATCAGAAGCACCCCCAGAAACCCCGTCAGGATCGCCGCCAGACGGCGAATGCCGATCGGCGCGCGCAAGAACAGCGCCGCCGCCAGCGTCACGGCCAGCGGCGCGGCCTGCATGATCGCCGACAGGGTGGCCAGCGGCATGCGCGTCAGCGCGTAAAGAAAGGTGATGGTCGCGGCCAGTTCCCCGAAGGTCCGCCAGCCGATCAGCCGCCGATCGTGCGGCTCGATCCCGCGCAGGGCCACCCGGCCCCGGCCAAGGATCAGGCCCAGCCCGGCCACCGTGACCAGACCACGCAGGAAGATCGCCTGGAACAGCGGCATCTCTTCGGTGACGAGCTTCATGATCGTGTCATTGCCGACAAAGGCGGCCATCGCCACCGTCATCAGGATAACCCCGCGCATATTGTCCGTCATCGCGATCCCCGGCGAAGGCAAGAAAAAGGCCCCGCGCACTGCGGGGCCTTTCCGGTTCCGTCAGGACTCAGTCCCGGCTTTCCGGCGTATCGACCGGATCGAAGGCATCCTCGGGCGCCTCGGCCATCTCGACCGGGGCGGCAAGGGCCGCCGCGGCTTCTGCCTCGGCGCGGCGCTCTTCGATGACCTTGTTGTCCCGTTCCGCCGCGATCTTGCGCACGCGGGTGGTAGCGCCACCCGTGCCCGCCGGGATCAGGCGGCCGACGATCACGTTCTCTTTCAGGCCCACCAGCTTGTCGCGCTTACCCTGGACCGACGCCTCGGTCAGCACGCGGGTGGTTTCCTGGAACGAGGCCGCCGAGATGAACGACCGCGTCTGCAACGAGGCCTTGGTGATGCCCAGCAGCACCGGCTCGCCCACGGCGGGACGGCCACCGCGCGCCTCGACCTTGGCGTTCTCCTCGTCGAACTCCGCCTTGTCGATATGCTCGCCCTTCAGCAGCGTGGTCTCGCCCGAGTCGAGGATCTCGATCTTCTGCAGCATCTGGCGAACGATCACCTCGATGTGCTTGTCGTTGATCTTCACGCCCTGCAGACGATAGACGTCCTGCACCTCGTCGATCAGGTAATCGGCCAGCGCCTCGATCCCCATGATCCGCAGGATGTCATGCGGGGCCGGGTTGCCGTCCATGATATACTCACCCTTCTGCACGAAGTCGCCTTCCTGCACCGGGATGTGCTTGCCTTTCGGCACCATGTATTCGACGGGTTCCAGCCCCTCTTGCGACGGCTCGATCGAGATGCGGCGCTTGTTCTTGTAGTCCTTGCCGAAGTGAACATAGCCGTCAATCTCGGCGATGATCGCGTGATCCTTCGGACGACGGGCCTCGAACAGTTCCGCCACGCGGGGAAGACCCCCGGTGATGTCCTTGGTCTTGGCGCCTTCGCGCGGGATCCGGGCCACCACGTCGCCGGCCTTGATCTCCTGCCCGTCCTCGATCGACAGGATCGCATCGACCGACATCTGGTAGGTGACCGGGTTCCCGGCCTCGTTGCGCACCGGCTCACCATCGGCGTCGATGATGATGATCTCGGGCTTGAGGTCGTTGCCCTTGGGCGCCGAACGCCAGTCGGTGACGATCTTCTGCGTCATGCCGGTGGCTTCGTCGGTATCGTCGCGCACCGAGATGCCCGAAACGAGGTCCACGAACTTCGCCACACCGGCCTTTTCGGCGATGATCGGAAGGGTATAGGGATCCCATTCGAACAGCTTGGCGCCACGCTTCACCGCCTGACCATCCCTGACGAACAGCTTGGAGCCGTAGGACAGCTTGTGGCTGGCACGCTCTTCGCCCTGATCGTCGACGATCACGACCTGCATGTTGCGGCCCATCACGATCTGCTCGCCCGCATCGTTCTCCAGGACCGAGGCGTTGCGGAACTCGATCTTGCCTTCCTGGCTCGCCTCGAGGAACGACTGCTGGCCACCTTGCGCGATGCCGCCGATGTGGAAGGTCCGCATCGTCAGCTGCGTGCCCGGCTCGCCGATCGACTGCGCGGCGATGATGCCCACCGCCTCGCCGATATTGACCAGCGTGCCGCGCGCCAGATCGCGCCCGTAGCACAGCGCGCAGACACCCTCTTCGGCCTCGCAGGTCAGGGCCGAGCGGATGCGCACGTTCTGCACGCCCGCCGCCTCGATCGCATCGGCCTTGCGTTCGTCGATCAGCTCGTTCTTGCGCAGCAGCACCTCGTCGGTGCCCGGCACCAGAACCTCGTCGGCCGAGACACGGCCCAGAACGCGTTCTGCCAGCGGGGCCACGACCTCGCCGTCATTGACCGCCGCCGAAGCGTTGATCGCACGTTCGGTGCCGCAATCATGCGTGCGCACGATGCAGTCCTGCGCCACGTCCACCAGACGGCGGGTCAGATAACCCGAGTTCGCCGTCTTGAGCGCGGTATCGGCAAGGCCTTTCCGCGCGCCGTGGGTCGAGTTGAAGTATTCAAGAACGGTCAGACCTTCCTTGAAGTTCGAGATGATCGGCGTCTCGATGATCTCGCCCGACGGCTTGGCCATCAGGCCGCGCATGCCGCCAAGCTGCTTCATCTGGGCGGGCGAACCCCGTGCCCCCGAATGCGACATCATGTAGACCGAGTTCGGTTCCTTCTCGGCGCCCGCGTCATCGACGCGCACGGCGGAAATCTCCTTCATCATCTCGGCCGCGACCGCATCCGAGCATTTCGACCAGGCATCGACGACCTTGTTGTATTTCTCACCCTGGGTGATGAGGCCGTCCATGTATTGCTGTTCGAATTCCTTCACCTGATCGCGGACCTCGTTCACGATGTCCCACTTGGTTTCCGGAATCACCATGTCGTCCTTGCCGAAGGAAATCCCGGCGCGGAAGGCTTCGCGGAAGCCCATGCCCATGATCTGGTCGCAGAAGATGACCGACTCTTTCTGCCCGCAATAGCGGTAGACGGTGTCGATGACGTTCTGCACGTCCTTCTTGCGCAGCAGCCGGTTCACAAGCTCGAACGGAGCCTTGGCGTTCAGCGGCAGAAGCGCACCCAGACGCACGCGGCCCGGCGTCGTCTCATAGCGTTTGACGACTTCGTTGCCTTCTTCGTCGATCTGCTTGATGCGGCACTGGATCTTGGTGTGCAGATGCACGATCCCCGCGTTCAGGGCATGCTCCACCTCTTCGACCGATCCGAAGACCATGCCTTCGCCCGGCATGCCCTTGCGCTCCATCGAGGTATAGTAAAGCCCCAGCACCATGTCCTGCGACGGAACGATGATCGGCGCGCCGTTGGCGGGCGACAGAACGTTGTTCGTCGACATCATCAGAACGCGCGCTTCCAGCTGCGCCTCAAGGCTCAGCGGAACGTGGACGGCCATCTGGTCGCCGTCGAAGTCGGCGTTGAAGGCCGAGCAGACGAGCGGGTGCAGCTGGATCGCCTTGCCTTCGATCAGGATCGGCTCGAACGCCTGGATGCCCAGCCGGTGCAGGGTGGGCGCGCGGTTGAGCAGTACCGGATGCTCGC
>CALMEG010000005.1 GCA_937863185.1 uncultured Paracoccaceae bacterium | reverse complement strand
GGCGCGCGCGGCCGCCGCGGGGCTTGCCGGGATTGCGTGGGAGGCGGGCGGCGTCCTGCTTTTGGGGCGCGAAAAGACCCTTGCCGCCGCGCAGGAGGCCGGTCTGTTCCTGTGGTCGCGCAGGCCATGAGGATCTTCGTGATCGCGGGCGAGCCTTCGGGCGACAAGCTGGGCGCCGCGCTGATGGCGGGCCTGAAAGCGCTTGCCCCCGAGGTCGAGTTCCACGGCATCGGCGGCCCCCTGATGGAGGCCGAGGGGCTGGCAAGCCGCTTTCCCATGGAAGAGCTGTCGGTCATGGGCCTGTGGGAGGTCTTGCCGAAATACCGCCACCTGAAGCGCCGCATCGCCGAGACCGCGGCGGCGGTGGCCGATCTGGCGCCCGACGCGCTGATCACGATCGACAGCCCCGATTTCACGCTGCGGGTGGCGCGGGGCGCCCGCGCGGCGCGCCCGGATCTGCGCGTGATCCATTACGTTGCACCCTCGGTCTGGGCCTGGCGGCCGGGTCGCGCGGCGCGCATGGCGCAGGTTGTCGATCATGTGCTGGCGCTGCTGCCCTTCGAGCCGCCCTACATGCAGGCCGCCGGGATGAGCTGCGATTTCGTGGGCCATCCCGTGGTGGCCGAGCCCCGCGCCACGCCCGCCGAGGCTGCGGCATTCCGCGAAGCGCATGGCATCGCCGGGGACCAGCCGCTGGTCCTGTGCCTGCCCGGCTCGCGCGAGGGGGAGGTGGCGCGCCTCGGCCCCCGCTTCGACGAGGCGCTGATGCGCGTGCGCGACCGCGAACCGGGGCTGCGGGTGGTGCTGCCCACGGTGCGGGGCGTGGCGCCCATGGTGCGCGGCATGGCCGACCGCTGGCCGGTGGCGCCCATCGTCGTCGAGGACCCGTCCGAAAAGCGCGCGGCTTTCGCCGCGGCGGATCTTGCGCTTGCGGCCTCGGGCACGGTCAGCCTGGAACTGGCCGCCGCGCGCACGCCGATGGTGATCGCCTATGACATGGCGCCGCTCAGCCGGCTGATCGTGGGCTGGCTGCTGAAGATCGACACGGTCACGCTGGTCAATCTGGTGGCCGAGACCCGCGCGATCCCGGAATTTCTGGGCCGCGATTGCCGCGCCGATGCGATCGCGCCCGCGCTTTGCTCCCTGATCGAGGACGAGGGCGCGCGCGCCGCGCAGATGGCCGCGATGGAGGTCACGATGCAGCGCCTTGGCGAAGGCGGCGAGGCACCGGGCCTGCGCGCGGCGCGTTCGGTTCTGGCCTATCTGGCGCGCGCCTAGCGCCCGCGCCAGATCCAGCCGCCACCAAGGATGCGGCTGCCGCCGGTTTCATAGAATACGCAGGCCTGTCCGGGGCTGACGCCTTCCTCGGGGCTTAGCAGTTCGACCTCTGCCTCGGTCTCCGAAAGCGGGCGGATCACCGCCTCGCGCGGGGGGCGGGTGGAGCGGACCTTGACCGAGACGTGCCATTCCGCCCGGCTGGTCAGGGGCGCATCGCCCAGCCAGTTGATTTCCCGCACCGGGATGACGCGGGTGGAAAGCGCCTCTTTCGGCCCCACGATCACGCGCCGGGCGTCGGGATCAAGCTTCACGACGTAAAGCGGATCGCCAAGCCCGCCGATGCCAAGCCCGCGCCGCTGGCCGATCGTGTAATGGATCACGCCCTTGTGGCTGCCCAGCACGTTGCCGTCCATGTCCACGATCTCGCCCGGATCGGCCGCGCCGGGGCGCAGCTTCTCGATCACCGAGGCATAATTGCCGTTCGGCACGAAGCAGATGTCCTGGCTGTCGGGCTTGTCGGCCACCGCCAGCCCGTATTTCGCGGCAAGCGCGCGGGTCTCGGCCTTGGAGGCCAGATGCCCGAGCGGGAAGCGCAGGAAGGCCAGCTGCTCGGGCGTGGTCGAGAACAGGAAATAGCTCTGGTCGCGGTTCGGGTCGGCGGCGCAATGCAGCTCGGGGCCCTGCGCGCCCATCTTGCGCTGGATGTAATGGCCCGTCGCCATGCAATCGGCCTCAAGATCCTTCGCCGTTTCCAAGAGATCCTTGAACTTCACCCGCTCGTTGCAGCGGATGCAGGGCACGGGCGTCGCCCCGGCCAGATAGGCATCG
>CALMEG010000004.1 GCA_937863185.1 uncultured Paracoccaceae bacterium | reverse complement strand
CAGCGCGAAGCCGATGAAGCACGCCCCCAGAAGCCCCGTCACCAGTTCGGGAATATGCCACAGCGTCTGCGCGAACATCACGCCCGACAGGATCAGGATCGACCAGAACGCCCCATGTTCGAGATAGCGGAACTCGGCCAGCGTGTTCCGCTCGACCAGCATGATCGTCATGGAGCGCACATACATCGCGCCGATGCCCAGGCCGATGGCGATCAGGAACAGGTTCTGCGTCAGCGCGAAGGCGCCGATCACGCCGTCGAAGCTGAACGAGGCGTCCAGCACCTCGAGGTAGAGGAACGCGCCGATCCCGGCTTTCGCCACCTCGGTGCTTGCCGCCTGCCGGTCAAGCACCTGGCCCAGCACCTCGACCCCGAGAAAGGTCAGAAGCCCCGAGATGGCGGCGAAAAGAAAGCGCCCCTCGGCCCCCGGCGGCAGGACCCATGTGAACAGCATCACCACCGCCAGCAGCAACCCGATCTCAAGGCCGCGGATGCTGGCACAGCTGCGCAGGCGACGCTCCAGCGCGGCGATCCAGTCCACGTCCTTGCCTTCGTCGATGAAGTAGTTCAGCGCGACCATCATCAGGAACGCGCCGCCGAACGCCGCGATCGACAGATGCGCGCCCGAAATGATGCGCGCATATTCCGCGGGCTTGGTCGCGGCCAGCCAGATCGCCTCGATCGGGCCGATCCCGGCGGCGACCACCACGATCAGAAGGGGAAACAGCACCCGCATGCCGAACACCGCGATCAGGATGCCCCAGGTCAGGAAGCGGTGCTGCCATTCCGGGGTCATCTTCTCAAGCTTGTTGGCATTGACGATGGCATTGTCGAAGGACAGCGATATTTCCAGAACCGCCAGCACCGCCGCGATCAGGAAGAACGACACCGCCCCGCCGATATTGCCCGAATAGCCCCAGCCCAGCCAGAAGGCGAGCAGCAGGCCAAGCGCCGTCACGGCGAAGGGCCAACGGAAATAGTGCAGTGCGGTTCTCATCGGGCTCTCCGTTCGCGCTCTGGCACGAGATAGGAGCGGCGCAGGCGCCCCACAACCCCCGGCGCGAGGAGCGCAAAGGGGAATCTTCAGACTGTTGCGGCCTGGTTTTCGGCCTTCTTTTCCCAGCGGCCGGACTCCTCGCTCCAGTATTGCGCGGCGACGCCGGCGGCGGTCAGGCCGCGCCATTGCGCGCGCGCGGCCTCAAGCGCGGCCGGGTCGTTGCCGTCGAACAGGATCCAGACCCGTTCGCGCGCGGCGATCTCGTCGGGGGTCAGGGGGGCGCTTTGCACCGTCATCAGCGCCTGGGGATCGTTGGCCGCGGGCCCCGGTCCGGTGCCGATCAGCACCGGTTGCAGCGCGTCATGCGGACCGCCCGCGCGGCCATGCGGCAGGAACCCCTCTTCCGCGCCCAGCCACAGCCGCTGGTCGAGCATGTCGAGATATTCCGGCGTCACGCCGCGCAGCTCGACCCGCCAGCCCTGCGCCACCGCGCGCGACAGAAGGCTTGCCACGACCTCTTCGGTCGGACTGCGGGTGATGTGGTAGAACAGCGCGGCGCCCAAGCGCTCAGCCCTCGTAACGGTCGCGGATCAGCCGGTCGAGCGTCATCACCCCCCAGCCCGACGGGCCTTTGGGCGCGAAGGCGGTCTCGGCGGGCGGCAGCGCCACACCGGCGATGTCGATATGCGCCCAGGGCGTGCCCTCCTTGATGAAGCGGTGCAGGAATTCGGCCGCGGTGATCGACCCGGCGGGCCGCCCGCCGGTATTCTTCATATCGGCCAGGCGCGACTTGATCAGCGCGTCATAGGCTGGCGCCAGCGGCATGCGCCAGGCGCCCTCGCCCTCGGCCCCCGCGGCCTTCAGCAGATCCTGCGCAAGCGCGTCGTCATTGCTGAAGACGCCCGCGTTCTCATGCCCGAGCGCGATGATGATCGCACCGGTCAGCGTGGCAAGGTCGATCACCGCCGCGGGCGCGAAGCGGTCCTGCGCATACCACAGCACATCGGCCAGAACGAGGCGGCCTTCGGCATCGGTATTGATCACCTCGATCGTGTCGCCCTTCATGGATTTCACGATGTCGCCGGGCCGTTGCGCGCGCCCGTCAGGCATGTTCTCGACCAGCCCCACAAGGCCCACGACATTCGCGCGGGCCTTGCGCAGCGCAAGCGTGCGCATCACGCCCGCCACGACCCCCGCGCCGCCCATGTCCATCGTCATCTCTTCCATGCCTCCGGCCGGCTTGATCGAGATGCCGCCCGTGTCGAACACCACCCCCTTGCCGACCAGCGCCAGCGGGGGCGCATCCTTCGCGCCGCCCTTCCACTGCATCCCCCCCACCTTCGAGGGGCTTTCCGAGCCCTGCCCCCCCCCCAGAAGCGCGCGCATGCCCAGCTTTTCCAGATCCGCCTCTTCGAGGATCTCGACCTCGAGGCCAAGCTCGTGCATCGCGCCGAGGCGGGCGGCGAAATCGTCGGTGGTCAGGATATTGGCCGGCTCGTTCACCAGATCGCGGGTGAAGAACACCCCCTCGGTCAGCGCGGCCAGCGGGCCGGCCTTCGCGGCAACCTCCTCGGGGCGGTTGACCATGATCTCGACCGCGCCGGGGGCCTCTTTCTCCTTGGTGTGGTAGTCGAAACCATAGGCCCGCAGCGCCAGCCCGAAGGAAATCTCGGCCGCGCGCGGATGCCCCTCGGCCAGCACGAGCGCACCCTTCGTCCCAAGCGCCTTGCCGATCGCGGCCCCGGCCTTGCGCGCCTCGGCCACGCTTGCACGGCGCGGCAGCGCGATCAGTTGCACCGCCTCGGCCTCAAGCCCCGCGGGCCAGGACAGGTCGAGCGATTCGCCGGGCTTGAGCTTGCCGAACGCCGCCGAGCCCGCCGCGCGCGCCAATGCCCCGCGCATCAGCCGGTCAAGCCTGCGCGCGCCCGGCGGCAGCTTGGCCCCCGCCTCGGCCAGAACCGCGATGCGGCCCGCGCGTGCGGCAAGATTGGTCAGGTCGGTTTCACGAAACTGGATCGCGACGGGATCGGTCATGGGGGTCTCCGCTTGGCTGCGCCCGGCCGCTTCCGGCGGGCTTTCGCCCGACCCTAGCGAGGCCGCGGGAAAATGGGAAGCCAGAGCGCCCCGCGCCTCTTTTCCCGGGCCGCGCATCGGGGTAAGAGGGGGAACCGCTGCCAGGGGAAGATCAGAGTTTGACGCGACTAGACAGATATCTGCTGTCACAGCTCATGGCGTTGTTCGGCTTTTTCGCGCTTGTGCTGGTGTCGGTCTACTGGGTCAACCGCGCAGTGCGGCTGTTCGACCAGCTGATCTCGGACGGCCAGACCGCCTGGGTGGTGCTGGAATTCACCGCGCTGACCCTGCCCTATGTGATCCGGCTGGTGCTGCCGATCGCGGCCTTCGCGGCCACGGTCTATGCGATCAACCGGCTGGCGGGCGAATCCGAGCTTGTGGCGATGCAGGCCACCGGTGCCTCGCCCTGGCGACTGGCGCGGCCGGTGGCGGTGTTCGGGCTGATCGTGGCGGCGCTGATGCTGGTGCTGGTGCATGTTCTGGTGCCCGCCTCGCGCGCGCAGCTGGCCGACCGCCAGTCACAGATCGCCGAGAATGTCACCGCGCGCTTTCTCAAGGAAGGCACGTTCCAGCATCCCGGCGACGGGGTGACGATCTATATCCGCTCGGTCGCGCCGACGGGGGAGCTGCTCGACCTGTTCCTGTCGGATGCGCGCAATCCGGCCGTGCGCACCACCTATACCGCGGAAAAGGCGCTGATCGTGCGGTCTGATACGGGACCGAAGCTGATCATGATCGAGGGCATGGCGCAGACGCTGCGCAGCTCGGACAACCGGCTCGCGGTCACGCGATTCGCGGATTTCACCTATGATATCGGCGCGCTGATCGCCCCCGGCGGGCGGCTGAAACGCGACTGGCGCGAATTGCCGACATGGCAGCTGATCGCACCGGGCAGCGAGGTGCTGGCGCTGACGCGGGGCAGCGCTGACGAGGCCTGGATCGAGTTGCAAAACCGCCTGACCCAGCCCCTGCTGGCGCCCGTCGCGGCCCTTCTGGGGTTCGCCGCGCTGATGCTGGGTGGCTTTTCGCGCTTTGGCGTCTGGCGCCAGATCGGCATCGCGGTGGTCGCGCTGATCGTGGTCCAGTTTCTCAGCAACGCGGCCGATGACGTGATCCGGCGCGATCCGGGCCTCTGGCCGCTGGCCTATCTGCCCGCGCTTGCCGGGTTTGCCGCGGTCGCGGTGATGCTCTGGCTTGCGGCCCGGCCGCGGCGGGTGCGCCAGCCGGCGCGCAGGGCGGCGGAGGCCGCGGCATGACGCTTTCGCTTTACATC
This sequence comes from uncultured Paracoccaceae bacterium, assembly GCA_937863185.1. Classification (GTDB taxonomy): domain Bacteria; phylum Pseudomonadota; class Alphaproteobacteria; order Rhodobacterales; family Rhodobacteraceae; genus CALMEG01. Next base: position 286 of record CALMEG010000004.1, on the reverse strand, counting down.
GCACGGCGCTTCCTGCGCGCGTTGATCCTTGTGGGCGCCGCCTTCTACGGCATCCTCTTCCTGATCGACATGGTCGAGCAGATCCGCCGCTTCGACACCGCCGAGGTCGGCCTGCCGCAAGCCGCCTTCCTTGCGCTTCTGAACGTGCCCGGCTCGCTTTACACCATCCTGCCGCTGATCGTGGTGCTGGCGGCGGTGGTGCTGTTCCTGGGGCTTGCCCGCTCGTCCGAGGTGGGGGTGATCCGGGCGGCCGGGCGCTCCGCGCCGCGCCTGCTGGGGGCGCCCC
>CALMEG010000003.1 GCA_937863185.1 uncultured Paracoccaceae bacterium | reverse complement strand
CCCAGAGCATCGGCGTCTTGAACTCGATCGAGCCGCCCCACATCGTGGCGATCCACGAGAAGATCTTCACCCCGGTCGGCACGGCGATGACCATCGTCGCCAGCATGAAGTAGCTTTGCTGCGTCAGCGACAGGCCCACGGTATACATGTGGTGCGCCCACACGACGAAGCCCAGAACCCCGATCGCGACCATCGCATAGACCATCGGCAGGTAGCCGAAGATCGGCTTGCGCGCGAAGGTGGCGATGACATGGCTGATGATGCCGAAGCCGGGCAGGATGATGATGTAGACCTCGGGGTGGCCGAAGAACCACAGGATGTGCTGATAGAGGATCGGATCGCCGCCGCCCGAAGGGTCGAAGAAGGTCGTTCCGAAGTTGCGGTCCATCAGCAGCATGGTGATCGCACCGGCCAGCACCGGCAGCGACAGCAGGATCAGCCACGAGGTCACGAAGATCGACCAGCCGAACAGCGGCACCTTGTGGATCGTCATGCCAGGCGCGCGCATGTTCAGGAAGGTGGTGATCATGTTGATCGCGCCCAGGATCGAGGACGCGCCCGAGACGTGCACCGCAAAGATCGCAAGGTCCATCGAGATCCCGGCCTCGGTGGTGGACAGCGGCGGGTAAAGTACCCAGCCCACGCCCGAGCCAAGCTGGCCGTTGCCGCCCGGCGCCAGAAGCGAGGCCACGCCAAGCGAGACCCCCGCGACATAAAGCCAGTAGCTGAGGTTGTTCATCCGCGGGAAGGCCATGTCCGGCGCGCCGATATGCAGCGGCATGAAGTAGTTGCCGAAACCGCCGAACAGGGCCGGAATCACCACGAAGAACATCATGAGCACGCCGTGATAGGTGATCATCACGTTCCACAGATGCCCGTTGGGCGTGCACACGGCGGAGGAATCGGCAATGAAGCGCGCACCTTCGGCGCACATGTATTGCACGCCCGGCTCCATCAGCTCCATGCGCATGTAGACGGTGAACATCACCGAAATCAGGCCGACGAAGCCCGCGGTGAAGAGGTAGAGGATACCGATATCCTTGTGGTTGGTGGACATGAACCAGCGGGCAAAGAAACCCCGGTTGTCATGTTCACCATGGCTGTGAACGGCTGCGTCCGCCATGCTGATCTCCCATTTAGCGCGACGGCGCCGGTTCTCCCAACCTGCGCCGGTATAGGACTGTTCTAAAGACCAAATTCACGAACGGCAATAATCGAAGGCGCGGCAATTGGAAAAATTGCCGCGCCTTCAGGGATTTTGCTTTCGGTGACGCGCGCCTGTCGCGCCCCTGCGGCCCTTACTGGGCGACCGAGGCGAGATAGGCCGCCACGTCGGCCTGTTTCGACTTCAGCTTGAAGGTCATGCCGGTCTTCGCGCCGCTGTCGCCGGTCTTCTCGACCAGCCAGGCTTTCGGGTCGGTCGCATAGGCGGCCAGTTCGGCCTCGTCCCAGACCAGGCCGGTTTCGCCCACGGCCGCGATCGAGTCCTTGTATTTGAAGCCTTCTTCCGAAGCGACCTGACGGCCGATCACGCCATAAAGGTTCGGGCCGGTCTTGCCGCCTTTCACGATGTCCGTCCCATCGGGGGCCTGGATCATGTGGCAGGCTTTGCACTTGGCGAACTCCTTTTCGCCGACGGCGGCATCCTGTGCCATCGCCGGGACGGCAAATGCGAAAGCGGCGAGGGTGGCATAGAGGCTGATCTTCATCGCGTTATCCTTGACTGGTTGGGCCGGCAATCGGGCCGGCTTCGCGCCCCGAGTTGGAGCGATCCCCCTTGTATTACCAGATGACACTCTGTCGCGTCAGGGCATTGCAGCGCATTTTTCGTGCAAATCACCAAAAATTTCCCCGAATTGTGAAATCAGGGCGGCGTCGAGATCGGTCATCGTCACCGGCAGGCCCAGGTCGACAAGGCTGGTGACACCGTGTTCCCGAATGCCGCAGGGCACGATTCCCTCGAAATGGCTCAGATCGGGTTCCACATTGATCGAGATGCCGTGAAAGCTGATCCAACGGCGCAGCTTGACCCCGATCGCGGCGATCTTGTCCTCGCGCAGGGTGCCGTCGGGATTGAGCGGCCGGTCGGGGCGCGTGACCCAGACCCCGACGCGGCCTTCGCGGATCTCGCCCGTCACGTTGAACTGTGCAAGCGCCGCGATCACCCAGGCCTCGAGCTGGCGCACGAAGCAGCGCACGTCGCGCCCGCGCCGGTTGAGGTCCAGCATGACATAGGCCACGCGCTGTCCGGGGCCATGATATGTGTATTGGCCGCCGCGCCCGGCCTCGAAGACCGGGAAACGGTCGGGATCGGTCAGATCCTCGGGGCGGGCCGAGGTGCCCGCGGTATAAAGCGGCGGATGCTCCAGCAGCCAGACGGCCTCATCGGCCCGCCCGGCGGCGATCTGCGCCACCCGGTCTTCCATGAATTCCAGCGCCTCGGCATAGCCGACAGGCGCATGCGCCATGATCCATTCAACCATACCTTGTTCCTTTGCCGGTCCGGTCGATCAAGAACCTTGCCTTGATGGCGATTCGGGAGAACACTGTTTGGTGTTATTCCGTCACAAGTTCCAAATTCAAGTTCGGGACAGAAGGTATTTGACAACGCGCCTTATCGGCGGGCCGCCCGTATTTGGGGAAGGGCGCAACAGGATCGCATGGCGCTGAACAGGGCGGCGGCTTTTCGGAGAGTTGCGTCGGGGTGGCATAAGCAAGGGAGAAACGGGTATGAAAACGAAAAAGCTATTTATCGTGTCGCTGGCGCTGACGCTTGCGACGGGGCCTGCGATGCAGGCGCGCGCGGATGCCGACGGCCTTGTCGGGGGGATCATCGGGGGAATCATCGGCGGGGCCATCGTCAACGAAAGCAACAAGCAACGCCGCGCCCCCGCGCAGCGGACCTATCGCGCGGCACCCAAGGCCACGGTGAGTTCGGCGCAGCGCGAGGCGAACCGCGACGTGCAGGTCGCGCTTAACCATTTCGGCTTTCCGGCGGGATCGCCCGATGGCGTTCTGGGGTCGCGTTCGCGCGGCGCGATCCGCGAATATCAGGCCCTTCTGGGATATACGCCCACGGGCCAGCTGACCGAGTATGAACGCACGCTTCTTGTCGGCTCGTATCACCGCGCGATCGCGGGGGGCGGGATGACGATGCAGCAGGCGGCCGCGAACCCGATGGGGATGAAGGGGCTGCTCGTCTCGTGGCGCGACGAGGCCGCGGGCGGAGTCATGCCCGGCACCATGGCCATGGTGCCGGTGGTTCCTGCGCCGCCGGTGTTGCAGGGCGCGCCCACGATCCCGCAATTCGCCACGACCGAGACCGCCGTGCCGGAACCGGCTCCTGCACCTGCTGCACCGGCGCCTGTCACCGCCGCGCTGCCGAATTTCATGGGCGGTGGCGGCGCGGTTCAGGCCTCGCTTGCGTCGCATTGCAACAAGGTCAACCTCGTGACCTCGACCAATGGCGGGTTCACCACGCTGGCCTCGATGAGCGACGCCAATCAGGCGCTGAGCGAACAGTTCTGCCTGGCGCGCACCTATGCCATCAGCCAGGGCGAGGACATGGCGGCCAAGATCGCGACCGCAACCCCGACCGAGATCGTGGCGCAATGCGCGGGGCTGGCCCCGGCAATGAAGGATCAGGTCTCGGCACTGTCGCTCAAGGCGCGTGACGCGGTGCTCAGCGATGTCTCGGCCTTCGCGCTCGGTTCGGGGATGACCCCCGCGCAGCTGTCGGGTACGGCGAAGATCTGTCTCTCGGTCGGTTATCGCACCGACGACATGGATGTGGCGCTGTCCTCGGCGCTGCTGCTGACGGCCCTTGGCGAGCGTGTCTATGGCGAATTGCTGGGCCATCACCTGGCGATGGGATTCGGAACCAGCATGCGCCCCGACCTTGCGATGGATTGGTATCAGACTGGATTCGACGCCGCCGGGGCAGGGACCACGCCGGTCTTCGCCCCCGGCCAGCCGGAACGGAACGAGCTGATCCGCAAGGCCGCATGGTCGCTTGGCGGGCGGTCCTGATCCTCTGACGATCCTGAAATTGATGCCGGGCAGGCCGCCGATGGCCTGCCCGGTTTCTTTTGGGCGGGCATATAGCGCCGGCCGGAGGGATTTCGGATGCGGGGCAAAAAATCCGCTTCCCTTCCTCGAAAGCCTCGGCTAATACGCCGCCACCAAGCCTTAGACGTGCGGTCGTGGCGGAATTGGTAGACGCGCAGCGTTGAGGTCGCTGTGGGGTAACTCCCGTGGAAGTTCGAGTCTTCTCGACCGCACCAATCACCTTCAGCGTGATTCTTTAATTTCCCTCATAAAGGCGATTCGATTTCGGTGCGGCGATCCGCGATCCGACGGATTTTGTCCCGCCGTCCGCCCGTTTTCCCGGATGCGCCTGCCCCCGCGAGAGGCTTTTGGCGGGTGTCCCGGCCGTGCTGCAATGCGGAACTTTTTGCGGCCCTAGTCTCAAAACGGGGTCAACCTGTCGCTTTTGGATCGGGGCCGCCGAAGCGTTCCGTGCAAGCGAAAAGGGTCCTTTCCGAAGCGGAAGGCGCGACAAAATCAGTTCTTGAATAACTGGCGCGCATCCGTTTTAGTTTGCGATACGGGATAAAAACCAACCACAAAAAACCAACTGGGGAGCCCGCTTTGACAACTGCAGCCAACGGCGAAGGATTCGTCGTATTCGATCGCGTGCAGAAAAGCTATGACGGGGAAACGCTGGTCGTAAAAGACCTGAACCTGTCGGTCGGCAAAGGCGAATTTCTGACGATGCTGGGGCCCTCGGGGTCAGGCAAGACCACCTGTCTCATGATGCTCGCGGGGTTCGAGACCGCGACGCACGGTGAGATCCGGCTGGGTGGCACGAACATCAACATGGTTCCACCGCACAAGCGCGGCATCGGCATGGTGTTCCAGAACTACGCGCTGTTTCCGCACATGTCGGTGGGGGAGAACCTCGCCTTTCCTCTTGAAGTCCGCGGTATGGGCAAATCCGAGCGCGAGACCAAAATCAAACGCGCGCTGGACATGGTTCAGATGGGCAGCTTCATCAATCGCCGCCCCGCGCAGCTTTCGGGCGGCCAGCAGCAGCGGATCGCACTTGCCCGTGCGCTGGTGTTCGATCCCGAGCTGGTCTTGATGGACGAACCGCTTGGCGCGCTGGACAAGCAGCTGCGCGAACATATGCAGTTTGAGATCAAGCACCTGCATGAAAGCCTTGGGATCACCGTCGTCTATGTCACCCACGACCAGGGCGAGGCGCTGACCATGTCGGACCGCGTGGCCGTGTTCAACGATGGCCGCATCCAGCAACTTGCGCCGCCCGAGGATCTGTATGAACGCCCCGAGAACAGCTTCGTGGCCCAGTTCATCGGCGAGAACAACAAACTGCCCGGCACGATCGAAGAGCTGGGAGCCGATAAGGCCCTGGTGCGCCTGGCCAATGGCGAGCTGATCGACGCAACGCCGGTCAATGTTACCGAGAAGGGGCAGAAGACGCTCGTGTCGATCCGCCCCGAGCGGGTCGAGTTCAAACCCGAGATGATGCCGCCCGGCGCGCATATGATCGGCGCCGAAGTGCTCGAGGTCATCTACATGGGTGACATCCTGCGCGCACGGCTGCGCGTTGCCGGGTCCGATGATTTCGTCATGAAGATGCGCAACACCCTGGGGCAGACCAAGCTCTCGCCCGGGCAGTCGCTCAAGATCGGCTGGCATCCGCAGGATGCGCGGGCACTCGATCCGCTTTGACGTCCGGCATGGGCGCTGCCTGCGGGCGCGCCACTGCCAGCCTGCCGCCCCTTGGCGGCCAAAGAAAACGTTAACAACCAAACCAACCGGGAGTCCAATATGAACAATCTGAAAAAGACGATGATCCTGACCACGGCTCTTGTCGCAACCGGCTTTGCCGTGTCCGCGCAAGAGGTCAACGTGGTGTCGTGGGGGGGCGCCTATTCTGCCAGTCAGGTCGAAGCCTATAACAAGCCCTTCACCGAAATGACGGGCATCAAGGTCAACATGATCGACGCCGACAACCCGGCCTCGCCGCTGAAGGCGCAGGTCGAGGCCGGCAACGTTACCGGCGATGTGTTCGATCCCGAGGTTTCGGATGCGATGCGCTTGTGTGACGAGGCCGCGCTGGTCGCGATCTACCCGGACGATCTGCCATCCCGGCCCAACGGCACCCCGGCCATCGACGATTTCGTAGACGGTGCGCTGCGCGATTGCGCCGTGGCGAACATCGTCTGGGGTACCGTGATCGCCTATGACACCACCAAGTTCCCGAACGGCCTGCCGACCACTGCGGCTGATTTCTTCGATCTGGAGAAATTCCCGGGCAAGCGCGGCCTGCCGAAGAACCCCAAGCGTACGCTCTATCTGGCGCTGATTGCCGATGGCGTCCCCGCCGCGGAGATCTACGAAAAGCTTGGTTCGGCCGAGGGCGTGGAGCAGGCGTTCGCCAAGCTCGACACGATCAAGAACGATGTCGTCTGGTGGGAAGCCGGCGCGCAGCCGCCGCAGCTTCTGGCCGATGGCGAGGTCAGCATGACCACGGTCTATAACGGCCGTATCTTCGACGCGATGGTGTCCGAAGGCAAACCCTTCGACGTGATCTGGGACGGCCAGTACATGGACCTCGACATGTTCGCGATCCCGAAAGGATCGCCGAACCCCGAGGCCGCGATGGAATACCTGAAATTCGCCACCGATACGCAGCGGCTGGCCGATCAGGCGAAGTACATCAGCTATGGTCCCGCGCGGAAATCCTCGGCGGCTCTGGTCGGCCTTTACAAGGACGGCAAGACCGAGATGGGCCCGCATATGCCGACCGCCCCGAACAACATGACGAACGCTGTTCTGGACGACCCGGAGTTCTGGGCTGACCATGATGTCGAGCTGAGCGAACAGTTCAACGCCTGGCTTGCCGGCTGATCCCGATTTGCAGAGGCGGCACCGCTGCCGCCTCTGCACCCGGGCCCGGCGCGCAAGCCCGGCCTGACGACCAGATCTTCACGACGGGACATCGCATGACCGACGCAACCGCTTCGCTGACTACGGCCGATGGCAAACCGCTCAAGGCGGCGCTTGCCGCATCCCAGGCGCGCGCCAAGCGCAAGGCCCTGATGCTGGTGGCTCCGCTTTTCCTGTTCGTCGTGATCACCTTCGTGATCCCGATCGGACAGATGCTGTTCCAGTCGATCTACAACCCGACATTTTCCGACGCGGCCCCCGCACTTGACGAATGGTTCGGTGCGAATCCGCAAGGCACCGTGCCGGACGAGGCGGCTTTCGCAGCGCTCGCGGCCGACCTCAAGCTGATGAGAGAGGAACGGACCGCCGGTGCCGCCGGAACGCGGATCAACTATGACGTTGCCGGCACCCGCTCGCTGTTCACCGCCGCCGCGCGCCGCGCCGACGATCTTGCCCCTCCCTACCGCGAGGCGATCCTTGCGCTGAATGAGGATTGGGGCGATCCGATGATCTGGCGGGCGATGCGCTCGGCCTCCTCGGCCTTCACGCCGGATTTCTATCTGGCCGCGCTGGACATGACCCGCGACGAGGCGGGCAAGATCGTGCAGGTCGAGGAACGCCAGAGGGTTTACAAGAAGCTGTTCGGCCGCACGCTCATGCTTTCGGGGCTGATTACCGTGCTCTGCATGCTGCTGGCCTTCCCGATCGCGCATTTGCTGGCAACCCTGCCGCTGGCCAAGTCGAATATCCTGATGATCCTCGTGCTGCTGCCGTTCTGGACATCGCTTCTGGTACGTTCGACCGCATGGATCGTGCTGCTGCAACAGCAGGGCGTGATCAACTCGGCGCTGGTTGCCTTGGGTATCATCGACGATCAGGGCCGGATCGCCATGATCTACAATCAGGCCGGCACGATCATCGCGATGACGCATATCCTGTTGCCGTTCATGGTTCTGCCGCTCTATTCGGTGATGCGGACCATCCCGCCCAGCTATGTGCGTGCGGCCCGCAGCCTTGGTGCCTCAAGCTGGACCGCGTTTCGCAGGGTCTATCTGCCGCAGACCCTTCCGGGTATTGCCGCCGGGGCGCTTCTCGTCTTCATCCTTGCTGTCGGCTACTACATCACGCCCGCTCTGGTCGGCGGCGCCGACGGTCAGCTGATCTCGAACCTGATCGCCTTCCACATGCAGAAATCCCTCAACTGGTCGCTGGCCGCCGCCCTTGCGGGGCTGCTTCTGGGCGGGATCCTGCTGCTCTACTGGCTTTATGACCGGCTGGTGGGGATCGACAAGATGAAGCTGGGCTGATCCGGCTTCACATGACTGGAACGACCGGAGCGGCACGTCGCCCTCCGGCAAGACCGAGAGAGAGACAATGGCGCTTCCAGCCTATGCAAGCCCGCTCGAGAAGACCTGGCACTACTGCTACCTGGCGATCTGCACGCTGATCTTCCTGTTCCTGATCTCGCCGATCCTGATCATCATGCCGCTGTCGTTCAACGCAGAGCCTTACTTCACCTTCACCGAGAAGATGCTCAGCTTCGACCCTGAAGGCTACAGCATGCGCTGGTATGACAGCCTGATGACCTTCGGCATGCAGAACCCCGAGGCGCCGCGCAATGGCCATTGGTGGTCGGATTTCTGGCACAATGCGCAATGGATGCATGTCGCCAAGAACTCGGTCATCATCGGGTTCTTCTCGACCCTGGTGGCAACGGTGCTGGGCACGCTGGCGGCCCTTGGACTTGCGCGTCCGGAAATGCCCTTCCGTCGGGCGATCATGGCGATCCTGATCTCGCCGATGATCGTGCCGATCATCATCACGGCTACGGGGCTGTTCTTCTTCTATTCGAAGACCGGGCTGGCAAACTCCTATCCGGGGATCATCCTGGCCCATGCCACCCTGGGCATTCCCTTCGTGATCATCACGGTGACAGCCACGCTGATCGGTTTTGATCAGTCGTTGATCCGCGCGGCGGCCAATCTCGGGGCCAATCCGCGCACGACCTTCTTCCGCGTCGTGATGCCGCTGATCCTGCCAGGGGTGATCTCGGGCGCCCTGTTCGCCTTCGTGACCTCCTTCGACGAGGTGGTGGTGGTTCTATTCGTGGCGGATCATACGCAACAGACCATTCCGCGCCAGATGTGGAACGGTATCCGCGAACAGATCAGCCCCGCCATCCTTGCGGTCGCGACGATCCTCGTGATCATCTCGATCGCGCTTCTGACGACGGTCGAGCTGCTGCGGCGGCGTTCGGAGCGGTTGCGGGGCGTGACCCCGCGCTGAGCCGGGCGCTACACATTGTGACGTGTAACAGGAAAGGGGGGGCTGCTCGCCCCCCTCTTTGCTTGCGCAAATTCACCCCCCAGGGATATTTCCGCTCTGAAGAAGAGGGCGGCGTGCGGTTTCTTCAGAGCGGAAATATCCCGGGGGTGAGGCGCGGCAGCGCCGAGGGGGCGGCGCCCCCTTTTCTCATGGCAGGATTGCGATCCAGACCCAGACCGTCAGGATGGAACCTGCCGTTGCCAGCAGAACGCTTGAGGCCGCGACGCGCTTCGCCACGCTATATATATTGGCAAAGAGATAGGCGTTGACACCGGGCGCCATGGCGGCTGTCAGCACGGCCGAGCGCAGCAGGGCGGTGTCGAGGTCAAAGACCCAGCGGCCCATCCCGTACGCGATGGCCGGGTGGACAAGAAGCGACAGTCCCGAGACCATCGCGATCGCCTTCATGTCGCCTTCGGGGCGGTAGCGGAACAGGACGCCGCCAAGGCCGAAGAGCGCGGTGGGAAGGGCGGCAGTTGCCATCATGTCCATCGCCGCCCAGACCGGGACGGGCAGGTCGCGCCCGGCCGTCAGCTGAAACAGCTGGATCGCAAAGCCGGCCATGATGCCGATCACCAGCGGCGTCCGCAAAACCCCGACCAGCGCGTTCAGTCCGACACGTCCCAGCCCCGCGCCGCTGCCATGGGACCGGACGGCCTCCATCGCCACGATCCCCACCGTATAGAGCAGGGGCGAGTGGATCGAGATGATCGCGAAGTTTCCGGCAAGCGCATCCGCGCCATAGGCGCGCTCGGTGATCGGAACACCAAGCAGGAGCGAGTTCGAGAACATGCAGGCGAATCCGATGGCCACACAATCCGGGCCGCTCCGTCCAAAGAGCCGGCGCGCGGCGGCAATGCCGATCACGAAGCTGGTCAGCGCGCCGGAATAGAAGCTGAGCATCAGCCCCGGATCGTAGCTTGCTCCCAGATCCAGCCGCCCGATCGAGCGCGCCAGAAGCACGGGCACCGCGAAATTCTGCGCAAATCGCATCACGCCGTCGATTGCGGACTCGCTCAGCATACCGCGCCATGTCACCAGGTAGCCAAAGCCGATCACGATGAAGACGGGCAGGATCACGTCGATCAGGGCGGTCATGGGCGGCGGGCCTTCGCGGGCGCGCGGCTCATGATTCGGGAAGCTCCAGCACCATCCCGTCATGGGCGGGGCGGATATGGGCGGGCGTTTCGGCCATCACCACATCATGGTCCAGATCGATAGGCATGTTGGCCAGCACCGCCTCGACCGGGGCGGCGCGGGCGATCCATTCCAGCGACAGCGCCAGATGCGCATGGGTCGGGTGCGGGGTGCGGCGCAGCGCGTCCAGCACCCAGACCTTCAGCCCCGCCAGATGCGCCCAGGCGGGTTCGGGGATGGCCGAGACATCGGGCAGATAGGCCAGATCCCCGATGCGAAAGCCAAGCGCGTCGATATTGCCATGCTCGACCCGGAAGGGTTGGAACGCGATCGCGCCGCCGGCGCCCGCCACCTCGAAGCAGTCATGGATGGCGCGCAGGTCGCAGATCGGGGGATAGTTCGAATCCGGCGGCTGCACGAAGGCATAGCCGAAGCGGCCAAGCAGCGCCTCTTGCGTGTCGCTGTCGGCCCAGACGGGCAGGCGCTTGCGCATGTTGAAGGTGACCTGCCGCAGGTCGTCAAGCCCGTGGACATGATCGGCATGGCTGTGGGTGAAGACCACGGCGTCCAGCGTGCCGACCCCCGTGCGCAACAGCTGTTCGCGCATGTCGGGCGAGGTGTCGATCAGCACGCGGGTCGTGCCCGCCTCGCCCACACGCTCGACCAGCATCGAGCAGCGCGTGCGCCGGTTCCGGGGGTTTTGCGGATCGCACTCGCCCCAGTGGCCGCCGATGCGCGGCACGCCGCCCGACGAGCCGCAGCCGAGGATGGTGAAGCGCAGCGTGCTCATGCCTGCACCCCGATACTGGCCTTGGAAAAGAGCCGGTCGAAATTGGCGGAGGTGGCGGCCGCGAAATCCGCGTAGCTAAGGCCGAAGACCTCGGCCCCCCGGCGGGCGGTATGGGCGGTATAGGCGGGTTCGTTGCGCTTGCCGCGGAATGGCGGCGGGGCAAGATAGGGCGCGTCGGTTTCGACCAGCACCCGCTCAAGCGGGGCGGCGGCAAAGATGTCGCGGATTTCCTGGCTTTTGGGAAAGGCTGCAATGCCCGACATCGACAGGTAGAACCCCAGATCCAGCGCCGCGCGGGCCAGCTCCGGCGAGGACGAGAAGCAGTGCATCACGCAGCTATAGGGCCGCGCGCGATAGCCCTCGCGCAGGATCGCGGCCATGTCGTCATCGGCCGCGCGGGCATGGATGATCAGCGGCAGGCCGGTTTCCTGTGCCGCCGCGATGTGAATGCGCAACGAGGTCTTCTGCACCTCGGCGCTGTCGGCGGTGTAGTGATAATCGAGCCCGGTTTCCCCGATGCCGACGAATTTGGGATGCCGGGACAGGTCGACAAGCGCATCCACCGTGGCCATCGGTTCTTCGGCCGCGCTCATCGGGTGGGTTCCGGCGGCGTAGAAGACGCCCTCGAAGCGCTCGGCAATGGCGCGCACCTGCGGTTCGTTGCGCAGGCGGGTGCAGATCGTGACCATGCGCGTCACGCCCGCATCGCGCGCGCGCTGCACGACACCGGGCAGGTCGTCGGCGAAATCGGGAAAGTCAAGATGGCAGTGGCTGTCTACGATGCTGGGCTGAGTGGTGGGCATCTGCCGGTCCTTGTCGCTCAGGCAGCAGCGGCCGCCGTTATCTCCAGAACCATATCCATGACCAGCGCGGCGGGGTCAAGGTTGACCGCCCGTCCATACCGGGCCCGCGCGCCAAGCGATTGCTGCAACGCCGCCCATTTCAGCGCCGCACCGCTGTCGGGGGCCAGGCGAGCCAGCAGGGCGGCCTCGCCGGCGGCGGCTTCGGGGGCGGGAGGGCCGGCGACCCCGGCCTTGGCCAGGCGCGACAGGAACAGGTCGGCCAGCCCCAGCATCAGGTCGAAGCGCGCCTCGTTGCCCTTGCCGGTGACGCTGTCGGCCAGCGACAGGGCCTTGATCCGGTCCAGTCGGGGCAGGGTGCCCATCAGCGCGACGAGGCGCGCGTAATTCTGCAACCCGTCGAGATTGGTCAGCCGGATCGCCTCTCCGACCGAACCGCCGGCAAGGGCGGCAAGCGCCTCGGGGGTGTCGGTCTCGACCTCGGCCTGGGCAAGGGCGGCGGCCATGTCGCCGGCCGACAGCGTGGCCAGGCGCAATTCGCGGCAGCGCGAGCGGATCGTGGGCAAAAGCCGCGCGGGCTGATGCGCGACAAGAAGGAAGGTCACGCCATGGGGCGGCTCTTCCAGTAGCTTCAGCAGCGCATTGGCGGCAGCCGTGTTCATCTCGTCCGCGGCATCGACGATCACCACGCGCCGCCCGCCTTCGGCCGAGGACAGGTGCAGAAAGCTTTTCAGCCGGCGCACGTCGTCCACGCGGATATCGGCCGAAAGCGCGGTTTCACGATCGTTCGGACCGCGCTTCAGCAGGAAGATGCCGGGCTCCGACTGGGCATGGATGCGGCGCGCGACGGGGTGGTCGGGGTCGCTGTCAAGGCTGGCGGGCGGGGGCGGC
>CALMEG010000002.1 GCA_937863185.1 uncultured Paracoccaceae bacterium | reverse complement strand
TCCAACGCGGCCTGACGCGTCTCCGCCGCCCTCGCTTCCCTGCCGCACCTTCGAGGATGTCATCGAAACCGTGCGCAAGGGCGAGGCCGACCTGGCCATGCTCCCGGTCGAGAATTCGACCTATGGGCGGGTGGCCGACATTCACCACCTGTTGCCCGAAAGCGGCCTGCACATCGTCGACGAGGCCTTCGTGCGGGTCCATATCAACCTGCTGGCCGTGCCCGGCACGCGCCTCGAAGAGGTTGAGTCCGCGATGAGCCACACCGTCCTTCTGGGACAGTGCCGCGGCTTCCTGCAACAACACCGGCTGGAGCGCATCACAGGCGCCGATACCGCAGGCTCGGCCCAGATCGTGGCGCAGAAGGGCGACCGCAAGCTTGCCGCGCTTGCCTCCGAACTCGCCGGAGAGATCTACGGCCTCGACGTGCTGGCCCGCCATATCGAGGACAAGCAGAACAACACCACGCGCTTTCTTGTCATGTCGCGCGAGCCGAACCTCACGCGGCGCGGCGAGGGGCGCATGATGACCACCTTCGTGTTCCGCGTGCGCAACATTCCCGCAGCGCTCTACAAGGCGATGGGCGGGTTTGCGACCAACGGCATCAACATGACCAAGCTGGAAAGCTACATGGTGGACGGCAATTTCACCGCGACGCAGTTCTATGCCGATGTCGAGGGCCATCCCGACGACATGAACCTGCGCCTTGCGCTGGAAGAGCTGCGCTATTTCACCTCGAGCATGACGCTTCTGGGTGTCTACCCGGCCGATCCGCGGCGTCACACCGCCTGAGATCCGGTACGCGCCTCGATATCGCGCGCAAGGGCCGCGATGCGCTTGCTGTAGCGGGTGTTCAGGCTGGCCCGGCCCAGCTTTGCCGACTGGACCATCAGCCGGGCGCCAAGGCTGCGCGGGCGGATTTCGAATTCCGCGTGCAGGCGCGTCCGTTGGCGCGACAGCGCAACCAGCGTGAAGCCCAGAGTCATCTCGAAATTCGGCGACACACCGGCGAATTCGATCACCTCGGGCCGCTCGAACCGGCGCAGATCGGCGATCATCTGGCGCTGCTTGCCGCGAAACGGGAATGTGACATCCCATGACAGGCCCGCACCGGGCTGGCGCAGGCTGTCCAGACGGCGCAGCCGGGCCCCGCGCCGCAGCGCCGCACGCTCGAACGCCGCGAAATCGCTCAGGCTGTCGAAGACGGCTTCGGCTGGGGCGGAGACATCTTCGCGGCAGGAAAATTTCATCGGGTGCGGCCTGTGGCTGGCTGGGTCTTTATCGGCATCCCTTGTGCCGTCAATCCAGCCTGTCCGCAAGCCAGCGGCGCAACAGCGCACCCGCGATGGCACCGCGGCGCGGCGGGCGGATCCGGGCGTCGCTGCCCGCGAATATTTCCGCCAGCCTTTCGCGCGAAACCCAGACGGCATCCTCAAGCTCTGCCGGATCGAGGGTGATCGTGCGGTCCAGCGCCACCCCGCGGCATCCCAGCATCAGCGAGGCCGGAAACGGCCAGGGCTGCGAGGCGACATAGCCCACCGCCCCCACACTCACGCCGGTTTCCTCGAACACCTCGCGCCGGACGGCGGCCTCCATCGTCTCGCCGGGTTCCATGAAGCCCGCAAGGCAGGAATACATCCCCTCGGGCCAGCCCGGAGAGCGGCCCAGAAGCGTTGCATTGCCCTGCGTGACCAGCATGATGACCACCGGATCGGTGCGCGGAAAATGCGCCACGCCGCACTCGGGGCAGCGCCGTTGCCAGCCTGCCTGCACGACCTCCGAGGCCGCGCCGCAGGCCGCGCAAAAGCGGTGGCTGGCATGCCAGCCGGTGATCGCGCGGGCGGTCGCGGCAAGTTCGGCATCGCGCGCGCCCAGCAACATCATGCGGCCACGCAGCTCGGCGAAGACATGGCCATCGGGCAGGTCGGGATGGGTTTGCTCGGACGGGTCGAAAAAGGCCTGCGCCGGCATGTCCTGGCCCTGCGGCTTCCAGTTCGACAGATCGAGGCAGAACCGCGCGCCCCCCTCGGACAGGCCCAGAAAGACCGGCGGTGCCGCGCCGTCCCGCAATGCAGGGTGGTCCGGCGCGATCCAGCCAAGCCCGGCCCCGTCGGGCGCGAAAAGCGGCTTGCCGCGCCAGACCGGCATGACCCGCGCCCCCGGATCCGCCCATAGCCGCGCGATTGCGTCGTGATCGGCGCGCAGATGCCCCGCGCGGTCCAGCCCCGAATCGTCGAATGCCATTCCGGACATCTCTGCCTTGTGCCGCATCCGTCCCTCCGCTGGCCGCGCATCTTGCCCGAGGTGATCGCACAGGCGCCGAAGGCTGACCAGCCCCCCGCCCCGACAAAGCACCCCGACAAAGCGCGGGGACCGGAATTTTTGGGGTAGCTGGACGCAACGATTCGCCTTAAGGTTGTATATGGGTGGGGGCGCTTTCACCGGGAAACCGGGGTTGGGGTCCACGAATTGAAAGCAATTCATTCAGAAAGATCCGTGGCGAACAACGCGGGCAAGACATCTTCGGGCAGGCTTCTCCCTGACCGCCCCGGCAAGGCTCCGGGCGGGGCGGTGGTTCATGTGCGGGTCATGGAAACGAATGACCTGCACATGAACATCCTGCCCTATGACTATTTCGCAGATCGCCCCAGCGACACCCGCGGCCTTGCGCGCACCGCGACGCTGATCGCGCAGGCCCGCGCCGAGGTTGCCAATGCGCTGCTGTTCGACGCGGGCGATTTCCTTCAGGGCTCTCCCATGGGTGACTACTTCGCGCATGAACGCGGCGCCGCGCCCCACCCGATGATCGCGGCGATGAATGCCGTGGGCTATGACGCCGCAACGCTTGGCAACCACGAATTCAGCTATGGCCTCGAGCCCCTGCTGCGCGCGCTGAAACAGGCCCGATTTCCCGTGGTCTCGGCCAATGTCCTGCGCCGGCAGGGCGCCGCGCCGCACGAGGACGAGGCGCTTTTCGCCCCGACCGTGCTGCTGGACCGCGTCTTCACGGATACCGAGGGGCAGAGCCACCCCCTGCGGGTCGGGGTGATCGGGTTGCTGCCCCCGCAAAGCGCCTTGCGCGATCTGGGCGCACGCGGGGCCTTGCAGACCCGCAGCATGATCGCGGCGGTGCGCGCCCATGTACCCGCCTTGCGCGCGGCCGGGGCTGATCTGGTGATCGCGCTTGCCCATACCGGCATCGGCGCGCCCGACGCGGACGAGGACGAGGCCGCCCTTGCCCTTGCCGGGATCGACGGGATCGACGCGCTGCTGTGCGGCCATCGTCACCAGGTCTTTCCCGATCCGGGCTTTGCGGCGCTGCCGGGTGTCGATCCGCTGCGCGGAACGGTGGCGGGCAAGCCCGCACTGATGGCGGGGTTCTGGGGCTCGCATCTGGGGGTGCTGGACCTGGAACTGACGCAGGACGGCACCGCCTGGCGCGTGACCGGCTTTCACGGCGAGCAGCGCGCGATCTTTCGCCGCGATGCCGAGGGGCGGGCGCAGCCCACCGTCGCCTCGGACCCGGTTGTCGAGGCCACCGTCGCGCGCGCGCATGAGGAAACGCTTGCCCATATCCGCAGCCCCATCGCCCATACGCGGGTGCCGATCCACAGCTATTTTTCGCTGGTGGCGCCCGATGCGGGCCTGTCGCTCGTGGCCGAGGCGCAGCGCAGCCATGTCGCGCGCAGCCTTGCCGGGCGGCCCGAATCCGGCCTTCCGATCCTGTCGGCGGTGGCGCCCTTCAAATGCGGCGGGCGCAGCGGGCCGGAATTCTTCATCGACATTCCCGCAGGCGCGATCCGGCGCAGCCATGTGGCGGACCTCTACATCTATCCCAACACGATCGGCGCGGTGCAGCTGAGCGGGACCGAGGTCGCCGAATGGCTGGAACGCTCGGCCGGGATCTTCAACAGGATCGCGCCGGGCCGGCACGACCAGCCACTCGTCAACCCCGAGGTGCCCAGCTACGCGTTCGACGTGATCGCCGGCCTGACCTACGAGATCGACCTGACCCAGCCCGCACGCTATGCGGCCTGCGGCGCGCTTGCCGAACCCTCCGCGCGGCGGATCCGCGCGCTGCGCCATAACGGCCGCCCCGTCCATCACGACGACCGCTTCATCGTCACCTCGAACAGCTACCGCATTGCCGCCAGCGGCGCGGGCGCCGCCCCCGCCCAGATCCTCCTCGACGAGGTCAAGACCACCTGCGAGGCCCTTCTGGAACAGGTCGGACAGGTCGGCACACTGTCGCCCGCCCCGGAACGGATCTGTCGCTTCGCCCCGATCCCCGGCGCGAGCGCGGTGTTCGAAACCGGCCCCCGCGCGCTGGAGCATCTTGACCGCCTGGCGGGCCTTCGGCTTGAGGCGCTTGGCCTTGCCGCCAACGGCTTCGTGCAGATGCGGCTGCATTTCTGAACACCCGTCCTGCCCCCCCACGGGCCGCGCATGTCCATTCTTGCGAATCCGTGCCCCCTGACCTATATGACCCCCGAGAGGTTGGCGCGGGCGAGCGCCTCGCCAACCCGGTCAGGTCCGGAAGGAAGCAGCCGCAACGAGCCCCGCTTGGGTCGCTGTCCAGCCTCTCACCCCATCCCCCGCATCGGTTTGACTTGACCGCCCCGCCGACTAGACTGCGCCGCGTAGATCAGGAGCGTGCCCATGTCCGATACGCCCGAGGCCGGTTACCAGGTTCTCGCCCGCAAATACCGCCCCGCCACCTTCGCCGACCTGATCGGCCAGGAGGCGATGGTGCGCACGCTGAAAAACGCCTTCGCCGCAGACCGCATCGCCCATGCCTTCGTGATGACCGGCGTGCGCGGGGTGGGCAAGACCACCACCGCCCGGATCATCGCCAAGGGGCTGAATTGCGTGGGCCCCGACGGCAAGGGCGGCCCGACCACCGATCCCTGCCTTGAATGCGAACATTGCAAGGCCATCGCAGAGGGCCGCCATGTCGACGTGATGGAGATGGACGCCGCTTCGCGCACCGGGGTGAACGACATCCGCGAAATCATCGAGAGCGTCCATTACCGGGCGGCCTCGGCGCGCTACAAGGTCTATATCATCGACGAGGTGCACATGCTTTCGACCAGCGCGTTCAACGCGCTGCTCAAGACGCTGGAAGAGCCGCCGGCGCATGTGAAGTTCATCTTCGCCACGACCGAGATCCGCAAGGTGCCCGTGACGGTTTTGAGCCGCTGCCAGCGCTTCGACCTCAGGCGCATCGAGCCCGAGGTGATGATGGCCCATCTTGCCGCCATCGCCGCCAAGGAGGGTGCAAGCCTTGCGCCCGACGCCTTCGCGCTGATCACCCGCGCCGCCGAAGGATCGGTGCGCGACGCGATGAGCCTGATGGACCAGGCGATCGCCCATGGCGCGGGCGAAACCACCGCGGCGCAGGTGCGCGCGATGCTGGGGCTTGCGGATCGCGGGCGGGTGCTCGATCTGTTCGACATGATCCTGAAGGGCGCGGCCGCCGAGGCGCTGACCGAGCTTTCGGGCCAGTATGCCGATGGCGCGGACCCGATGGCGGTGCTGCGCGATCTGGCCGAGATCACGCACTGGATCTCGGTCATCAAGATCACGCCCGAGGCCGCCGACGACCCCACCGTGCCCCCCGACGAACGCGCGCGCGGACAGGCGATGGCGGCGGCGATCCCGATGCGGGTGCTTACCCGGATGTGGCAGATGCTGCTCAAGGCGCTTGAAGAGGTGGCGGCGGCCCCGAACGCGATGATGGCCGCCGAGATGGCCCTGATCCGCCTGACCCATGTCGCCGACCTGCCGGACCCGGAAGCCCTGATCAAGCGGGTGCAGCAGGGGCCGGGCACCGGGGCGGCGGCACCCGGCCGCGGCGGCCCCGCGCCGGGCGGCGCCCCGATGCAGGGCGCGCCGCAGGCCGGCATGGCCGCGCCCCACCCCGCGCCGCGCGGCGGGACCGTGGCATCCTCGGGCGCGGCCACCGCGCTTGCCGTCGCCCCCGAGGTCGCCCTTGCGCGCTTTGGCCGGTTCGAGGATGTGGTGGAGCTGATCCGGCGCATGCGCGACGTGAAGCTGCTGGTCGAGGTCGAGGAACATCTGCGCCTTGCGCGCTATGCCCCCGGCCGGATCGAATTCCAGCCCTCGGACAATGCCCCGCGCGATCTGGCCGCGACGCTGGCCGCCCGGCTTCAGGCATGGACCGGGGCCCGCTGGGGCGTTTCGGTGGTCTCGTCCGGCGGGGGCGACACGATCGCCGAGCAGCGCAACGCCGAACGCCGCGCGGCCGAGGCGGACGCCATGGAGAACCCGCTGGTCCAGGCGATCTTCGCCGCCTTCCCCGAGGCGAAATTCGAGGATATCAGAACCGCAGAGACCCTGACCGAAGAGGCACGCGCCGAAGCGCTGCCCGAGGTCGAGGATGAATGGGATCCTTTCGAGGACAACTGAGGAGAGCAGCATGTTCAAGGGTTTGGGCCAGCTTGGCGATATGACCAAGATGATGAAGGCCGCCAAGGAAATGCAGGAAAAGATGGCCGCCCTGCAAGAAGAGCTGACGCGCATCACCGTCGAGGGCCAGGCCGGCGCCGGCCTGGTCAGGGCCACGGCCACCGCGAAGGGGGTTCTGACCTCGCTGTCGATCGACCCGTCGATCCTTGTCGCCTCGGAAAAGGAAGTGGTCGAGGACCTGATCCTTGCCGCGATCAAGGACACCCAGCTGCGCGCGCAGGAACGCACCCAGGCCGAGATGCAGAAACTGGCCAGCGAAATGGGCCTGCCGCCCGACATGAACCTGCCGGTCTGAGGCCCGATGGCACGCGCCACCGACGAGATCGAGGATCTGATCGCGCTGATGGCGCGGCTGCCGGGGCTTGGGCCGCGCTCGGCCCGGCGGGCGGTTTTGCACCTGATCCGCAAGCGCGGCGCGCTGATGGCGCCGCTGGCCGCGACGATGGCCCATGTGGCGGAAACCGCGCGCGAATGCGCGCGCTGCGGCAATATCGCGGCCGGCGACATCTGCGACATCTGCGCCAACCCCGCCCGCACGGGCACCGAGATCTGCGTGGTCGAGGATGTGGCCGATCTTTGGGCGATGGAGCGCGGACAGGCCTTCAAGGGCCGCTATCACGTTCTGGGCGGCACGCTGTCCGCGCTTGACGCGATCGGCCCCGAGGATCTGGGCATCCCGAAACTGCTGGAGCGGATCGCCAGCGAGGGCGTGAGCGAGGTGATCCTTGCGCTCAACGCGACCGTGGACGGGCAGACCACCGCGCATTACATCGCCGATGCGCTGGAAGGGCGCGGCGTCACCGTCACCAGCCTGGCCCAGGGCGTGCCGATCGGCGGAGAGCTGGACTATCTGGACGACGGCACCATTCAGGCGGCTTTGCGCGCGCGCAAGCGCTTCTGACCCGCTCGGGCATTGATCCGCGGGCAAGGCGCGGCTATCACCTGTGCATTGCAGCCAGCCCGTTCACACCCGAGATCCGTCCCCATGAATCGTCTTTACCACGTCGCGCTGTCCCCGTTCTGCCGCAAGGTGCGGCTGACGCTGGCCGAGAAGAAGATCGAGGTGGAGCTGATCGAAGAGCGTTACTGGGAGCAGAGCACCGATTTCCTGCGCCGCAACCCCGCCGGCAAGGTCCCCGTGATGAAGCTTGATGGCCGCACCATGAGCGAGAGCCAGGCGATCTGCGAATATATCGAGGAGACCGTGCCCCAGCCCGCGCTTCTGCCGCGCGACCCCGAGGCACGCTACGAGGTGCGCCGCCTCTGCGCCTGGTTCGACGACAAGTTCAACGACGAGGTCACCCGCAAGGTGATGGGCGAGCGGGTCTGGAAGAAGGTCATGAAGCAGGGCTATCCCGACAGCAAGACCGTCAAGGCCGGGCTGGGCGCGATCAAGTATCACCTGGATTACATGGGCTGGCTTCTGGACCAGCGCCGCTGGCTGGCGGGCGACGTGATGACGCTTGCCGATTTCGCGGCCGCGGCGCATCTGTCGTGTCTGGACTACATCTCGGATGTGGACTGGGACCGTTCGGCCAATGTCAAGGACTGGTATGCCAAGATCAAGTCGCGCCCGGCCTTCCGGTCGCTTCTGGCCGACCAGCTGCCCGGCCTGCCGCCGGCCCCGCAATATGCCGAACTCGATTTCTGAGCGGCCTGCGTGGAAGCGGGGGGCTGTCTGCCCCCCGGCCCCCCCCCGGCCCTTTTCCCTCGGCGTGGGGGCGGGGCGGGGGAGGTCTTGGGGCCCGGCGGGGGGGCAGGGCGCTGGAGGAGGGGTTTTCCAAGGCGCGGATCTGCCGCCCCGATGCGATCCCCGAGGCGGCCGGGCGGCTGGAGGCCTTTGTCGGGGCGGGGCTGCATGGCCAGATGGGCTGGATGGCCGAGCGGATGCACTGGCGCGGCGATCCGGCGGCGCTTTGGCCCGAGGCGCGCTCGGTCCTGATGCTGGCCGAGGTCTACACGCCCCGGCACGATCCGCTTGCGGTTCTGGAGCGGCGCGACCGCGGGGCGATTTCGGTCTATGCGCAGGGCAAGGATTACCACGACATCGTCAAGCGGCGGCTGAAGCGGGTGGGCCGCTGGCTTCTGGAGACGGCGCAGCGGGATGGCGTGGCGGGCGAGATCAAGGTTTTCGTCGACACCGCGCCGGTGATGGAAAAGCCGCTTGCGCAGGCGGCGGGGCTGGGCTGGCAGGGCAAGCATACCAACCTTCTGGCGCGCGATCTGGGAAGCTGGTTCTTTCTGGGGGCGATCTTCACCACGCTGGAGCTGGCCCCCGATCCGCCCGAAACCAGCCATTGCGGAAACTGCCGCGCCTGTCTGGATATCTGTCCGACGGGGGCGTTTCTGGCGCCCTACAGGCTCGATCCGCGGCGCTGCATCTCTTACCTGACGATCGAGCATCGCGGGCCGGTGGACGAGGAGCTGCGGCCGCACCTTGGCAACCGGATCTACGGGTGCGACGATTGTCTTGCGGTTTGCCCGTGGAACAAGTTCGCGCAGGACGCGCATGAGGCGGGCTATGCCCCGCGCGAGGCCGCCGCCCCGGCCCTGGCCGAACTGGCGCGGCTGGACGATGCCGCGTTCCGCGCGCGCTTTGCGGGCAGCCCGATCAAGCGGATCGGGCGTGACCGGATGGTGCGCAACGTGCTTTATGCAATCGGAAATTCGGGCGACGCGGCGCTGATCCCGGTGGCCCGGTCGCTTTGCGACGATGCCGATGACGCGGTAGCCGATGCGGCCCGTTGGGCGGTGCGGCGCCTTTCGCAGGCCTGAGGCGGCCCGGTGCG
>CALMEG010000001.1 GCA_937863185.1 uncultured Paracoccaceae bacterium | reverse complement strand
TTGCAAACCGGGGGGGGCTTCTGGGGGGGGGGGGGGGAAGGGTTGCCCCGCCTATGAAGCGCGCCCGAAGAGACAGAGGAGCACACATGCCGCTTTACGAGCATGTCCTTATCGCGCGTCAGGACCTTTCCAACGCGCAGGCCGAAGGCCTTATCGAACATTTCACCACCGTACTCGCGGATAACGGCGGCAAGGTTGTCGAGAACGAGTATTGGGGCGTGAAGACCATGGCCTACAAGATCAACAAGAACCGCAAGGGGCATTATGCCTTCCTGAAATCGGACGCGCCCGCCGCGGCCGTTCAGGAGATGGAGCGCCTGGCCCGTCTGCATGACGACGTGATGCGCGTTCTGACCGTGAAGGTCGAAGCGCATGAAGAGGGCCCCTCGGTCCAGATGCAGAAGCGCGACGAGCGTGAAGGCCGTCCCGAGCGCGGCGAACGCCGCGAGCGCCGTTGATCGCTGAGAGGAGCTAAGACATGGCAAACAAACCGTTTTTCCGTCGTCGCAAGGTCTGCCCGTTCTGGGGTGAGAACGCCCCGAAGATCGACTACAAGGATGTGCGTCTGCTCCAGCGCTACCTCCCCGAGCGCGGCAAGATCGTGCCTGCGCGCATCACCGCCGTTTCGGCCAAGAAGCAGCGGGAACTGGCCCGCGCGATCAAGCGCGCCCGGTTCCTGGCCCTGCTGCCCTATGCCGTGAAGTAAGGAGAGACCCCGATGCAAGTCATCCTTCTGGAACGTGTGGCCAAGCTTGGCCAGATGGGCGAAGTCGTGAATGTCCGCGACGGTTATGCCCGCAACTTCCTGCTGCCGCAGGGCAAGGCGCTGCGCGCCAACGAGGCCAATATCGCCTCGTTCGAGGCCCGCAAGGTGCAGCTTGAGACCCGCAACCTGGAGACCCGCAAGGAAGCCGAGGCGCTGGCCGACAAGCTGAACGGCGAGGTCTTCATCGTGATTCGCTCGGCCTCGGATGCCGGTGCGCTTTACGGTTCGGTTACGCCGCGCGATGCCGCCGATGCCGCGACCGCCGCGGGTTTCAGCGTCGACAAGAAGCAGGTCGCGCTGAAGGCGCCGATCAAGGAGCTGGGTCTGCACGAGGTGCATGTGATCCTGCACCCCGAGGTCGACGTGTCGGTCACGCTGAACGTCGCGCGCTCGAACGAAGAGGCCGAACTTCAGGCTTCGGGTAAGTCGATCCAGGAACTGGCGGCCGAAGCCGAGGCGCAGGCCGAGTTCGAGATTGCCGAACTGTTCGACGAGATCGGTGCGGCGAACGAGGACGAAGGCGAAGCCTGAGCCCTTCGGGCCATCACGAAAGCACACAGAGGCCGCGCCCTTCGGGGCGCGGTTTTTCGTTGAGGGCTGGAAAAGTCGGCCCCATCCGCTACCTTCGGGAAAGACCGAACCGGAGGTAATGATGCGCGCGATCCGGGTTGCGATGCTGGCATGGATGCTGGCGCTTCCCGCCCTGGCGCAAGGGGCGGACAACAATGCGGGCGGGCGGGAGGCGGTTGCCCCGGCCTTCCGGCAGGACATTCTTGCGCGCTTTGACACGCCCTGGGCGATCGCGCCGCTGCCCGGGGGCGGGGCGCTGATTACGGAAAAGCCGGGTGGTTTGTGGCATGTGACCGCGACGGGCGGGAAGACCCGGATCGGCGGGGTGCCGCAGGTCGAGGCGCGGGGGCAGAACGGCCTGCTTGACGTGGCGGCCGGGCCGGACGGGCGGATCTGGCTGAGCGCGGTGGTGCCCGGCGCGCCGGGCGGCGATCTGGCCCTGCTTTCGGCCCGCCTGGGGGCGCAATCGCTTGAGGATCTGCGCGAGCATTGGCGCCAGGAACCCGGCGGCGGGGGCGGGCAACCCGGCGGGATCATTGCCTTTTTGCCGCAGGGAGATCTGTTCCTGACGGTCGGAGACAGGATGCGCCCGGAGGAGATGGGGCCGGGGATCCTGCGCGGCGTGATCCTGCGCTTTCCCGCCGGGGGCGGGGCGCCCGTGGTGCATTCGCGCGGGCACCGCAACCCCTACGGCCTTGTCTTCGACGACCAGGGGCGGCTTTGGGCCCATGAGATGGGGCCGCGCGGCGGGGATGAGCTGAACCTGATCCGCGACGGTGCGGATTACGGCTGGCCCGCGGTATCGAACGGTCGCCAGTATAGCGGCTGGCCCATTCCTGACCATGCCACGCGGCCGGAATTCGCGCCGCCCGCGCTTTACTGGACGCCGGTCATCGCACCGGCGGGGATGGTGTTCTATGAGGGGGCGGATTTTCCCGGCTGGCGCGGCAACCTGCTGATCGGCGGGTTGCGCAGCCGGGCGCTCGTGCGCGTGGGGATCGACGCGGACGGCCGCGCGCAGGAGCTGGAGCGTTTTGCCATGCAGCGCCGCATCCGCGATGTCGCGGTGATGGCCGATGGCGCGCTTTGGGTGATCGAGGACGACAATCCCGGCGCACTGATCCGCATCACGCCCTAGGCGTCCGGGGCCATGAAAAAGGGCCGCATCCCGAAGGTGCGGCCCTTTGCCTGTCAGGCGGATGCCGCCTTAAAGCTCGTCAAGCGCTTCGATGGCCTTTTGCAGGTCGTCCTTGGAGACTTCCTTCTCCGAGACCTTGGCGCCGGCGATGATGAAATCCACCACCTTGTCCTCGAAGATCGGCGCGCGCAGTTGCTGCTGCATCTGCGGGTTCTGCTGCACGAATTCGAAGAAGGCGCGTTCCTGCCCCGGATACTGGCGGGCCTGGTTCATCACGGCCTGGGTCATCTCGGAATCGGTGACCTCGATCTTCTGGGCGCGGCCCAGTTCGGCCAGCAGAAGGCCAAGGCGCACGCGGCGTTCGGCCAGGGCCTTGTGCTCGTCGGTGGCTTCGATCGAATCGTGGTTGTGATCGTGCACGTCGGGGTTTTCCTCGTGCCACAGCTGATGCGCGATCTGGCCTGCCTCGGCCTCGACCAGCGAGGGGGGCAGCTCGAACTTCACCTTCGCGTCAAGCTGATCGAGCAGCCCGCGCTTGAGAACGGCGCGCGCGGCACCGCTGTATTCGGCCTCCAGACGCTCGGCGATCTGGCCTTTCAGCGCGGCCAGATCCTCGGCGCCGTAGCGCTTGGCCAGCTCGTCGTCCAGTTCGGCGGGCTTGGGGGCCTTGACCGCCTTGACGGTGCATTTGAACACCGCGTCCTTGCCGGCCAGGTGTTGGGCGCCGTATTCGGCGGGGAAGGCCACCTTCACTTCGACATCCTCATCGGCCTTGGCGCCGACAAGCTGATCCTCGAAGCCGGGAATGAACGAGCCCGAGCCGAGCACGAGCGGATAGTCTTCGCCCTTGCCGCCCTCGAACGCCTCGCCATCGACGAAGCCCTCGAAGTCGATCACGACCTGATCGCCGTCCTTGGCCTTGGAGCCTTTCTTGCGGTCCTCGAAGTTCTGCGCGTTCTTGGCAAGGTTCTCGAGTGCCTCGGTCACGGCGGCGTCCTCGGCCTTGACGACCATGCGCTCAAGCGTGATGTCGCCCAGGTCGACCTCGGGGATCGCGGGCAGGGCCTCATAGGCGACGGTCACGACGACATCGTCGCCCTCTTTCCAGTTCTCGCCGCCTTCCATCTCGATCTTGGGCTGAAGAGCAGGGCGGTCGCCGCTTTTCTCGAAATGCTCGGACATGGCGGCATCGACAGATTCCTGCATCGCATCGCCCAGAACGCGGGCGCCGAACTGTTTGCGCAGCATCGGCAGCGGAACCTTGCCCTTGCGAAAGCCCTTGATCTCGATCTCGGGCTGCGCCTCGAGCAGCTTTTCGGTGACTTTGGCGTCGAGTTCGGCGGCGGCGATGGTGATCGTGTAGCCGCGCTTGAGGCCTTCGTTGAGGGTCTCGGTGACCTGCATGGGGTTTCCTCTGTTCTGCTGTCGGGCGGCGCAAGCGCCTTGATGCTAAATCAGCCGCCCTTCTATTGGCCGCGCGCCTTGGAAGCAAGGCGAAAACGGGCAAATGCCGCGCGCTTTTCGCCCCAAATCGCACCATGCGCCGATGCGCGGGGTTTCGCCGGGGGAAAGGCGCGCGCGCGAATATCCGCCGCTTTTCCCTTTCGCGCACGGCACCGTGTTTTGTCGGGTCGGAACCATGCGGCAACTGTTGCGTTGGGATGCAGCATTGCCGAGGTGGCGATGGATCAAGGCCCAAACCACAGGAGAGACACGATGAAAAAGATCCTTCTTGTTCTGCCTTTCGCCGGGCTCCTAGCCGGTTGTGAAACGCCGCAGCAGACCGCGCTTGCGGGGGCGGCCACGGGCGCGGCGCTTGGCGCGGCCGTTTCGGGCGATGACGACCGGCTGGCCGGTGCCGCGATCGGCGGCACGCTTGGTGCAATCGCCGGCGATTATGTCGGGCGCACTCAGGATGGCAACCAGTGTATCTATCGCGATGCCTATGGTCGCGAATACCGCGCCGCCTGTCCGTAAGACATAACCGGTTTCGGAGTTGCAGGCGGTGGGGCCGTAGGCCCCACGCCTTGCGGCACCGGCCCCTCTTGGGGATTTCGCAAGCCCGTGTTGGCGTTCGTTATAAAAGAAACCCCAAGGCGATACCCAACAAGGATGAGGCCCCCAATATCCTGATGATGCCCCAGTGCAGTTGGAAGGCCAGAACACAACTGAGGGCGAACAGAACCACGGCGCGCCACTCGACCGAGGACAGGGTGGGCGACCAAAGCGCAAGCGGACCCCAGCCCCGCCTTGTGACCTCCGCGAAGAGAACATGGAGTGCGAACCAGATCGAGAGGTTAAGGATCACGCCCACCACGGCAGCAGTGATCGCCTTGAGGGCGCTACGCAGTCTGGGCTGGTTCGAAATCCAGTCGATATAGGGAGCACCGACGAAAATCCAAAGGAAGCACGGCGCGAACGTTACCCAAAGCGCCACGAGGGCGGCGGCGAAACCAAGGGGCAGGCCGCCTTCCCTGAACCCTGCCAGAAACCCGACAAACTGGGTCACGAGGATCAGGGGGCCGGGGGTCGTTTCGGCAAGGCCGAGCGCGTCGACCATTTCCCCCGCCGTCAGCCAGCCGAATTCTACCACTACGTCCTGTGCCATGTAGGCGAGGACGGCATAGGCGCCGCCGAATGTCACGACGGCAAGCTTGGAAAAGAACGCCCCGATCTCGATCAATATCGGGTTCGCGTCCAGAACCATGAGCACTAGGAATGGCAGCGCCCAGACACCCAGCCAGATTGCCACCGTGCCGATCGTCCGGCCTGTCGGAACGGGCCTGGGTGCCTCGGTTTCGGGGGCGGTTTCAGGGCTGGCCGTCAGCCATCCGAAGAGCGCGGCCAGCAGAACGATCAGCGGGAAGGGGATCGACAGAAAAAAGATGCCGGCAAAGGCCAGCCCGGCAATCATCCAGTGCACCCGCTTCGAAAGGGCTTTCTTCGAGACGCGCAAAAGCGCCTCGACCACGATCACGAGAACTGCGGCCTTGATCCCGTAGAACAGGCTTTCCACAAGCGGCACATCGCCCAGAAGAGCGTATATCGTGGCAAGCGTCATGATGACAGCGGCACCGGGTATCACGAACAGCAATCCCGCGATCAATCCGCCAAGGATGCCA
Organism: uncultured Paracoccaceae bacterium; assembly: GCA_937863185.1. Lineage (GTDB taxonomy): Bacteria > Pseudomonadota > Alphaproteobacteria > Rhodobacterales > Rhodobacteraceae > CALMEG01. Next base: position 3,668 of record CALMEG010000001.1, on the reverse strand, counting down.
TGAAGGCGCCAGCCGGCATAGGTTGCCAACTGCATCGCTTCCGGTCCGGGCAGCAGCATGCAGAAACTGAGTGCATTCAGGAATTGTTGCTCGGTCAGCCATCTTCTGCTCTCTACGATTTCCTTGTGCATGAGGGCGATCTGCGCGGCCGGACCACCGAAAGAGAGGACGCCGATCTTCCACCAGACACGGGTGGTGTCGGCGAGGCTTGGCCCTTCGGATGCCGGGGTGTCTGCGGGATGTGACATCGTTCAGGCCCGCGTCGATGCCGCAGGCCAATCGTGACCTTCCCCGGTGGCATCCCGAGCCCAACGGTAAAGCGCATCGTAAAGCAGCATCCCGGCCTCGAGTTGTTCGAGGTCGTCGCGGAACATGCGGGACAGACCCAGCGACGCCGCCAAAAGCCCGGCCGCCTCGGGCGCAAGGTCGTGCCTATCGGTATCCGCGCCGCGCACGATCGTGGCAAGCCGGTCGAGCGGTTGGTGGGCGATCCCGAATTCCTCGATCATCGTGTCGAAGGTGCATGCCGCGCCGCGATGGCTCCAGAATACATCCTCCATGTCGAATGGAGTCGCGCTGAAACGATCGGCGACATTCAACACCTGCGATGGCGAGACGAACAGGAACTGGGCCCGCGGGTCGACAAATCGGCGGATGAGCCAGGGGCAGGCGATGCGGTCGATCTTCGGGCGGTGGCGGGTCACCCAAAGGGTGCGGCCATCCGCATCGCGTGGCGGCAGTTTTGCGGCCGGCACCATCGGTTGTCCCGCATCGCGCCAGGCAAAATGCCCACCTTCAAGCACCTCTGCCCGGACCCCTTCTGTCCGCAGAATGGCGGCCGCTCCCTGGCTGATCTTCAGCCCTTTCTGGCAATAGACGACGACCGCCCTGTCACCGAGTTCTGGCAAAAGCCCCGCCACCGCGTCGAACGGGTGGCGCAATGCCCCGGGAACAAGGCGTGGGTCGGCATCGAAATCTTCGTCCAGGCGCAGATCGAGCAGGACAGGACATGCCGGTGTGCCCATTAGTCGGGCCAGGGTCGATACGGTGATCTCATTGTAAGACGCCATGAAGCACCCTCCCTGCAAGTTCTAAATCAGAAGGATGCAAGATTGGGCTGGCGCCTCACGGGGTTCTTGCCTACCCCTGCTCCCTCAGAAATAGCACAGGTGTCATATCTGTCAAACCCGGAAGGGTCTTCGCTGCGCAGTGACTGGAGGGATCACCGGCTGACCGGAAACATTCCGTCGAACGCCTTTGCGCCCTTGGCCGAAAACGTCACGACGCGTGTTTTCTGGTCCCGCTTTGCCCAGGACAGTTCCTCGAAACGGCCGAGGAACGCGCGGCCCAGGCTTCCTGCCAGATGCGATCTGCGCTCGCTCCAGTCCAGGCATTCCCGGCAGAGCGGGGCGCGGGCCTTTCGCAAACCGTCGATGTCGATCTCGAAACGTTCGGCAAAGGCTGCGCCCGCCTTTGTCAGCACGATATGTTCGCCGTCATGCCTGAGGTATTCCTGCGCGATCAGGCTGTCGAACAGCTGCGTTCCCTTGTCGCCGGCCAGATGATTGTAGCAGACGCGGGCCTGGCGCAGTTCTGCATCCCTCGGGCCGATGCGTTTGCGCAAATGTCCCGACCCGGCCGCAAGCCCCATCAACCCTTCGAGAACATGTGCGACATCGTCGCTCGCAAGGCCGAAATACTTGTGCCGTCCCTGCTTTCTGGGGCGCAGCAACCCGCCCTCGTCAAGCTTCGACAGGTGTGAACTGGCCGTCTGGATCGTTACCCCGGCCTCTTCTGCAAGTTCGCTTACCGTCAGGGCCTTCCCGCTCATGAGGGCGGTCAGCATGTTGGCGCGCGCGGGATCGCCGATCAGCGCGGCGACGCGGGCAATATCGGGGCCTTCTTTCATCCTTCGACAATAATCGAAGTATTGGCTGCTCGCAATGCTCTAGTCTGCCGGAAGACATCCCGAAGGAGACAGCCATGCTGACCTGTATCATCCGCTACCACATCGACCCGGCGAAGAAGGCCCAGTTTGTGGAATATGCCCGCAACTGGGGGCAGGCCATCCCGCGCTGCGGCGCTGATCTGATTGGCTATTTCGCCCCGCACGAAGGGTCTTCGACACTTGCCTACGGCATCTACAATGTCGCCAGCCTTGCGGAATACGAAGCCTATCGTGCCCGTCTGGCGGACGACCCGCTGGGCCGCGAGAACTATGCCTTCGCCCAGAAGGAGAGATTCCTGCTGCGTGAGGACCGGACATTCCTGAAGCTTGCCTCGGCTCCGCATGGAGAGCGGGCATGATCGCGGTGATCTTCGAGGTCGAACCCGCCGACGGGCGAAAAGAGGAATACCTCGGCATCGCCGCCGAAATGCGCCCCTTGCTGGACGAGATCGAGGGCTTCATCTCGGTCGAGCGGTTCCAGAGCCTGACCGATCCGCGCAAGATCCTGTCGCTTTCCTTCTTCGAGGATGAGGCGGCCATCGAACGCTGGCGCAACCTGAGTGCGCACAGGACGGCGCAGGCAAAAGGGCGCGGCGGGGTCTTTGACGATTATCGTCTTCGTATCGCAAGCGTCATTCGGGATTATGGCATGTTCGACCGCGCCGCGGCCCCGTTCGATAGCCAAAGGGCCCACCGGCCATGAATTCGGCCATACTGCGGACCGAATTGCCGCTGCTGGGGCTTTTGGCCCTCCTTTGGGGGGCGTCCTACCTGTTCATAAAGGTGGCAGTGGCCGAAATACCGCCTGTCACGCTCATTGCATTCCGTGTTCTGGGGGCGGCGGTCTTCCTGTTGCTCATCATGCGCGGCCGCGCCGAGACATTGCCGCGCGATCTGCGCACATGGCGGATGCTTCTGTTGCAGGCCGTGTTCAACAGCATTGGCGCGTGGACGGTTCTGGCGTGGGGGCAACAATATGTCGATGCCGGCCTCGCCAGTGTCCTCAACTCGACTTCTCCGATCTTCGTCTTGCTGATAACGGCATTTGTCACACGTCATGAAACGCTTGGGGGGCGAAAGCTGGCAGGGGCCGCCCTTGGTATAGTCGGCGTGATCCTTATTGTGGGCGTGGATGCGCTGCGTGGCCTTGGTCATCAGGTCGCCGGGCAAATCGCCTGTCTCGTCGGGGCCGCGCTTTATGCCGGTGCAGCCATCTATGGAAATCGCTTTGGCCATATCGGTGCCGTAGCGACCGCGACGGGAACGATGATCTGGGCATCGATGGTTCTTGTCCCGCTTGCTCTGGTGCTGGAGCGCCCTTGGACATTGTCACCGGGTTTCATGGCGATTGGCGCGGCGGTTGTCTTGTCGGTTGCCTGCACCGGTGTTGCCCTTCTGATCTATTTCCGTCTGGTCCGAACCCTTGGGTCAATGGGTGTGGCCAGCCAAAGCTACCTTCGCGCGGGGATCGGCGTGATCCTGGGAATGGCGTTTCTGGACGAGAGTTTCTCGTTTCCCGTGGGCCTTGGACTGGTTGCCGCCATCGCGGGGGTCGTGCTGATCAACTGGCCTAGGCCACGAAGCAAACCAAGGCCTTTTGTCGAAGCGACCGGGGCAGGCGGTGAGGCATCAAAGCGAAACCCGGTGATTTCAAATGGTGCGGGTGGAGGGACTTGAACCCCCACGCCTTTCGGCGCCAGAACCTAAATCTGGTGCGTCT